>JABDPT010000183.1 GCA_013042605.1 Paracoccaceae bacterium
TGAGCCCATCACCGGGATGGAGCGCACCCGCCTTCAGCGATGATGCCAGACCAAGCAGTGCCTACCACGTGCATGCGGCTCGAGAAGCCTTGGCAGTCTTGTCAGAAAAACTTGTCCTGAGGTCGGGCAGAGCGCTGCTCGTTAAGGATCAAACTAATGATTTTCCGTTCTTGCTGATTCATCGCTGCTCGTCCCTCATCACTTCTAACAGAAGACGATACACATCGCACACCAAATCGGAAAAGCTCAATCGAGGTACATCATGCCGAGTGTTCTAGTTGCGCAGCCACAACGAATGGCGGTTTCGGTGGGCGGCGTTGCAGCATTCGGGCGCACTGGTGAAAGGCAGCTAAGGGCCGAAACCGACAGTTGGCCTAATTGGCGCAAAAGACCTTTTTGTCCGCATACCGGCCGTGACCAAAGCCTAGACTGGCGCTCGATTGTAACACATCGAATAGGCAAAACAGCGGTGGTATGCGCGGGTTTCTTGGCATCGCTTGTCCGGAGTGGCGCACGAGTTTCATACTCTTCTGAAGACCGCTCTACACGCTTTTCAAGATGACGGCAGTCCCGTGCCGCTGGATCAGGGCGGAATCGGTTCTGTGCTAGATATCGCGGTCCGCATGACCGGTGACCTCATTGAACAGTGCGCGACGCTGGAAAAGGGCTAATCTGTTACCCCAAACGTTACCCCTGAGCATTCTAGCGGATCAAAGCAAGCGCCGCGCCGGGCTTACGCTCTTGTTATTATGAGAATTTTTGGCTCCGGCGGTAGGGATCGAACCTACGACCAATTGATTAACAGTCAACTGCTCTACCGCTGAGCTACGCCGGAACACCGAGGCGCGATATAGCAAGGGTGTTTCGCGCCGTCTAGAGGGATTTGGCAAATGCGTTTGCCGATCGTCAGGCCCGTGTGAAAACCGCCTCGGCGCGCAGATCCGGATCGGGGCTGACGATCCGGCGTTCCGTCAAATCAATGAGATGGGCCAGGACATTGCGCGCGGCGGCGGGCATGAGTGAGGCGGGCGTATCGGTATAGAGTTTCGCGGCAAGCGTGGCGGCATCTGCCGGGCCGTCGTGCAAGGCGTCCAGAATTTGCGCCTCGCGATCCTTGCGGTGGGCCACCAGCCAATCGAGGCGCGGGGCCGGGTCGTCGACCGGGGCGCCGTGGCCGGGAAAGAAGCGGCGGGCCTTGCGGGCCGCCAGCACGTCGCACGAGCTCAGGAAGGCCGCCACATCCCCGTCGGGGGGTGAAATCAGGGTCGAGGCCCAGCCCATCACGTGGTCGCCGGTAAAGATCAGGTCGTCCAGGGCAAAAGACAGATGCCCTGCGAAATGGCCGGGTGTGTGAAGGGTCGTCATGCGCCAGTCCGGGCTGCTGATCTGG
This sequence comes from Paracoccaceae bacterium, assembly GCA_013042605.1. GTDB lineage: Bacteria > Pseudomonadota > Alphaproteobacteria > Rhodobacterales > Rhodobacteraceae > JABDPT01. The sequence goes on from JABDPT010000183.1 coordinate 1,391, forward strand.
GCGCCGTCCGCGAGTGTCACATCGGGGGCAAAGCCCATATCCACGCCTTCGCCACCCCCGGCCAGACCGCGCGCGGCGAGATCCTGCATCACGGGCGTTCGACCGGCATCCGGCGGGCCAAAGCCATAGATCGGCGCCCCGGTTTCCGCCGAAAGCGCGGCCGCGCCCGGGCTGTGGTCGCGATGCGCGTGCGTGATCAGAATGTGGCTGACCGCCGCCCCGCCGATGGCCGACAGGATCGCGGCCAGATGCCGGGTGTCGTCCGGGCCGGGGTCGATCACCGCCAGCGTGGCATCGCCCACCAGATAGGTATTGGTGCCCCAGAACGTCATCGGCGACGGGTTCGGCGCAAGGATTCGGCGCACCATTGAGGCCAATTCAACGCACTGGCCGGGCTCTGGACGGTCGCTCATGATTGGTCCTTTTCCTCGGCCCCGCAATGGTTAGGGTCTAGCCATGCGGTTCGGCTGGCTCAAACGATATGTCCCGCGCTCTCTTTTCGGGCGCACGGCGCTTATTCTATTGGTGCCGATTCTGACGATCCAGCTTGTGGTCTCTTACGTCTTTATCCAGCGTCTCTATGAGAATGTCACCGAACAGATGACCGGGGCAACTGCGCAGGAGCTGCAACTTATGACCGCGCGTATCGACGCTGCGACCAGCGCCGACGCCGCGCGGACGCAAACCCGGGATCTAACCAGCGCGCTTGGGATACAGCTGCGCTTTTCCGAGGCCCGGCCAACCGCCGATGCCCGGAAATTCTATGATCTGTCGGGGCGCGTGGTGACCCGCGTGCTGAAGGAACGTGTCCCGGGCCTCGCCGCTGTCGACCTTGTAACCGATGACAAGCAGGTGCGCCTCGCGCTCGACACGGTGCATGGCCCGGCCCTGGTGGTGTTTCCGCGCACACGGGTGTCGGCGTCCAACCCGCATCAGTTGCTGGTTCTGATGGTCTTCGTGTCGCTGATCGTGACGGTGATCTCGTTCCTGTTTCTCAAGAATCAGGTCCGCCCGATCCGTCGGCTGGCCGAGGCTGCGACCGCTTTCGGCAAGGGACGGAGCGAGCCTTACCGGCCCTCGGGCGCGACCGAAGTGCGGTCGGCGGGTGCCGCATTTCTGGACATGCGTGCGCGGATCGAGCGGCATATCGAACAGCGCACGCTCATGTTGTCGGGGGTCAGCCACGATCTGCGCACGCCGCTGACCCGGCTCAAGCTTGGGCTGACGATGCTGCCGGATGACGAAGACACACGCGCCTTGCTGCGCGATGTGACGGATATGGAAAAGATGCTCGATACGTTTCTGGGCTTTGCCCGTGTCGACGCGACCGAAGACCCCGAACCGGTGGATCCGATCGCGCTGGCCGAGCGTCTGGTGGCGAATGCCCGGCGCGGGTCCGACGTTGTGAGCATGGGGCCGGTCGAAGGCGAAGGGCGGGTGGCCATGCGTCCGCTGGCCGTGGAACGCGCGCTTGAAAACCTGATCTCGAATGCAGAACGCTATGGCACCCGCGCCATTGTCAGCGTGGCCCTTTCCGATCGGGCGGTTCGCTTCACGGTCGAAGATAACGGCCCCGGCATCCCCGAAAGCCAGCGCGGCGACGCGCTCAAGCCCTTCTCGCGGCTCGATGACGCCCGCAATCAGGATCGCGGCGGCGGCGTCGGGCTTGGCCTGTCGATCGTGCGCGACATCGCGCGCCAGCATGGCGGCACGCTGCGGCTTGGCGAAAGCGTGCAACTGGGCGGGTTGCAGGCGGATTTGATCCTTGCGCGCTAAAGCCCGGGGTCGAACAGCGGAAAGCTGACGCCAAGCGCCCATGCCAGGACCAGACCAAGCCCAAGCCCGGCGGCCATGGGTCCGGCATGTTGCCCGATCCAACGGCCCATCAGCCCGTGCACGACGTAAAAGAGCAAAAGCACGGGGAAAATGATCACGATGAAGAAGAGCCGCTCGGGATCAAGCGCGACGGCAATCGAAAGCGCCGTGAAAACGGCGATACGCGCCGCAGCCCGCCGCCAGAACGGCGCCTGACCGGCCCCGGTCAGTGCGGCATCGGCCAGCATGAAGGGCACGGTGCCAAGCGTCAGGGCGGCGATGATGGCCACACGCTCGGGTATCGGCAGGAAGCTTGCGCCGTATCGATCAAGGGCAATCCCGAAGACACCGATCCCCCAGAGCACCAGAAAGACGAGGGCGGGCCAATGGATGCGGCCCAGGCGCAGTCCGACCAGCCGAAGGCCGATCAATTGAAGTCCTCCGAAGATCAGGAACATAAGGGCCAGCGTGTCGGCGACCATGACCGGCAGAATGTCGAGCGTTACCTGCGTGGCAATGACCGGCGCAAGCACCGCCGGCAGCGCGAGGATCGCCAGAAACCATCGCAGGGGCAGCGGGTCGGGGACAGGCTGGCGCGGACCAAGACGTGCCGCCAGCGGCCAGACCAGCAGAACAAGCGCCCCCATCAACCCCGAAAGCCACGGGCCGGTTGCGGCAAGGCTGTCGCTGACCGAGTGCCCCAGACTTTCACCGATCCATTCACGCGCCTCGCGCAGCGAGACGGGGCTGTAAAGCACGCCGACATGTTCGACGAAGGGTGCGACAACCGCCCGGCGGCGCAGGTCATCCGCCCGCACGGTTTGCCCTTCATCGGCGCCGGGGTACACCTGTCGCACCGCGTCCAGCGCGACGGTCCGCAGATAGGGCTCCCACTGGCCGGTGATGATCAGAAGATTGTCCGGCGCGGTGGCTGTCACGGCCTCTGAAAACATCGACACGGCGACGAGAGCGCCGATGCCCGGGTCACCATCCGCCGCGCGCACGATGACGTCCGTGGCCATCGAGTGCCCCAAAAGTGCGACAGGGCCGGCATATCCGGTTTCCGCGCGCGCGGCGTCGATCACCCGTCGGGTTTCATCCACCAGCCGCGCGGTCGTCCCTTCGATCGCCGTCACATCGCCGGACATCGGCACAGGGTTGCGTCCGTGGCCCTGAAAATCGAAGGCCACGACGCGAAAGCCGGACCGGGCGAGGGTCAGCGAAAACGCCTCCATCAACTGGCGGGACCCGGCGAATCCGTGGGCGATGACGACGACGGGGCCGCTTTCGTCGGTCTGATACAGCGTGGCGGGCGTGGTGCCGGCGTCGAGATCGCGCATCTCGACGCCAAGCCGCGCCCGCTCGAGCTGCACGACCGAGAGCGTGGCCAGAGCAAGGCCCAACACAAGAACGGCGTTCTTCAGACGTGAAAGGCGGTGCGTGATCATCGGTGGTTTTGTCCCATCTACCCCAGACTTAGCGGATGTGAGGCCCGCGAACAGGGGTGCCGCAGCGAAAGCGCAGGTTAGGGCGTTGGGCCAGCCTGCCGATCAAGCCGCAGCAGCCAATCGCGGACAAGTGCTTGAAACAGGTCGGGCCGCTCAAGTGGCAGACCATGACCGGCGGTATCCAGAACCCCCAGCGTCGCGCGCGCAAATAGTGGCATGAGGTCCATCGCGTCGAGATACCCCGACCAACTGTCCTGCCGCCCGGCAAGGATCAGGCTGGGGCCGTTGAAAACCCGCGGCTCGGTTTCGGTCAGGCAGGTCAATTCAAAGGCTTTGACGACCCGCG
>JABDPT010000186.1 GCA_013042605.1 Paracoccaceae bacterium
GGGCCGGAGCGGCCGCTGGCGCCGGCGCGGCGGGCGCCGGGGCAGCGGCGGCCATCTCGGTGGACGGAGCCTCGGCCATCATCTCGTCCGCCGGCGGCTCGACCGGGATCTGCTCGCGCCGCAGGGCCACGACGTTCAGCTCGGTCGGCTGACCGGCCAGCATGCCCAGCTCGACCGCGGCATCGGACGAGACCTGGATCCGCGGGCCCGGGCTTTCGCGGTCACGCCGGAACAGCGCGCCGATCACGAAGTCGCCATTGGCCTCGTTGCGCACGATCACCCGCTCGGGATCCTTGACATCGGGATGCGCGACCCAGACACCGCCAAGCGACGGGCGGCCGTCCCAAAGGCCTTCTTCCCGGGCGGCAAAGACGTCGGGCGCTTCGACGTCGCGCTCGATCACTTCGCCGGGCGCAGCGGCGGCCTGAGCGGGTTCCTCGGCCGGTTCTAGCAACTGCGAGAAGGGGTTTTGCCTACCTTCGCAAGCGCTTAGAAGAAACGCGCCCGCAAGCGCCGCGATGATTGCCTTGGGAAATCCTGTAGCCATTCCTTGCCCCCTGTAAGCGCGCCTTTGGCACGCATTTGCTGGTTTCCAGCCGTTGATTGCTCGATCTTAGGGTCACCGCGACATGCGCCACGATGCGCGAATTAGCCGAACTCTAGCGCGGGCACGCCCTTAAGGGAAGATGAGAGGCGGAAAAGTCGGCGGAAAACCGACGCTGTGGGGCCACTCTGCCGCTGTGCATGCCGGCGGGCGCGATCGGGCGCGAGGGTCTTTACAAAAGCGCCCGTCAGCGACTAGGACTGCACCGCGCGGAGAGGTGGCAGAGTGGTCGAATGCGGCGGTCTTGAAAACCGTTGAGCGTGATGAGCGTTCCCAGGGTTCGAATCCCTGTCTCTCCGCCATTTGCCCCAAGATCGCTGTTTCGTTACGCGCTGATAACAGTGCGAATTTCGGCGTTTTCGCGCTTGCGGCGGTTCCCGGTCCGCTTGATTTGCTGCACATTTTGCTACACAATTCGCTGCACAAACGGGGGGGTTGTCCGCCATGAGCATCGCGAAACGAGGCCGTCTCTACCACCTCCGCCGACGGGTCCCGCGCCGGTATCAGGGGATCGAGCGGCGCGAAACCGTCTGGATCAGCCTGCACACCGACTCGGAGATGATCGCCCGCAGCAAGGCGGATCGCGCGTGGTCCCAGATGGTCGAGGCCTGGGAGGCCCGTCTGGCCGGGAACAGCGCGGATGCAGAGGCCCGTTGCGAAGCCGCCCGCGACCTCGCTCAGGCCCGGGGCTTTCGGTATTTGGACGCGGGCAATGTGGCCAAACTGCCGGTCGAGGACGTTGTCGAACGTATCGAAGCGATCCCGGCTCCCGCAAACCAGCCCGACCCCGCCGAGGCCGCCGCTCTTCTCGGCACCGTTCCCGAGCCCCGCATCACTGTCACCAAGGCGCTGCAACTCTATTGGACGCTCGCGAGGGAGAAGACCTTCGGCAAGAGTGAGGACCAACTTCGCCGCTGGGAAGCGCCGCGCAAGAAGGCGGTGAAGAACTTCGTCGCAATCATTGGCGACAAGGAGATCGCCAATATCACCCGCGACGATATGCTGGACTTCCGTCAGCACTGGCTCGACCGGATCGAGGCGGGCGAGGTCACCGCGAACTCGGCGAACAAGGACCTCATCCACCTCGGCGATGTGTTGAAGACCGTGAACACGATGAAGCGGCTGGGCCTGGCGCTGCCCTTGGGCGAGTTGTCGTTCAAGGAAGGCGAAGCGCGGACCCGTCCACCGTTCAGTGAAGACTGGATCAAGTCGCGGCTGCTGGCCCCAAGTGCGCTCAACGGGTTGAACGGTCAGGCCCGCGCCCTGCTCTTGGGAATGATCAACACCGGCTACCGACCGTCCGAAGGGGCGGCGCTGACGGTCGAGACGATCCGGCTGGATTGCGACGTGCCCCATATCTCCATCAAACCCGAGGGGCGGCAGCTGAAGAGCCAGTACGCCCGCCGCGTGATCCCTCTGACTGGGGTATCTCTGGAAGCTTTCAAGCAATACCCCGAGGGCTTCCCCCGATATCGCAACCGTGCGACCCTCAGCGCGGTCGTAAACAAGTTCCTCCGCGCCAACGGCCTGCTCGAGACCCCACGCCACTCGATGTACTCCCTGCGCCATGCCTTCGAGGACCGCATGCTTGCCGCCGGGATCGACGACCGCATCCGCCGCGACCTTTTCGGTCACCGGCTCGACCGGGAGCGGTATGGCAAGGGCGCATCACTGGAACACGTCGCAGAACTCGTCGCCCGCATCGCCCTCTGAGCCAACAACGCCCGCGCCCGGCGCTGCGCTTCCGACAACTGCTCTTCCTTCTTCACGGCCGCGGCCAGTTCCGCTTCCAGCCGCTCGAAGACCGGCGCGAAGGCCGAGTCCTGTGTGACAAGCACGGCCACCTTCACCAGTGCCGCTTCGATCCGCGCGGCATCGACCGGCCGTGCCGGTTCGGTGCGTATTGCTGATTGGCGTGAGGGTGCCATGTCGAGCAGCATGAGGCGGCGCGTGCGTCTTGTGCAGAGCAAGCGCACGCGCCGCGCAAAGCGGCCTGTCACAGCGTGCAAATCGGACAGGATGCTTGCTCGACCTTGGGCCGAAATAGGTCGTCGATGCCCTGAATTGGGCGGTCACTTCCGGATCACGACTCATGCATCGGACAGCGTCGGCTGGTTCTGAATGCTTGGGCCTCTGGGAAGGCGTGACATGCTCGCCTGGGAGGGCCGCGGGAGACAACAGGAGGGATGGCAAGATAAAGCGAGTTCCTCGCCGGCCGGGCCTTCGGCCCTAAGCTGTTGTCTGCACATTGTTTTTTGGGTCTTGGCGAGGCCGTTGCGCGGATCCCGTGCGGCATGGCCTGGCACTTTTCTCAATGAATTCAATGCTCTTTTCTGCCACGCGGCGCCGCAACCGGGAAGCACCCTACGCCACCGCCTGTCTTTACGCGCCAGCCTGCGATGACCTTTGGACGCCTCTTGATCCGCCCCAACGCAACCCCCGATCGTCACCTCATGACCCGCGATGAGATCGACTTCCGCATCCGCCCCGGCAAGCCCCGGGACCACCAACCGAGGCCCCCGCGTGTGCGCCGCAAATCGCAGGGCTTCCTTGCCCAAGTGCACCAGGCCGTGCGCCGCGCGGGTGGTGATCCGCACAGGCTGGCCGGAAAGGGAAAGCCGAGCGGGAGGTTCAACGCGCGCGGCCGGGGTGCGAAGATTGCGGCCGAATTGAAGGGCCGGAACCCGTGGTCGCGCGGTCCGGACGGGACCCGGATGCGCGCCCGGCGGGTGACCGTGAAGGCGCGGATCGTGAAGCTGAACCCGCAGCGAGGTGCTGCCCGCGGGCGGTCCTTCGTCAGCGCCAAGGCGGTCGACGCGCATCTGCGCTACCTCGAACGCGACGGTGTCACGCGCGATGGCGAACGCGGCCAGGTCTATTCCGCGAATGAGGATGCCGCCGACGGTCGGGACTTCCTCGACCGCGGCCGCGAGGACCGGCACCAGTTCCGCTTCATCGTCTCCGGTGAGGAGGGCGTCGACCTCTCCGACCTGCGCCAGACCACCCGCGATCTCATGGCCCAGATGGAGGCCGATCTGCAGACGCGCCTCGATTGGATCGCCGTCGATCACTACAACACCGGGCATCCTCACACGCACATTTTGGTCCGCGGCGTGACCAACCAGGGGAAGATCCTGAACATCGCGGGCGACTACATCGCGCACGGGATTCGCGAACGGGCCAGCGAGATCGTGACGCTGGAACTCGGCCGCCAGACCGAACTGGAGGTCACCGACCAGTTGCGTCGAGAGGTGGAGGCGGACCGCTTCACGCGGCTCGACCGGATGCTGATCGCGGAGCAGGAAGCCGCCAACGAGTTCGCCGATCTCAGGCCCGATCACGACACTCTTGACACCATGAAGCGCAACCGCGCGCTGTTGATCGCCCGCGCCCGACGGCTCGAGAAGATGGGGCTGGCCACGGAAGTGCGGCCCGGTGAATGGCACATCTCCGACCGCGCCGAAGGCACGCTGCGCGCACTGGGCGAGCGTGAGGATATCATCAAGTCGATGCACCGGGCGCTCGAGGGCAAGGATCTCAACACTGCGCGCGGCATCGCCCAACTCGCCGTCCATCGCGACAAGCTGCGCGAGCGGATCACCGGCCGCGTGCTGGCGCGCGACCTCGCGGGCGACGGCAATGGCAACCGGGTTCAGTTGGTCATCGACGGCACGGACGGACGGGTGCATCAGGTCGAGTTGCGCGCGGATTACTGCGACGGTATCGGCCGCGGCATGATCGTGGCCGCCGTTCCGCCACCGACCGAACCCCGGGCAGCCGACCGGAACATCCTCGCCGCGACGGACAGCGACGGCACCTACCACCCGTCGCGGCACATCGTGATCGCGCGGGCAGAAAAGATCACGCCCGATCCCGACCGCTTTGTCGCCGCCCACGTCCGCCGCCTCGAGGCCCTGCGCCGCGCCGGTATCGTGGAACGCTGGAGCGCGGATCACTGGAAAGTCCCGCAGGACCTGCCTAAGCGTGGGCTGGCCTACGACCGAGAAGAACATGGCCCCGGCGCGCGGCTGGAGCTCGTGTCCCCCATCGGGCTGGACAAACAGGTGACGCACGACGGCGCCACCTGGCTCGACAAAGAGCTCATCCGACAGGGTAGCCGCGACCTGCGCGAGGCAGGGTTCGGCCTGGAGATTAAGCGGGCCATCGAACGCCGAAAGCAGGTCCTCATTCAACGCGGCGACGCGCAAGACGTCGGCCAAGGCCGCATCCGGGCCCCGCGCGACCTCGTTCAACGCCTCGAAGCCCGCGAGATCGACCGCATCGGCCGCGCCATGGCAGCCGGCCGCGGCCGCGACTGGACCCCCGTCAAGCACGGCAGCCGCTTCGGCGGCGAACTCACCGGCAGCACCCAACTCCCCAGCGGCCGCTTCGCCATGATCGACAATGGCATGGGCTTCAGCCTCGTCCCCTGGAACGACGCGCTGGAACGACGGATGGGCCAGCAGATTGCGGGCATCGGAATGCCGGGCGGAGGTGTGGATTGGGCGTTCGGGAGGAAGCGGGGGTTGGGGTTGTGAGCCAATCTTCAGAGGCAATTGACCTGCTCGCCTGAGAGTCCGCGTTTATAAGTTAGCTCTGTTCAGGTTTTGGTCTTCGTTTGACTGGTTAGCGTACCTGCAGCAATGGGAATATGCGTCCGACCAAGACGTTCTGACGAGCGCCACGACCAATTGCACGTCAACTCGAGACAGGGCCGGAACAAGCCGATCGCATGTTCCGTACCTTCCGACGGCAATGTGCACTCGCACAGAATTGGCGCCGGACGAAATCCTCTTTAGGAAGAACCTTGAGAGATGTCACCAACGACACGCACCCGCACGCGGCGGGAATCTCCAGGCAGATAGGCGATAGGGATATCTTCGACTTCGATCGTCTTGATGCTGTCGGGCGATGCCCCGCCCTTGGTCGCGCGGTCGCGTGCAATGCCGTCGGCATCGGCAAGTGCGGATTCGCGGGACATTCCGCTGAACACCTGATCGACCTCGCCCGAAACCTGCGCCATCGCAGCACCGATCGCGTTGGCAACACCGGCCTGTTCGAGGCGGTGCACCCGACCAACGCCTGCAAGCTTGTCGGGTATCAGGAAGGCCCCGCCGCCGACCGCGATCAGGTCGACCGGTTCGGGTGAGGTCTTCATCCTGTCGATGCTGTCCTCCAGCATGGACACCGTACGAGCCAGGAGGACCTTGACCATCTTGGGGTCGAGGTCACGCACAAGAGCAGGGTCGCCTATGTCGGCGCGCCCGGCGGCTACGGCAAGGTCGGTTGCGGTCAGGATCTGGCCACCAAATACCAGAGCTTCGTCAGTGATACGGTAGCCCACGCTGCGCGGACCGATCGTACCCTTGTCGACATCGACGATCGAACCGCCACCGAGGCCGATGGGCAGGAGGTCGGGCATGCGGAACAGCGTTCGCACCCCGCCGACTTTCACAATGTTGTTCGCTTCGCGCGGGAAGCCGTTCACGAGGCAGCCGATGTCGGTCGTTGTCCCGCCGACATCGGCGACCATCGCATCGTCGAGGCCGGTCAGGAAGGCCGCACCGCGCATCGAGTTCGTCGGACCGGACGCGAAAGAGAATACCGGGCTTTGCGCCGCAACCTCGGCCATCACGACAGTGCCGTCGTTCTGCGTCAGGTAGAACGGCGCGTCGATACCGGCTTCGGACAGAGCCGCGCCGAAAGCGTCGATCGTACGGCGTCCGATCACCTGGAGCGAGGCATTCAGCATGGCGACATTCTCGCGTTCCAACAGGCCGATGCGTCCCAGCGTATGCGCGAGGGTGATGTGAACATCGGGCACGATCGCGCGGACGATCTCTGCGGCCTCGTCCTCGCATTCGGAGGTCAGCGGCGAAAAGAGAGCGTTGATCGCGACGCTCCTGACGCCCGCCTCGGCGATCTTCTGGGCCGCCCGCGTGATTGCATCGCGGTCAAGTGGCACAAGCGGGCGCCCATCGTACTCGTGCCCACCCGCAACCATGAAAACCATCGGGTCGACGGCGGCGCGAATGTCGCCCGGCCAGTCGATGCCGGGCGGCAGCGACGACGAGGCGGGAAGGGATATGCGGATCACGGCGATCCGTTCGAGGTTCGCGCGTTCCACCACAGCATTGGTGAAATGCGTCGTACCCAGCATCACCGCGTCGATCCCGTGGCCGGCCCCGTTCGTCACCACCCCGTCCTGTGCCAGCACACCCCGGGTAGCGTTGACGACCCCGGTCATCACATCGCGCGTGGTCGGCACCTTGATGGATGCCAGAACGCGTGTGCCCTCGATCACGACGGCATCCGTGTTCGTTCCGCCGACGTCAATTCCGATGCGTTTCATTCTGCAAATACCGATCTGTAATCGAAGTCGTATCCAAAGGCGCGCGGGCCCACGTTCTGGAGTCCCCGCTCGGTGCGCAGTACCTTGGGCGATGGCAGAGCAATCACCGTGACGCGTTGGCCGTAGCGCACCGTTTCCGTCCCGATGGCCTCTCCGCTGTCGGTGTCGAGCAGGCAAATGAGGTCGGGCGACATCGCAATGGGATCACCGTCACGGAGGGCGACGAGCCATTCGTTCTGAAATTCCAGAACCACGCTTTCCCCTTGACTGCCCCCAAGCCCCGAAATCCTCGCTTTTCCCCTCAGGAAGCCGCCCGTCGCGACACGGTCGACGTCGACGACCTTGCCGACGAACAGGGTCTTGCCGCCTTCCAGATCGAGAATGGCGTCGATGGGGTTTTCGTGGATGCGCCGCGCCTCGAGCACAACCTCACCGATCCGGATCGCCTTGGAAACGGTATGCAGGATACCCCACTGTTTGACCTCTGCACCTGTGCGCGGCGCCTTGCAGGTCGAAGCCACAGAGCCCACCTCCGTGGTGATCTTGCGCGAAATACGCTCCATCCAGACCCAGGAAGGGACCTTGGAGACGATTGCCTCGTTCTCGCGGCAGTCCACAAGGCTCAAGGGATACATCTTCAGATCCGCGATCGCGAAGCTGGTATTCTGAGCTTCCGGGTAGGCCCGGCCCATCGTGTCGGCATCGACAACGGGGATATCCAGAAGGGCGGCCCCCAGAAACGGCGACAGCGCGTTACCCCCGCCGATCTCGACCGCCATGATCGCGCTGAACCGCTGGCCGATATACTCTTCCATGACCTGTACCGCACGGGCGAGATAGGATGGATCGACCAGCCGTTCCTGCCCAACCAGCGGCGCGCCCATCTGTGACACGATGGCGACCATATCTTCGTCGTCAAGTTCGTGGGGTTGGATGATCTGGCACCGTTTGCCCTGTTCGTAGAGACGCTTGAGATTGAGTTCTGCCAGATACGGGCTTCCGCCGCCGCCTGTGCCGAGTATCCAGGCGCCGATGGACAGCGCCTCGATACTGCTGGCCGGGAATTCCATTGCCATATGCTCCTCCACGAGACTCTCGCGAACGTAACCCAGCAGATTCGAGGTGGGTATAAGGGTCTGCCCCTAGACCTGCCGCGAGAGCCTTGTAGGAATCGTAACCATATGTGATCGTCTGGATTCGAAAGAACTTCATCGGAGTGGTGGCCGGCGGCGACCGTAAAGCCTGACTTCACGCTGACAGCCCAATGGAAAGACAACGAGTGGCAGAAACCGCGCGCGCCACGCGCATCCTCTTTGTGACCATAGGTCAGTCACCACGTCAGGACTTGCTTGCCGAGTTGACGGAAGGGCTGGCTTTGCCTGCGGAGATTTCCGAGATCGGGCTTCTGGACGGGCTGAGCGGGTCCGAGATCGAAGAGCTTCGGGCCCGACCGGACCAGACGGCCGTGGTCGCTCGCCTTGCGAATGGTGCATGGGTGTCACTGGAACGCAAGAAAATCAGCAAACTGGCTCATGACAAGATCGCAGGGGCCGGCGAAGGCGAGTTCGACCTGATCGTCCTGATGTCCACCGGAATTTTCCGCGATCTCGAAAGCAACTGCCCCACGGTGAACGCGCAGCGTGCGGTCGACGCAGCGGTGATTTCGGTCGCAGCCCTTGGCGACAGGGTCGGCATGATACAGCCGCTGGAAAGTCAAACCTCGGAGTTCGATATTCCGTCTCTTGCCTTGTTCGAGACGATTTTCAGGCATGCGGCCCACGGCAATGCCGAGCAACTCCAGAAAGCGGCCGTGTCTCTTTCAGATTGTTCCTACATCGTGCTGAATTCGGTTGGCTACAGCGAGTTCGACCGACAGGTGGTTGCAAATGCGACCGGCAAGCCGGTGATCCTGCCGCGCCGGATCATCGCGAATTCCATTCGTCTGATCCTCAGCAGCCTGGTGACTGCACCTGTGGCCGACCTGTCCGGTGGGCTTCGCGAGAAACTCGACGGGCTAACAAACCGCGAACGACAAGTGATGTCGCTTGTTTGCGAAGGTCTGCCGAACAAAGCCATCGCACGCCAGCTTGGAATCAGCCACAAGACGGTCGAGATTCACCGCTCGAACGTTCTGAGAAAGATGGGGGTGCCGTCATCAGGCGCACTCATCCGCCAGATGGTCCGGGCCGGGTTCGCTTGAGGTCAAGACCAATTAGGTGTTCTCCCGTATTGTGCGACGTGTCTACCGCCGTAGGCTGACGTCAACCATGCAATGCCGGAC
>JABDPT010000187.1 GCA_013042605.1 Paracoccaceae bacterium
GGGCCGCTCTGCGCCATCTGGGCGCCCATCGCCATGCCGAGCCCGGCCCCCATGCCCGCGGCCATGCCGCCGCCCGCGCTGCTGTCGGGATGGGCCAGCGCCTCGGCCGTGGCGAACTGGGTGTAGCGGCCCAGATCGCCGATCACGCCCATCGAGGTGCGCTTGTCCAGCGCCTCTTCCACCGCCGGGGGCAGCGAGATGTTCTCGATATAAAGCTCGGGCAGGGTCAAGCCGTAATCGGCCAGCGTCTCGGAAATGCCGGCGGCCACGAGCTTGCCCAGATCGCCGGTATTGGCGGCCATGTCGAGCACGGGGATGCCGGCCTGGGCGATGATCCGGCTGAACTCCTGCACGATGATGTTGCGGATCTGATAGCTGATCTCGTCCATCGTGAACTCGCCATCGGTGCCGACGATTTCCTGTAGGAAGCGCGCGGGTTCGGTGACGCGCACGGTATAGGTGCCGAAGGCGCGGATGCGGGTCGGGCCAAATTCGGGATCACGCAGGATCACCGGGTTCTTGGTGCCCCATTTGAGGTCGGTGAAGCGGGTGGTATCGACGAAGTAAATCTCGGATTTGAAGGGCGATTTGAAGCCGTGATCCCAGTGCTGAAGCGTGGTCAGGATCGGCATGTTGTTGGTTTCAAGGAAATACAGGCCGGGGGTAAAGGTATCGGCCAGTTGGCCTTCATGCACGAACACCGCCGCCTGGCCTTCGCGCACCGTCAGCTTCGCGCCGTATTTGATTTCGTGCCCGTGCCGTTCGAAGCGCCAGACCATCGTGTCGCTGGTGTCGTTGGTCCAGTGAATGACGTCGATGAATTGTCCGCTCAGGAAATCGAAAATACTCATGGGGTGTGCCGCTCCGCTGGCTGAAACGTGGTGAGTGCGATCATAGGCGAGCGGGTGTGGCAAGGCCAGACGCGGAGCGCTGCGATCAACGCGCCGCCGTCGCCGGATCAGCCGGTGCCGCCATTGACAAGCTCTTCGGCGATCATGTGCACGATCGGCCCGGCCTGGGCCGGGGTCATGCCAGGGGTGAGGCGCGGATCATAGAGCATCCGAAGCAGCAGCTCATCGTGATACGTGAGCAAGCCGAACTCTTCGTCGTCGTTGAAGACCGACGGGCGGGCCAACGGGCTGTCATTGGACAGGCCCAGACCTTGCGCCACCTCTTCATGCAGGCAGCTGAGCCGCATCAGGTCCGGGTGTTCGGCGCGGATCACCGCAATCGCCTTGGTGTAATCGCCGGTCTGGTGCGGATCGAGCGCCAGCACGAGGCAATAGTTCGAGCGCGGCATGCGCGTGACCGCCTTGACCGCCGCTTCGCTGATATTGGGGATGATCTTGCGCAGTTGGGGGGCGAGCGCCTGTCTTTCCTGTTCGTTCACGACGAAGATATGGAAGTTCGCCCGGTCCTGAACCTCGCGGATCGGATGGCCGGTGGCGCTGTGCAGGCGATCGACCAGCCGGGTCAGACGGGTGCGGTCGGTCAGGCGCTTGTCGCGCGGGACCGTGTTGCCGAACTCGACCTGCACCCGCACCGGGTCTTTCCAGCGGTGCAGGGTGCTTGGGGTCTGTTTGGCGACCATCGACCCGCCCATGGCGGTGAATTCCTCGAAAAGCGCGATCCGCATGAAGTTGCGGGCCAGCATGTCGGCGGTGAACGGCGTATCCGGGCCGCCGCCATCGACGCGAAGCAGGCCTTGCGCCAGAAGCTTGGCCTGCACCTTGGAATAGTAATCCTCAAGCTCGTGACTGATGCGCGGGCGCACCGGCATGACGGCTTGCGGGGCGGCACGGGTGGCGGCGGTCGGCATGACGGTATCCTGGCGGGCAAGCGTGTTGCACCCGGTCATACCGATCATCGCCAGAACCGACGCTATAAGTCCCGTGCAGCGCATGCGTCCCTCGTCCTACGCTTCCGGCACGCTGGTGCCGGCAGTATCGCCCGTCTTGTCGCCGCGGGCGCGCGAAGCTGCAAGGGTTGTCTTCAGTTCTTCTTCCATCGCCTGAAGTTCAACCTCGGCAGCAGCCCGTTTTTCCTTGCCTGCGTCGGCAATGGCAAGGCTTTCTTCGATCGTGGCGATCAATTCGGCGTTGGCGGCCTTGACGGCCTCGATGTCGAAGACGCCGCGCTCCATCTCTTCGCGCACCATCTTGTTGGCCTCGCGCAGGTTCTTGGCGTTCGAGGTCAGAAGCTCGTTGGTGAGATCATTGGCCTCGCGCACGGCCTGCGCGGCCTCGCTTGAGCGTTGGATCGTAACCGCTTGGGCAAGCTGGGTTTCCCAGAGCGGGACCGTGTTCACGAGGGTGGAGTTGATCTTGGTCACCAGCGATTTGTCGTTTTCCTGCACCAACCGGATCGAGGGCAGGGATTGCATGGTCACCTGGCGGGTCAGTTTGAGGTCATGCACCCGGCGTTCCAGATCGTCGCGCGCGGCGCGCAGATCGCGCAGTTCCTGCGCCTTCATCACGCCCTGCTCCTCGGGCGCATCGGCGACCTCGGTCTCTTTGGCGGGAATGTCGTTTGTGTCGAGTCGGTTCAGCTTTTCTTCGCCGGCCGCGATGTAAAGCGCCAGTTCGTCGTAGAAGTTCAGCGTCCGGTCATAGAGCATATCGAGCGACTTGATGTCTTTGAGAAGCTTGTGCTCATGGCCCAGCAGGTTGTCGGTGATCTTGTCGATCTGGCTTTGCACGTCCTCGAACCGGGCCACGAAATTGGCCATGGGCGCGGCCTTGCCGGTCAGCCATTCCCACCATGATTTCTTGCGGCGTACATCCAGTTCGCTGATCGAAAAGCCGCGGATGGTCGACACGATGTCGCGCAGGCTGTCACCGGCGGGGCCCACGTCCTTGTTGCGCACATCCGCGAGCATCGCCTGGCTGATTTCCTGCAACTCGGCCTGTGCGGAGGATCCGAACATCACGATCGACTGGGTGTTGCCCATATCAAGCTCGTTCATGCGCGTCTCGATCTCGGCGGCGATGGGCGCCTCGGCGGCGGCGTAGGGCACGATCTCGGTCGAGGGTTCGGGAAGGATCACCGCTGTGACCTCTTCGACGGCGGCAAGATCTTCGGCCGCCTTCTGGCGCACGACATCTGAACTCATGGGGATAACTCCTTCAAAAATATATCAGTCTTCGGTTCGAATGCCTTCGCGGGCAAGGCGTTCGCGCAGTACCTCGATCTCGACATCCAGATCGGACCGGTCGTCGAGAAGCATCTTTTCGGTGCGCGCGGCGAAGCTTTGTTCAAGATCGTCCAGCAACGCCTCGTAATCGGCGCGGGCGGCGGCATCGC
This sequence comes from Paracoccaceae bacterium, assembly GCA_013042605.1. Lineage (GTDB taxonomy): Bacteria > Pseudomonadota > Alphaproteobacteria > Rhodobacterales > Rhodobacteraceae > JABDPT01. The sequence goes on from JABDPT010000187.1 coordinate 3,304, forward strand.
GTTTGCGGCCATAGAGATCGGCGAATTTCACTGTCGCGTCGCGCGCGCCCAGAAGATAAACGCCAAGATACTTGCGCACGCCGGTCAGATCGCGCGGGTCCTCTTCGACGGTGCGGCACATTTCGCGCGCCGTGGTCTGAAACGCCGCAACGCGGGTCACGAGGCGCCGGTCGCCGGTGCGGGCGATAGCGGTGCCCATTTCGGTCAGATAGGTCTCGGCTTCGTCCACGACCCGGGCCACGCGGTCGGCCTGAAAGCTGTCGATGCCATCGACGCCCTTGTCGCGCATCGGATCGGTGCCGAAGGCCACGGCGTGCAGAACGGTGCCCAGAACGGCAAATATGATCGGGTTCAATAGCGAGGTGTCGAGCGAAAACCCGGCCACGAAGAGCCCGGCCCCGGTCAGCACGCTGGCAAACAACTTGCGCGGGATGGCCGGGCGTTTGGCCACCCGGCGTTCGTTATACGCCTCTTCGGCCTTCAGCCCTTCGCGGGTAAGATAGGCCGCCCCGATCAGCATCGCGAAGGCCGCCAGATGGGTCGCCAGACCAAAGGGTTCAAGCGTGAAACCCACCATGATCAGGATCACGGGCACCACGAAAAGAAGGTTCACCCGGGCTGCGCCGCGCTGGCGCCGTTTGCCTTTGAGCGGGCTGGTGCCCGCGGTTTTGGACACGGGCGGCACCGCGTCGGGGCTGTATTTGCCGCCAAATCGTTCTGCCATCAGGGTGCGCCCGTGGTGGCGACATAGGCGATCAGTGCCAAAAGCAGGAAAAACGCAACTTTTTGAAGCATATCGTCGCCCTTTATCCCGTCAGCCGGTTCCTTCGGGGCCAGCACCGCGCGCAATCCGGCCATCACGACAGCAAGCAGGGCAATCAGCCCCGCAAGGATCAATACTGCCAGAACCAGCCGTTGCATGTGTGTCTTAGCCCCTAATCACTTCACCAATATATAGGTTTTGCGGCGGATTCTTACCATACGCGCCGTCACCTCTGCCCAATTTAACGATTGGCGGGTCGGGCGAACAGGGGTCAGCTTGGCCGTTTTTTCCCCCTCGACCGGGTTACGGCGGGTTTTTCGGTCTTTCCAAGCTGATCGCGCAGCACGCGGGCGCGCACCTCTTCGACCGCGCCGGGTTTGAGGTCGCCAAGCCGGAACGGGCCATAGCTGACGCGGATCAGCCGGTTCACGTTCAGCCCGATCGCCTCCATCGCGCGGCGAACCTCGCGGTTCTTGCCCTCGCGCAGGGACACGGTGACCCAGGCATTGGCGCCTTGCTGACGGTCCAGCGTGACGGTCATCGGTTGATATTTGACGCCCTCGACCGTCAGCCCCTTGCGCAACGGCGCGAAGGTGTCGTCCTCGGGCGTGCCGTGCACGCGCACGCGGTATTTGCGCAGCCATCCGGTCGCGGGCAGTTCGAGCTTGCGTTTGATGCCGCCGTCATTGGTCAGCAGTAACAACCCCTCTGAAGCGATATCAAGGCGCCCCACCGACACCACGCGGGGCATGTCGTCGGGCAGGCTGCCAAAGACCGTGGGCCGGCCTTTTTCATCGCGCTCGGTCGTCACGAGGCCGGCGGGCTTGTGATAAAGCCAGAGGCGCGGTTCCTCGGCCTCGGCGATCGCGGTGCCATCGACGGTGATCTTGTCGGCGGCGGTGACATTCAGCGCGGGCGAGGTGATGCGCTTGCCGTTCACCGCAACGCGCCCGGCCTCGATCATCCGCTCGGCTTCGCGGCGCGAGGCGACGCCTGCGCGGGCAAGGACCTTGGCAATGCGGTCGCCGGGTGGGGTCGGTTCGGCCATGCGCCCCGCATAGCGCGGCCCGCGCCCGAGGGAAAGCGGGTTGAGCGTGGGCGGGGCAGGGTGCATGACGGGGGCATGAGTTTCGCGCCCCATATGCAAACTGCCCTTGAGGAGGCCCGCGCCGCCGCCGCGCGCGGCGAAGTCCCTGTGGGCGCGGTGGTGGTGGATGCGGCTGGTCAGGTCATCGCGCGGGCGGGCAACCGGACGCGCGAATTGAACGATCCGACCGCGCATGCCGAATTGCTGGCGATCCGGGACGCCGCACGGGTGCTGGGGTCGGAACGGCTCACGGGATGCGCGCTTTATGTGACGCTGGAGCCTTGTGCGATGTGCGCGGGGGCGATTTCCGCCGCGCGTCTGGCCCGGCTGGTTTATGCCGCGGACGATCCCAAGTCAGGCGGCGTGGCCCATGGCGCGCGCGTGTTCACCCACCGTCAGGCGCATCATACGCCCGAAGTGGTCGACGGGGTCGCGGCGGATGAGGCGGCGGCGCTGCTCAGGACGTTTTTCGCGGAAAAGCGCGGCTAAGCGCGCAAAAGCAAGACCAGAGCAAGCGCGCCCCATGCCGCGATGATCGGCAGGACCACCCAATACTGGCGTTCCTTCGGAAGCGTCCAGCCGGGGGCAGAGCGGGCGCGGTAAACCGCGGCGAGGCTCATGATCGGCCAGTAAACGGTGATGCCAAGCGCGGCGGCCAGCACGATCGGCGCCCAGCCCGCCCCGGTCCAGTGCCCCCAAAGGCCGAGGCCCAGAAGCGGCGTGTAGAAGACGAGGTCGCTGAACGCCACGGCCCACCAGAACGCGACGCCCACCTCGGTGATCCTTTCCGCCGGTTCCTGCGCGCCCATGCGGATGCCCAGGCGATAGCTGATGGCGCTCAGGCACTGGGCGACGCAGAGATAAAGGAACAGGGCCCAGCCGGGCCCGGCGATGAACCAAAAGACAAATGGGTTGTCCGGCATCTTTGTCGCCTTTCGATGTATCGGGGCGATGATACGCGGACGCGTTGAGTCCCAGCCTGATACAGGTCAGGCGGGGTCTTGGTCGGAGGGATGGCAACATGAAAACGGGGCGTGCCTTGCGGCAACGCCCCGAGAAGATGCTCAAATATAGCGATCCTTGATTTACGACGTCGGACTGGACGGGCCCGCGGCGCGCAGCCAGCTTGCATAGGCCTGCCATGTGTCGCCCAGACTGTCGCCGAAGGCGGAAACGGTCATCACGACGCCCCCGACCAGAACGGCCATAAGAAGAACGTATTCGGTGAGTGCGATGCCGCGAGTGTCGGCGTGAAAGGCGGCGAGCGTCTCGGCGATGCGAAGCTTGAACTTGGTAACCATCGGTAACCTCTTACACATTGTGCCCCGTGGCCGGGCGGGTTGGGTTGGGGCGACCCGAACACGGGAAAGGGTCACCCCGGGCGCTGCCACATTTCGAACACGTTCGCGCCAATCTCTTGCCTCACCATCGGCGGAATTCCGCCCAAGTCAACGAATCGCGGTTTTCCCCCGTCCATTGTTCGAAAACGGGGAACAGCGCGCATGTCGCGAGGCGATTGGCCCTAGATCTCGATGGCGGTCATGACGTCGGGTTCGATCACGTCCACACCCGGAAGACCCTTGATCAGTGCATCCGCCGACTGGGCCAAGAGCGGGAAGGTCTTGTAATGACAGGGGATCACCGTCTTGAAGTTGAAATAGGTGCGCGCCGCCCAAGCCGCCCCGTCCATGTCCATGGTGAAATGCCCGCCCGCGCAGAGGATGCCGATATCGGGCGCATAGCGTTCGCCCATCCAGGCCATGTCGGCCATGATGTCGGTATCGCCGGTGACATAGATCGTGTGGCCGTCGCCCGCGATCATGAACCCGGCCTCGGCCCCGGCATAGATCGGGTGATCGGCCCCGGCGACGGAGGACGAATGCACGGCGTTGACCATGCTTACCGCCACGTCGCCCAGCATCACGGTGCCGCCCTTGTTGAAGCCCACGGTGGCGATGCCTTCGGCGGCTTCCCAATGGCTCATCAGGTCGTAGATGCCCACCACCGGGATGCCGAGGTCCTTTGCCAGCGCCACCGCGTCGCCCGAATGGTCGCCATGGCCATGGGTCAGCAGGATATGCGTCGCCCCGGCGATGGCCTCGCCGCGCCGGTCTTCGGGGAACATCGGGTTGCCGGTCATCCACGGATCGACCAGCAGAACCTGATCGCCGATTTCAATGCGAAAGCCCGAATGTCCAAGCCACGTGATTTTCATGAGAACCTCCCTATCTTTGGCCGAAGCATAACAGCGAATGGCGGGCCGTCACATGGAATGGACACAGTATATCGACGGCTATTGCGAGCGGGTGGATCCGTCTTACTGGTCCGAGCCGGTGAACGCGGTCACCAACGCGACCTTCCTGATCGCGGCTTTCGTGATGTGGCGGCGCAGCGGGGGGCAGGGGCTGGCCGGTGTGCTTTGCGTGATCCTCGCGGCGATCGGGATCGGATCCTATCTTTTCCACACCCATGCCCAGGCCTGGGCGGCGCTGATGGACGTGGTGCCGATTGCGGTGTTCATCCTCGTTTACATCTTCGCGGCAAATCGCGGATTTTGGGGGCTGGGGCTTTGGCCCGCGCTTGGGGCGACCGCCCTTTTCATTCCCTATGCCGCCGTGACGGGGCCGATCTTCGCCGCGTTACCATTTTTCGAGATCTCGTCCTTTTACTGGCCCGTGCCGTTGCTTATCGCGCTTTATGCCGTGGCCTTGCGCAACCGGGTGTCGGACGTGGCGCGTGGGCTGGCGATTGGCGCGGGCATCCTTGTGGTGTCGCTGGCCTTCCGGTCCACTGATGAACTCGTGTGTGACGCGGTGCCTGTCGGCACGCATTTCATGTGGCATATCCTGAACGGGATCATGCTGGGCTGGATGATCGAGGTCTATCGCCGCCACGTGGCGGGTCAGTCGTCGGCCTGATGCACCTCGATGACATTGCCGTCGGGGTCATAGAAAAAGATCTGCCGCCACCCGGCCACCGCCGCGTTGCCCCAGTCGGAATAGGCCACGCCCTTGGCCTCCAGATGCGCCTTGAAAGCATCGAGATCATCGGTGCGATAGGCGATATGCCCCTGGCTTAGCGGGTTGACGATATGGCCGGTCTTGAACCCGGCCTGCACGTCCTTTTCGGCCAGATGCGTCTGGATACGGCCATCGGTGACGAACGCCACGTCGCCCGCATAGCCCTTTTTCTTCTCCAATACCGGCAGCCCGGTTTCTTCGGGCGCCAGCCCCAGAACGCCGGTATAGAAGTCAGCCATCTGATCGACATTCGGAGTCGACAGGTTGATGTGGTGCAGGGTCAGTTTCATCGCGGGCTCCAGCTCTTTTGCCGATCCTGCCCCGAGGGACGGGGCGGGAACAAGCCCTCGACCCTTGCGGGGGTCGCGTGGGCGGGCTAAAGCACCGCGCGTGTGAAACAAAAGACGCGTGCGCATCCATGTCCATTGATATCGAAACCGCCCGCCGGGTTGCCAAGCTGGCGCGGATCAAGGTGGAAGACGAGGACCTGCCGGCCCTGGCGGGGGAATTCAATACGATCCTCGGGTTCATCGAGCAACTCAATGAGGTGGATATCGACGGCGTGGAACCGATGACGAGCGTCACGCCCATGCGGCTCAAGCGGCGCGAGGACGTGGTGACCTCGGGCGGGATGCAGGACAAGATCCTGAGCAATGCGCCTGACGCGCGCGAAGGGTTCTTCGCGGTGCCGAAGGTGGTCGAATGACCGATCTCAACGCATTGACCATCGCCGAGGCGCGGGACCTTCTGCGCAAGGGCGAGACGACGTCGGTCGCGCTGACCGAAGCCTGCCTTGGCGCGATCGAGGGCGCGGGTGTTCTGAATGCCTTTGTTCACAACACGCCCGAATTGGCGCTGGAACAGGCGCGCGCGGCGGATGCGCGGCTGGCGGGCGGCGACGCCCCGGCGATGTGCGGCATTCCGCTTGGCATCAAGGACCTTTTTTGCACCAAGGGCGTGCCGAGCCAGGCCGCGAGCGCCATTCTGAACGGCTTCAAGCCCGAGTACGAATCCACCGTGACGCAGAACCTCTTTGACGCGGGCGCGGTGATGCTGGGCAAGTTGAACATGGACGAGTTTGCCATGGGGTCGTCGAACGAGACGTCGACCTATGGCAATGTCGTCAACCCATGGCGGCGCGGCAATGATGAGACGCCGCTGACGCCCGGCGGATCGTCGGGCGGGTCGGCCAGCGCGGTGGCCGCCGACCTCTGCCTTGCCGCGACCGGCACCGATACCGGAGGCTCGATCCGCCAGCCGGCGGCCTTTGTGGGCATCACCGGGCTGAAACCCACCTATGGGCGCTGTTCGCGCTGGGGCATCGTGGCCTTCGCCTCGTCGCTCGATCAGGCCGGGCCGATGACCAAGACCGTGCGGGACGCCGCGATCATGCTGGGTGCGATGGCCGGGCATGACCCGATGGACAGCACGTCCGCCGACCTTCCCGTGCCGGATTTCGAGGCCATGCTGACCGGCGACATTCGCGGCAAGACCATCGGTATCCCGAAAGAATACCGCATGGACGGCATGCCCGACGAGATCGAGACGCTTTGGGCCGAAGGCCGCGCGATGTTGGAGGATGCGGGCGCGAAGATCGTCGATATCTCGCTTCCCCATACCAAATACGCGCTGCCTGCGTATTATGTGATCGCGCCGGCCGAAGCCTCTTCGAACCTCGCACGCTATGACGGGGTGCGCTATGGCCACCGTGCCAAGCTGAGCCAGGGCGACGGCATCACAGAGATGTACGAAAAGACCCGCGCCGAAGGCTTTGGGGCCGAGGTCAAGCGCCGCGTGATGATCGGCACCTATGTGCTGAGCGCCGGTTTCTACGACGCCTATTACAACCGCGCCCGCCGGGTCCGCGCCCTTATCAAGCGCGACTTCGACGAGGTGTTCGCGCAGGGCGTCGACGCGATCCTGACGCCCGCCACGCCATCGGCGGCTTTCGGCTTGGGCGAGATGACCGATGCCGATCCGGTGCAGATGTATCTCAACGACGTCTTCACGGTGACGGTGAACCTTGCCGGGCTGCCGGGCATCGCGGTGCCCACGGGGCTTGATCGTCAGGGCCTGCCGCTTGGATTGCAGCTGATCGGGCGGCCATGGGAAGAAGGCGATCTGCTGAACACGGCCTATGCGCTGGAAGCCGCCGCAGGCTTTGTTTCCAAGCCCGCGAAATGGTGGTAAACAGCCCAAAACGCAGAGGCTGCAGATGATTTTCACACGTTTCCTGATCCCCGCAGCGCTGGTGCTTTCGGCCTGTACGACGCCGGTGCCCAACAGCGCGCCCACTGGCGCGGCCGTCACCAGCCTTGAGGCCGAGCGTGCGCGGCGTGAAGCAGCGCTTCAGGGGCAACCGGGTATCATCTTTATCGATCCCGCCACGGAAGCGCAGGAAATCGAGATCGTGCCGCAGGGCGAAGACGGGGGCGAGATCGGCGTGACCGACATCGCCACCGGGTCTCAGCCCGCGCCGGTCGACCTCAACAACCCCGGTATTTCGGACGAGCAGGATTTCGACGCCGTGGCCGAGCGGGAATCGATTGAAAGCGACGCCGAACGCATCGCCCGCCAGCGCGAAGCCTATACGGTGATCCAGCCCACGGCCCTGCCGGAGAGGAGCGGGTCGGGCGGGCCGAACATCGTCGAATATGCGCTTTCGACCACGAATGCCGTTGGTGAGAGCATCTATCGACGCACGCCCTTCAATGCCGAACGCCGCTTCGCCCGGGCTTGCGGGCGTTATGCGTCGGCCGATCAGGCGCAAGAGGCGTTTCTGGCCAATGGCGGCCCCGAACGCGACCGCCGCGGCATGGACCCGGACGGGGATGGTTTTGCCTGTTTCTGGGACCCGACACCGTTCCGCACGGTCCGCGCGCTGAACGCTTCCGGGCGGTAGGGTTTTCGGATCGCGCGAGGCCCCGGATCAGGTCCGGGTCCCGGGTCACGTCCCGGGCCTGACCCGGGACCCCGATGCAATCAGGCATCCATCCTAAAACAACGCCCGCGCGGTCAAGACGACCAGCGCCACGGCCATGCAGATCAGGAACACGATGATCCTGATCCGCGCATAGGGTTCGACCGCAGTGATCGAATCCTTGCGGGGCGGGTCGGCCGGTTTCTTTTTCCTGGGCGGTTTCATGCGGGGATTATGCCAGAGCGAAGGGTGGCGCGGTTGCGCTTGGTCAAGGCTGGGGCGCGAGGCCCCGGATCAGGTCCGGGGCGTGAGAGGTGGAGCGCGTCCCGGGCTTGAGCCGGGACCCCGCGCGGGTGGGCGCTGGTGGCGGTAGGTGAGAGGCCCCGGATCAGGTCCGGGGCGTGGGAAGTGAGGCGCGTCCCGGGCGCGACCCGGGACCTCGCGCGGGTGAGCGCTGGTGGCGATGGGTGAGAGGCCCCGGATCGGGTCCGGGGCTTGGCGCTCCAAGACCCCGCGCCGTTGCACCCGGACCCATGACAGCCGGTTCAAAACCTGCCAGATATGGCCCATGAACCACGCACCATCCCCAACCCCATGGCCCTGACCCATCCGTCCCCGAATTACGGCGACCGGCGGGGCGATGCGCGCATATCGCTGGTGGTCCTGCATTATACCGCGATGACAACAGCAGCAGAGGCTTTGGAGCGGTTGCGCGAGCCTGAGACGGAAGTCTCGGCGCATTACCTGATTGCCGAAGACGGTACGCTGGCGTCGCTCGTGGCCGAAGACAAACGCGCCTGGCATGCCGGGGCCGGGCGCTGGGGCGCGGTCGGGGACGTCAACTCGGCCTCGATCGGGATCGAACTGGCCAATGACGCCCGCTCGCCCTTTCCCGAGCCCCAGATGTCGGCGCTTGAACGCCTGCTTGGCGACGTGATGGCGCGGCATGCGCTGGCCCCGCAGGCCGTGATCGCCCATTCCGACCTTGCCCCCGGGCGCAAGCGCGATCCGGGGCGGCTTTTCGACTGGCGGCGTTTGGCGCAGGCCGGGCTGTCGGTCTGGCCGAACACGGGACCAGACGCCGATCCGGCCGGGTTCCTGCGCGACGCGCGAGCCTTCGGGTATACCGCCGATGCGCCGCCGGACGACATCCTGACCGCCTTCCGCCTGCGCTTTCGGCCGGACGCGGACGGGCCCGTCGATGCCATCGATGCCGCCATGGCCGCCGATCTTGCCCGGCGCTTTCCCGTTGACGCGGGCCCGCCGACTTCCTAAGTGCCAGAACGCGCGGATGACCGGATGGCCGCGGGCCCGGGGCAACCCGGGGCCGAGGAAAGTCCGGACTCCACAAAGCAACGGTGCCGGGTAACGCCCGGCCGGGGAAACCCGAGGGAAAGCGCCACAGAAATCAAACGGCCTCGCATGCGGGGCAAAGGTGAAACGGTGGGGTAAGAGCCCACCGCGGACTTGGCAACAAGGACGGCACGGCAAGCCCCACCGGGAGCAATGCCAAATAGGGACCCCGCATGGGCGGCTTTGGTCAGGGGTCCGGGTTGGCAGCACGAGCGCATCGGCAACGATGCGCCCAGATGAATGGTCATCCAGCCCCGGGCCACGGTCCGGGGTGGACAGAATCCGGCTTACAGGTCATCCGCGCAAATTTCGAAGTCCCTGCGCCCTTCTGTCCCGGCAGGCCGGCGGCTTTCCTGCTATAGTCGCCCCCAGGCGCGGCACGGGAGCACGCGCGACATCGCAACAAGGAGTGAGTTTCATGAGTTTCGTCAAAACGCTGGCCACATTGGCCGTCGGCTTTGCCGCATCAAAAGGATACGACAAGTTCAAGTCGGCTGGTGGCATGGCCGGCATGCAGGAGGCCATGAAATCGAACCCCGCGATGGCCGGCATGGCCGATCAGATGGGCGCGATGATGGAAAAGTTCGGGATCCCGGGCGGCGCCGAGGGGCTTCAGGGCATGATGGGCCAGATGACCGGCGGGGCCGGGGCGGCGGGCGACAATGCGGCCGCGGGGCTTGGCGGGCTGATGGCCGCACTGGGCGGGGCTGCGGCCACGGGCGCGGAACAATCGGCGGGGATGATGGATGCGCTTTTGGGCAATACCTCGGCCACCGACACGATGGAAGAAAACGCCAAGCTGACGATCCGCGCGATGATCCAGGCCGCCAAGGCCGATGGCGAGATCGACGCGGGCGAGCGCGAGAAGATCCTTGAGATGCTGGGCGATATCGATGCCGAGGAACGTGCCTTCGTTGAAGCCGAAATGGCCGCGCCCGTGGACATCATGGGCCTTGCCAATGACACGAGCGATGCGATGAAAGCCCAGATTTACGCGATGTCTGTGTCGACCGTGCGCGTGGATACCGGGCAGGAAGTGTCGTATCTCAACGGTCTGGCCGATGCGCTGGGCCTTGATGACGCCACGCGTGCCCGCATTCACGCCAGCATGGGCCTTGGCTAGACGATCGGGCCGGTTTCCCGCTTGACTTGACGCCGCGCGCCGGTAAAAGGCGGGCTTCATGGATTTCCGGGCTGCGTGACACGCGGCCCTTTGAGGAGCAACGACGATGGCGAAACCGACGACGATCAAGATCCGCCTGAACTCGACCGCCGATACGGGCCACTTCTATGTGACCAAGAAGAACGCCCGCACGATGACGGAGAAGATGGTGGTGCGTAAGTACGACCCCGTCGCGCGCAAGCATGTCGAATACAAGGAAGGCAAGATCAAGTAAGCCGGTTTCACTGGCTACGGATCCAAGAGGCCGCGCTTGTGCGCGGCCTTTGTCGTTTGGGGGGGATCTCAACGCTGCGTCCCCGGCAGGTGCGGATCACCCGCGCCGCTTCGCCAGTTCCCGGTAGAGCGCCGCGGGTGTCACGCCGATCCAGTCGGCCACGCGCACCCAGCCGCCCCTGTCCGGCTCGCCATACAGGTCGAGATAGGCCTCAAGCCGGGCGCGGATCGTTTTCAGGGCCCGCACTTCCAACCGGGTGCGCAGGGCTTGAACCTCTCGCGCCGATTGCGAGAGGGCGACCATGGCGGTCGCGTTATCTTCAAGGGCTCGGAGGGCCTGTGCGCGCGGCAGAATGGCAAGCTGCGTCGGCGCGTCGGTGATCCCATCGCAGTGATAGCGATCCGCGAACAAGGATGCCTCGGCCAAAAGGGTGCCCTGCCACGCCCGGTGCAGTGTCAGCGTGCCGCCGTCTGCTTGGGTTCGCACAAGGTCGACGGCGCCGTCGCGCACGAAATAGGCGTTGCGCACCGGATCGGCGCGCCGAAACACGCTTGCGCCGCGATCGAAGGACCGCACGGGCGCTTTGGAAAAGATCTCTGACCAGATGTCCGACATGATCGTTATCATGTTCGAATTCGCCGGTTCGGGCAATAACCACGCGGCAACCATCCAAAGGAACGGCCCGACATGCTTATCCACAACGTCACGTTTTCGATTGCCCTGATCCTCGCCGCAGGCTTTGCGTCCGCGCAACAACACACGCCATCGCCCTATGCCGGGTCAGAGGGGCGCGAGATCGCGTCGCTGTCCGAAGACGACCTGGCCGAGTTGCGCGCGGGCCTGGGGTGGGGTCTGGCGCTTCCTGCGGAGTTGAATGGCGTTCCGGGGCCGACGCATCTGTTGGAACTGGCCGATGAGATCGGTCTGAGCGACACGCAGATCGAAGAGCTGACGGGGATTCGCGACCGCATGCGGGCCGAAGCCATTGCCGCCGGTGAGGCGTTCATCGCGTCGGAGCGGGCGCTTGACAGCGCCTTCGCCACGGGGGTGCCCGACGCGGCCACGCTCGCCCGTCTGGTCAGCGCCGCGGGCAAAGCGTGGGCGGCGCTGCGGCTGGCGCATCTGTCGGCGCATCTGAAGACGCTGCCACTGCTGAGCGACGGGCAGGTGGCGGCCTATCACCGCTTGCGGGGGTATGGCGCGGCGGATCCTTGCGCGACGGTCCCCGAGGTGCACGACCCGGTGATGTGGCGGAGGCACAACGGGTGCGGGTGAGGGGGGCCTCACTATTCCACCAATGCGCCAACTACCACGTCCCGGGCTTGACCCGGGACCTCTTGCGGTGGGGTTGGATTGGCTTACTGGCGTGCGGGCCCCCGGATCAGGTCCGGGGCGTGGGAGGGTTTGTGAGGATCGGACGTGATCCGGTGTGGCTCCTCCCCCGACACCGCCCACGTCAGCCGCTTGAACTCCGGCGAAACCCTCACCTACACCCAGACTCCAGATAATCCGCCAGACGCTCCTGAAGCCGAGTCACCGCATTCGCATGGCCGATGAACTCCGCGTGTTTCATCATCTGCCACCTTTGCCCCTCTGGACCAAAGCGGATGGCCGCGACGTCCCTGGACGTGATGCGTGCGGCGAAGAAATAGGCGGTCTCGGCGACATTCGTCGCGTTCGGATAGCGGCGCTTCCAGTGAAGACGCCTGTGCGGGATGACAAGTCCGAACTCTTCCCGCGTCTCGCGGATCACGCAGTCTTCGGGGGTCTCGTCGCCTTCGCGCCCGCCACCGGGCAGGTCCCATTGCCCGGGAAAGGGGATGGTCGGCAGGTCGTCACGAAGATACGTGACAAGCTCGCGCCCATGGATCAGCGCGATCTTGGCGCCTGTGAAATCCGCCGACATTCCAGCCCCTTTCGGCCCAGATTCATGATGCCAGACTACGCGCTTTCGGAAATATTCCGAACGTTCCCTTTCTTTTGGGGTAAAGACGCTTACTTATGCGACATGCAGCCGCAGGTCATCACATTGCGCACCAGCGCCGAGGGCGACATCGCCGCCGTCGACCAGCTGCTGTCGCAAAGCTATTCCCGGCTCTTGAGGGCAGATTACCCGCCCTCGGTTCAGGTGACCGCCATCCCAATTATCGCGCGTGCCAACCCGTCGCTGATCACCAGCGGGCGCTATTACCTTGCGGTCGATCAGGACGATCAGGTGCTTGGCGCGGGCGGGTGGAGCCGGTCGATCAAGGGCGGTCAGGTGGCCGATATCCGCCACGTCGTCACCGACTATCGCCACCAGCGGCGTGGTATCGCCCGGCGCATCATGATGGCCATCATTTCGGAAGCACGGCAGGCCGGCGTGACGCGGCTCGATTGCCTGTCCACGCGTACCGCACGACGGTTTTACGGCGCGATGGGGTTTGAAACGCTGGGTGCGATTAGCGTGGCCCTGCGCCCGGGGATCGAATTTCCCGCAATCCGGATGCAGCGCAGCCTCTGACACCATTCACATTGCAAAGAAAAAGGGCCGGCGTTTCCACCGGCCCCGTTTGTCTGTCTGCGCCTTGCGCCTATTCCCGATTGCCCAGGAACTGCAGCAGGAACATGAACATGTTGATGAAGTTGATATAGAGGCTCAACGCGCCCATGATCGCCGACTTGTCCAGCCATTCCTGATCGGCCACCTGCGCATGCTGCACATATTCGGTCTTGATGCGCTGCGTGTCATAGGCCGTCAGCGCCGCAAAGATCAGCAGGCCGATGATCGACACCGCAAAGGCGATGGCGGGCGACTGAAGGAAGATGTTCACGATCATCGCTACAATCAGGCCGACAACGCCCATGATCAGGAACGCTCCCCAACCCGAGATGTCCTTCTTCGTCGTATAGCCCCAAAGGCTGAGCGATGCGAAGGCGATGGACGTCACGAGGAAGGTCTGCGCGATCGAGATGCCGGTGAAGGCGGCAAAGATCCAGGCGATCGAGAGACCCATGACGGCGGCGAAGACGTAAAAGAACGTCTGCGCGCCAGCCGCGCTGAGGCGGTTGATCATCGAGCCGAAGGCAAACACCATGATGAGCGGCGCGAACATCGCGATCCAGCCCAGAATATTCGGGGCAAGCGTCACCGGATCCCGGAAGATCGCCAGCAATGCCGGGCTTGTGCCCACGGCCCAGGAAACACCTGCGGTGACCAGCATGCCCACCGACATCGTGCCATAGACCTTGCTCATATGGGCGCGAAGGCCCTCGTCAATCGCGGCGGCCGGGCGGGCGCCAGCCGTCGTCCGTACCGTCTGATAGTCAGCCATTCCAATAGCCTCCAAGTTAACCCTATGGGCGAGCCTGAAACGCAAGCCCGCCCTCGCGGTAGATATTGGCGAGGGCGGCGCATTTTTCAAGTCGCAGGGCACGATACAGAGTTTTTTTGTCGGGTTTTCTTTCAGAGACGCCAATTTTGCGGCACATCCCAGAATTTTCGCTGGGTTTCGCGATGGATTTCGGAATCGCTCAGGCCGATATCGCGCCGCATGAACGCGTCAAGCTCATCAAGATGGCGCCGGTGACGCCACGCGGTATAGGCCGCGTCGATACGCTTGAACCAGTGCACACGCGGTTTGTGGCTGGAACGGGCGGCGGGGCGGGTCAGGATCGTCATGGCCTTTATCCTTTCGGTTTGCTTATGCTTCGGTGTAAATGCATCACTGATGTTGATTAATATGGTGGGTTGTGTTTGATATTGGAAACGAATGTTTTTGACGCTTTGCATCAAGGAAATTGATATGCCGCGAAATCTTGATCTGACTGCGCTTCGCTCGTTCATGGCCGTCGCCGATAGTGGCGGGGTGACGCGGGCGGCAGGATTTCTCAATCTCACGCAATCGGCGGTATCGATGCAGCTCAAGCGGCTGGAGGAAAACCTGGGGGCCGAACTTCTCGACCGGTCGGGCCGCACCATCGCGCTGACGACAACGGGCGAGCAGCTTTTGAGCTATGCGCGGCGCATCCTTGCCCTGAATGACGAGGTCTACGCCCGCATGATGGATGACGCCTTCGAAGGTGAGGTCGTGCTGGGGGTGCCGCATGACATCGTCTATCCGGCGATCCCGCAGGTCTTGCAGCAGTTTCACGCAGAGTATCCCCGGATGCAGGTCAACCTCGTATCGAGTTACACAAGACGCCTGAAAGAGATGTTCGATCAGGGCGCCTGTCACCTGATCCTCGGCACCGAGGATACGGTGGATGCGGGCGGTGAGACCTTGATCGAACTGCCGCTGATCTGGGTCGGCGCGCCCGGCGGGGCGGCGTGGCGCAGTCGCCCGCTGCGGCTGGCGTTCGAGACCAATTGCGTCTTCCGGACCAGTGTGCAGGCCGCACTTGAGCAGGCGGGGATCGCGTGGGAAATGGCCGTAAACTCCGACAGCACCCGCACGATCGAGGCCAGCGTCAGCGCCGATCTGGCGGTGCATGCGGTGATCGAGGGGGCGTGCCCGGCTTATCTGTCGCCGGTGCCCCATGGCGGGGCCCTGCCGGATCTTCAGACCAAGAAGATCAACCTTTATGCGTCACAAGGCGCCAGCACGCCGCCCGTCGACGCGCTTGCGGATATGCTGCGAAAGGCGTTTTCGGACGGATTAGGGCGTGATTACCACTTTGCCGGTCGAACGGCGGCTGCGTAACAGTTCCAGCCCTTCGGCGGCGCGGTCCAACGGCAGGACGTGGCTGATATGCGGGCGCAAGCCACCGGTCGCATACCAGCCCATCAGGGTCGACAAGCTGTCGGTCAGCACATCGGGCGCGAATTTCAGATAACCGCCCCAGTAGAGCCCCAGCACATCGATGTTCTTCACCATCAGGTGGTTGGCGGCAATCGGCGGCACCGTGCCGCTGGCAAAGCCGACAACGATGATGCGCCCGCCGGGGCGCGTGGCGCGCATCGCGGCGGTAAAAAGATCGCCGCCCACCGGGTCATAGACGACATCCGCCCCGCCAAGCGCCTTGACCGCGTCACGCAGGTCGCCCGTGTCGCTATCGATCAGGTGATCGGCGCCGGCCGCCTTCGCGGTTTCCAGCTTATCCGCCCCGCGCGCACAGGCGATGACCCGCGCGCCCATGCGCTTGCCGATTTCGACCGCGGTCAGCCCGACGCCGCCGGCGGCGCCCAGAACCAGCAGAGTTTCGCCGGGTTGCAATCGCGCGCGGTGATCAAGGGCGAGATGGCTGGTGCCATAGGCGATCTGGAACGCCGCCGCGTCCTCGAAGGGCATCGCATCGGGCAGGGGAACACAGCGCGCGGCGTCGAACACCCCGTGCTCGGCCAGTCCGCCCTGACCGGAGTAGACCGCAACCCGCATCCCCGGCGAAAGACCGCTGACCCCATCGCCGAGCGATGTGATCGTGCCCGCCAGTTCGAGCCCGAGAGTGAAGGGCAGGGGCGGGCAATCCTGGTACTTACCTTGCGCCATCAGAAGGTCGGCAAAGTTCAATCCGCAAGCCGCGATCCTGATGCCGACCTCATGGGGTCCGGGGGTGGGCAAGGCGACGTCGCGCAAGACGGGCGCGGTGTCGAAATCCAATGTTTGAAAGGCTTTCATGCGATGGATGTAGCGCTAACCCGCCCCGCCCGGCAAGCCACGACTTGCCCGCCGAATACACGTAAAGATTGCATTGGCGGGAGTTCTGTGCGATACACGTCCTACGCGAGCGTCAGTTCGACTGCTGGATCGCCAATTTGTGGCTGAAAGTCATCCAGCCTGCCTGTATCTTTGGCAATTATTTCTATCTGACGCCCTGCACACGACATGCCTAAAAGGACAAGTTGCGCAACCTATGCGATACATCGCATAAATGGCGCGAGGTCAAAAAGGAAACATGAGTGTGAAGCACCCAGTAGATGTTCACGTCGGAAAGCGTATCCGACACAGGCGCTGGATGGTGGGTATGACCCAGCAGCAGTTGGCCGAGAAAGTTGGGATCAAATTCCAGCAAATCCAGAAATATGAAACCGGAATGAACCGCGTCAGCGCATCGCGCCTGTGGGACATAGCCGATACGCTGGGCGTGTCGGTGTCGTTCTTCTTTGACGGTTTGTCCGGCGGGGCCACCCCGGACGATGCGGGCGCACTGCCGCAGGATCTGATGGCCGACAAGGAAGCGCTGGAACTCGTTCGCTCCTATTACGCTATCCCAGAGGCGCAGCGTCGTCGTCTCTTCGATCTGGCCCGGGCGCTCAGCGACACCGAGTGATCGCGCCCGCTTGACCACCGCCTTCGCCACCACTAGGCGGGGGCTATGACCGTTTCCGATCCGAACCTGATAGAAGAGTTGCACCGCGTCGCCGCCGCTTTGGCCGATGTCGCGCGGGGCGAAACGCTTGCCCATTTCCGCAAGGCGGACCTGTCCATCGAAAGCAAGGCCACCGCGTTCGATCCGGTGACGGTGGCCGATCGTGCCGCCGAGGCGGCGATGCGCGCGCGTCTGGCCGAACTGCGTCCGCAGGACGGGATCGTGGGCGAAGAGTTCGGCGTGACCGAAGGCACATCAGGCCTGACCTGGATTCTCGACCCCATCGACGGGACCCGGGGGTACATGAGCGGGACACCGACATGGGGCGTTCTGATCGCGGTGGCCAATGACGCCGGCCCGCTTCTTGGCGTCATCGACCAACCTTATATCGGAGAGCGCTTCGTGGGTGGTCTGGGGACCGCGTCGGTCATTGGCCCGCAGGGCAATGCCCCGCTGAAAACCCGCGATGCCCGCCCCCTGGATCAGGCGGTGCTATTCACGACCTTCCCCGAGGTGGGCACGCTCGATGACCGCCAGGCCTTTGAGCGGGTGGCCGCCAAGGCCCGCCTCACGCGATACGGCATGGATTGCTATGCCTATGCGCTGGTCGCGGCGGGGCAGGTCGATCTGGTGATCGAGGCCGGGCTGGCGTCCTATGACATCGCTGCCCCCATCGCGGTGATCGAGGCCGCAGGCGGCATCGTCACCGATTGGGAGGGCGGCCCGGTGCATGACGGCGGGCGCGCCCTTGCGGCCGCCAATCGGGCCATTCACGCCGAAGCGCTTGCTTTGCTTGCCGGATAACGGCGCAGCGTACGGGGAGGGGCAAGTGCGCAAGATTCTGATACGCAACGCCCATACGATTTTGACCATGGATGATGCGCGCCGCGAACTGACCGGCTGCGACATCCTTATTGAGGATGGTGTGATTTCGCAGGTGGGGCCCGGACTGGACGCCAGCGGTGCCGAGATCATCGACGCCGCCGGCGCGCTCGTCACGCC
>JABDPT010000188.1 GCA_013042605.1 Paracoccaceae bacterium
AGCGCCGAAGAAGGGCAAGGCAACGATGAAGAAGAGAGACACGGGAACTCCTGTTGGCGTTCTAAGACCTTTGCAGAACTTCCAAAAATCTGCAAAAGGTGATTTGCCACCGCGTCAATATTGACAATCCCTGACGCGAGTTCCGCGCTTCGGCTCGCCTCTTTATGTGCTCGAAGATCTCCCGGCTAGGCGACAGCGCGGCTCAGCGCGCATTGCGACCAGAGATCCGACAAGGCCCCGGCCAGATGCTCGATATCCGCCATGCCGTGAAGCGGCGATGGCGTGATGCGAAGCCGCTCTGTCCCTTTCGCGACCGTCGGGTAATTGATCGGCTGCACATAGATGCCATAAGCCTCCAGCAGCGTATCGCTGAGGTATTTCGCCTTGAACGGATCCCCGACCACCACCGGGACGATGTGGCTTGGATTGTCCATATGCGGGATGCGCTGGCGGTCCAGAAGGTCGCGCAGATAGGCCACGTTGCGCCGCTGGGCCAGACGCTCTGCATCCGACGACATCAGGTGACGGACAGAGGCGTTGGCACCGGCGGCAAGGGCAGGGGGCAGGGCGGTGGTGAATATGAAACCGCTGGCAAACGAGCGGATGAAATCGCAAAGCACCGCCGACGCGGCCACGTAACCACCCAAAACGCCATAGGCCTTGGCCAGCGTCCCTTCGATCACCGTGATCCGATCCGCAAGCCCTTCGCGATCCGCGATCCCGCCGCCCTTGGGGCCATAAAGCCCGACCGCGTGGACTTCATCGAGATAGGTCATCGCGCCGTGCTTTTCGGCGACCTCCACGATCTCGGCAATCGGGGCGATGTCACCGTCCATCGAATAGACACTTTCGAAGGCCACGATCTTGGCGCCGCCAATGGGCAGGGCCGAAAGTTTGCGGTCAAGGTCTTCGGGGTCGTTGTGCTTCCAGATCGACTTGCGGGCCTTGCAATGGCGGATCCCCTCGATCATCGACGCGTGGTTCTTTGCGTCCGACAAGATCGTGCAATCGGGCAGGCGGGCGCCCAGCGTGCTCAGGCTCGCCCAGTTCGAGACATAGCCCGACGTGAACAGAAGGGCCGCTTCCTTTCCGTGAAGCTCGGCCAGCGTGCGCTCAAGCTCCACGTGCTGGTGCGCGGTGCCGGAAATGTTGCGCGTACCGCCCGCGCCAGCGCCATCGTCAAGGATGTTGCGGGCGATGGTTTCGCGGACAAGGGGGCTTTTGCCCATGCCCAGGTAGTCATTCGAACACCAGACGGTCACGGGCCGCGTGCCACCATCAACGTGCTGAACCGCGCGGGGTGCTTCGGTGACCGGTCGCTCAAGCTCGGTAAAGACGCGGTAATTGCCTTCGGCTTTCAGGGAGGTGAGGGCGTTATCAAAAAAGGCTTCGTAATTCATTGCGGGCTCCCGGTCCGAGGCTGTTGCCCCGTATCGAAACCGTTTCACACCCACAGGGCCTTAACTTTGGTCAAGAGTCGGCCTTGTCCATCATCGAACGCGCCCAAATCCCCGAAGCCCATGCGGCGGGAACGCCAAGGACCACCCCGCCGATGATCGAATTGATCGGAGAGAGGGCCGGAAGGCCAAAGACCTGCCCCATCAGGCACAGCATGAACAGGTTGATCGCGACGGCCCCGGCAGCGAAGGGATAAAGCAGAAGGCTCAGCTTCCAGACCGGCCAGCGGGTGCCCTCGTCGGTCATGCCGCATCGACCCTGTCAATGGACAGAACACTCTGCGCAATCAGGCGCGGAATGCCTGCCCAGGTTCCGATCGGCTCCAACACCGGCCCCTCGAACCCGGCCTCGTCCAGCGCATCCGGCACATCCATCAGCACATGCCCGGCGCGCGCGGCGAAAAACGGCAAGACGATCGCGGGCCCCTTTACGGTCGCCGCCTCGGCAAGGGCGGGGGCTTCGTCGACATAGCCCACCCGCACATCGGCAAAGAAACCGCCACTGGCCAGCGCGTCGGCAAAGCTTTGCGTGGCGCGGGCCGGGCGCGGGTCGGAGGGCGAGCCATGGGCCGCCAGAACAAGGGTGCTTTCGCCGATGGGAAGAGCATGCTCGGCCATCTTGGCGCGCAGCTCCTCTGCCGCCATCTCGGCCAAACCTCGCGTCAGTCCCAACGGCGCGCACATTTGCCAATCGACAAGCCCCGCGGCGCGCAGTCGCTTGGGCAGGTTCACCGAAACGAACCAGCCATCGGACATGAAATGCGGAAAGATCACCGGCGCGGAAAGCCCCGATACAGCCGCCCCCAGCGCCCCTTCGGCGGCAAGTGTCGCCCCGCGCACCGTGATGCCGGTTCCGCGGCTCACCTCGTCGGCAAGGCTCCGGATGAAAGCCTCTTGCGGGTCGGGGTCCGAGGGCGAGCCGTGCGAGATCAGGACAAGAGCGCGTTCAGTGGCTGGTGCCGCGTGAGAAGGTGATCTTGTTGTGGACATTGTATTTTCCCGAGGGTTTGCGCATCGGCAGGCGCTTGATTTCTTCGAACGTGGCGGCATCGTACACGATGACGGCCCCGTCATGTTCCCAAATGCTGACCAAAGCATGCTTGCCGTACCGGTCAAACTCAACATGCGCCACCGTTTTTCCCGGCGCAGGTCGCAGGGATTTGACAATCTCAAGGCTGTCTTTGTCGATCACATGCATCACGTCGCGGTTGGGCTCAAAGAAGACATCCGCCGAAAGGTAAGGGAACCGTTGCCCCTCGTTGCGGATCGCCCCAAAGCTATCGGGTTCTTCGATCAGCGCCGCAGGATCAAGATCAGAGAGGGTCCGCGACCGGCCGCCCTCATGCGCCGCGCTTGCACAGCTCCCGCGCCGCCCGGGCGATGCCTTCTGCCGAAGGCAACGTCGTCGCATAGGCGGGCCCGGTCGCGATAAAGCTGTCCTGGGCCGTCACCCGGGCCAGGCGCCCGCGCCCGGCCTCGTGAAACAGCGCCATCAACCCTTCCGACTGGCTCCCGGTTTGGCGGCATTCATCGACGATCAGAACCGCCTCGCATCCCTGCGTGGCCTCGATCAGCGCGGCTTCGGGCAGCGGCGCAAGCCATCGCATGTCGATCACCCGGCACGAGACGCCGCCGTCCCGCAACCTCCGCGCCGCCTGTTCGGACAGGAACCGCCCGTTGCCATAGGTCACGATCGCCACATCCGTACCATCGCTGCTGACGCCGACCTCGCCAAGCGCGATCCGCCGATCCGGCGCGGGGTAGGGGCACATCCACCCCGCGTCGCCGTCTTCATGCAGGTCGCGCATGGGATAAAGCGCGATAGGTTCGACAAAGACGACGACCCGCTGTTCGTCGCGCGCCAGACGCACCGCTTCGCGCAGCATCATCGCCGCGTCATCCCCGCGCGACGGACAGGCGATGATGATCCCCGGAATATCGCGCAACACGGCCAGCGAGTTGTCGTTGTGGAAATGCCCGCCGAACCCTTTCTGATAGCCCAGCCCGGCAATGCGCAGAACCATCGGGTTCGTGTACTGCCTGTTCGAGAAAAAACTCAGCGTCGCCGCCTCTCCGCGCAACTGATCCTCGGCATTGTGCAGATAGGCGAGGAACTGGATTTCCGGGATCGGCACGAACCCGTTGTGCCCAAGCCCGATTGCCAGCCCGAGGATCGATTGCTCGTCCAGAAGCGTGTCGATCACGCGGTCGCGCCCGAACCGAGCCTGAAGCTTTTGCGTGACACCGTAAACCCCGCCCTTGCGCCCCACATCCTCGCCCGCGACAACGATCTCGGAATGCTCGAGCATCAGATCGCTCAGCGCCCAACCGATCAGGCGGGCCATGGGCTGCGGGTCGGTCATCGTGCGCAGGTCACTGCCGAACACGGCCGCGCGGGCGCTCTCGGACGGCCCGTTGGTGGGCGCACAGTCCCGGCGCGGCGGGATCAGGCTGGCCATGACATCGGCCGCACTCTCCAGGCGGGGCCTTTTGACGGCTTTCTCGGCCAGACGCGCGCACTCTTCCCCGATCTCGTAATAGAGGGCCAGCGCGTTCCCCGGCGTCAGCGCGCCCGCATCCCGCAAAAGCCGGACCGAATGCAAAAGCGGATCATTCGCCTCGTCGGCCTCGATGGCGGCCTTGTCGCGATAGCTGGCTTCGACATCCGATCCCGCATGGCCGTAAAGCCGGACCATGCGCAGATGCAGGAACGCCGGCTTTCGATGGCTGCGCACATACTCCGCCGCGGCCTGGGACACGCGAAACGTCTCGGCAAGGTTCAGGCCATCGCAGGCGAAATACTTCACCCCCGGCCGGTGCGCGAAATTGGCGGCGATCCAGCCCTGGGGCGTGGGCGTCGAAATACCGATGCCGTTATCTTCGCACACGAAAAGCAAGGGCAGCGGCACGGACTGAAAACTGGTCCATGCGGCCGAATTGAACGCGCCCTGCGCCGTTGAATGATTTGCCGACGCATCGCCGAAGGAACACATGACAATGGCATCGCCGGGCAGGCGCACATGTTCCGGCGCGGCACGCTTGGCCAGCCCGATCGAATAGGCCGCCCCGACCGCCTTGGGCAGGTGGCTTGCAATCGTCGAGGTCTGCGGCGGAATGTTCAGCGCCGCCGACCCCAGCACCTTGTGACGCCCGCCCGAAATCGGGTCTTCGGACGAGGCGGCAAAGCTCAGCAGGATATCCCACGCCGGCGTCTGCCCCGGGACCTGACCCGCCCGCGCAATCTGAAACGCCGCATCGCGGTAGTGCAGAAAGGCCATGTCGGTCGGCCGCATCGCCGCGGCCACCGCCGCCATCCCCTCGTGCCCGCTTGACCCGATTGTGTAATAGCCCTGACCTGCCTTCTGCATCCGGCGACTGGTGCGATCGAGCTGGCGCGACAGGCATTGTGCGCGGAACATCTCGGTCAGCAGGTCCGGGGCAACTTCTCCCGGCCCGGGCCCCTCCGGCAAATCGCCCCCCGCCACCCGGCGCTGGAAATTCTCGTGAACGACTTCGGCGCGATCCATCCCGAACGATCCTCAGACAACCACCCGAACGCCGATGCGCCCGCGCCGCATGATCACCGCAGTTACGCACCCGGTCTCAAGGTCATCGAACTCAGGCATGGTACCGATCTCTTCCGATATTGCGTTGCCCCAAGCATGTCACGCGCCGCGGCCCCGATGTCCAGTACCTTGCCGCGATTGGTTGGCGTCCGCTCGCACGCCTGAACGGCCCTGCTTCCCCTCTGAAAGCCGTCAGGGAATCGCAACGGCCTGCGCTAGGGCGATTGCCGTGCCAGACAAGGCCGAAGATCGATCATCATCCTGCGTTAGCGGTAAACTGGGGTGAAATGTCACAGCGCCGCAATCGTCGCGATCCTGCGACAGTTTGCGATAATGGCAAGCCGGGCCCAAAAGTGGTTAACATTTAAGTGATTGGAAAACCTTGCCGTTTTTTTGTGCTGTTCAAGAACTTTACAGCTTTTCCCGAGCGCAGGAAAGGTGTTTACAAAAAAATCCAAACAAATCAAAAAACTAGATAAATATTTTCATTTTGTGTAATCAGTAGTTGACGAAAGCTGGGTTGCCACGGCTGACAGGCTGAGCACACCCGCACGATACCGGATGAACTGCCTGATCAGACGAGGATGCCAATGACCGCCGACGCTCCAACCGCTCCCAAATCGCCCGTTTACCCACCGTCCGACGCGTTCGCGACAACGGCTCATGCCGACAAGGCGACGTATGAGGCGATGTACAAAGCCTCGATCGAGGACAACGAGGGGTTCTGGGCCGAGCATGGCCAGCGGATCGACTGGATCAAGCCGTTCACCAAGGTCAAGAACGTCAATTTCGATCTCGGCAATGTCTCGATCAAGTGGTTCGAAGACGGCACGATGAATGTCGCGGCCAACTGTATCGACCGCCACCTTGCCACGCGCGGCGATCAGACGGCGATCATCTTCGAACCCGACAGCCCGGACGACGACGCCCAGCACATCACGTACAAGCAACTGCACACCGCCGTCTGCAAGATGGCCAACATCCTCGAAGATCTCGGCGTACGCAAAGGCGACCGGGTCGTTCTCTACCTTCCGATGATCCCCGAAGCGGCCTATGCAATGCTCGCCTGTGCCCGCATCGGCGCAATCCACTCCATCGTCTTCGCCGGTTTCTCGCCTGACGCGCTGGCCGCCCGGATCAACGGGTCGGACGCCAAGGTCGTCATCACCGCCGACTACGCCCCGCGCGGCGGCCGCAAGACCGCGCTCAAGTCGAACACCGATCAGGCCCTGCTCGCCTGCAAGGACAGCGTCAAATGCCTGATGGTCCGCCGCACCGGCGAACAGACCACCTGGATCGCCGGCCGCGACTTCGATTATAACGAAATGGCGCTCGAGGCTGACGCCCATTCCGCCCCGGTGGAAATGAACGCCGAGGATCCGCTTTTCATTCTCTACACCTCCGGCTCGACCGGCCAGCCCAAGGGCGTGGTGCACAGCTCCGCGGGTTATCTCGTCTATGCCGCGATGACGCATCAATACACCTTCGACTATCACGATGGTGATATCTTCTGGTGCACGGCCGACGTCGGCTGGGTCACCGGCCACAGCTATATCGTCTATGGTCCGCTGGCCAACGGCGCCACCACCCTGATGTTCGAAGGCGTGCCGACCTATCCGGATGCCGGTCGGTTCTGGGCGGTCTGCGAAAAGCATAAGGTGAACCAGTTCTACACCGCGCCCACCGCGATCCGCGCGCTGATGGCGCATGGCAACGATCCGGTCGCGAAATACGACCTCAGCGATCTCAAGGTGCTGGGCACCGTGGGCGAGCCGATCAATCCCGAAGCCTGGAACTGGTACAACGACGTCGTCGGCAAGGGCAAATGCCCCATCGTCGACACATGGTGGCAGACCGAGACCGGCGGTCACCTGCTGACCCCGCTGCCCGGGGCCACGGCAACCAAGCCCGGCTCGGCGCAGCAGCCCTTCTTCGGCATCAAGCCCGTCGTGCTCGACCCGCATACGGGCGAGGAAATCCACACCACCGAGGCCGAAGGCGTGCTGTGCCTCAAGGATAGCTGGCCGGGCCAGATGCGCACGGTCTGGGGCGATCACGAACGCTTCGAGAAGACCTATTTCAGCGACTACAAGGGCTACTATTTCTCGGGCGACGGCTGCCGCCGCGATGCCGACGGCGATTACTGGATCACGGGCCGCGTCGATGACGTCATCAACGTTTCGGGCCACCGCATGGGCACCGCGGAAGTGGAAAGCGCGCTTGTCGCCCACGCCAAGGTCGCCGAGGCCGCCGTGGTCGGCTATCCCCACGACATTAAGGGGCAGGGCATCTATTGCTACGTTACCCTGATGAACGGGATCGAACCCACCGAAGATCTGCGCAAGGAACTGCGCACATGGGTCCGGACCGAGATCGGCCCCATCGCCGCACCGGACCTGATCCAGTGGGCGCCCGGCCTTCCCAAAACCCGCTCGGGTAAGATCATGCGCCGTATCCTGCGCAAGATCGCCGAAAACGACTTCGGCGCGCTGGGCGACACCTCGACACTGGCCGAACCGGCCGTTGTGGATGACCTGATCGAAAACAGAATGAACAAGGGCTGAGGCCCCGCGCCGGCGCCGCGGAGGAGTGGCGCCGGCACATGCACAAAGTTCGGAGGAGACCTCCCATGGATGGTGTCACCACACCTGACGCGGCTTCGGCCGTGCTGATACTGCTCGGCCCGCCGGGCGCCGGAAAAGGCACCCAGGCCCGCATGCTCGAAGAAGAGCTCGGCCTTGTCCAGCTTTCCACCGGCGACCTGCTGCGCGCCGCCGTCGCCGCCGGAACGCAAGCCGGCAAAGCCGCCAGGGCGGTGATGGAAGCGGGCGAACTGGTCAGCGACGAAATCGCGCTTGCCGTCCTCAAAGACCGGCTTGCCGACGCGGATGTCGCCAAGGGTGTCATCCTCGACGGGTTCCCGCGCACCACCGTTCAGGCCGAAGCGCTCGATACCCTGCTTGACCAGTCGGGCCAGCGTATCAATGCCGCGATCTCGCTCGAGGTCGACGACAGCGCGATGGTGACCCGCATTTCCGGCCGCTTTACCTGCGGCGGCTGCGGAGAAGGCTATCACGACAGCTTCAAACCCACTGAAAAGACAGGAGTTTGTGACAAGTGCGGCAGCACGGACATGAAACGGCGGGCCGACGACAATGCAGAAACCGTCGCCGCGCGACTTGATGCATATCATACGCAGACCGCCCCGCTGATTGCCTATTACGACCAAAAAGGCGCGCTTGAGCGCGTCGATGCCATGGGGGCGATCGACGACATCGCCCGCGAACTGGGCCGCATCGCGAAACACGCTGCGGCCTGACCATATCGCGCCGCACCCTGATCCGGGGTGTGGCGTCAGACGGACCCCAAAGAAGGAGGAGCCAAAACATGTCGGATCAGACATCACAGCCCGCGAAGGCCGCGGAGACTGACAAGGGATACTGGGCGGCCAACGTCCGTATCATCATTGTCAGCCTGATCATCTGGGCCATCGTTTCATTCGGTTTCGGCATTCTGCTGCGACCGGTCTTGTCCGGCATTTCGGTGGGTGGCACCGATCTTGGCTTCTGGTTCGCCCAGCAAGGCTCGATCCTCGTGTTCCTCGCACTGATCTTTTTCTACGCCTGGCGCATGAACAAGCTCGACCGCGAATACGGCGTCGACGAAGAATAAGGATCGGATGGGACAATGGATCAGTATACTCTGAACCTGCTGTTTGTTGGCGCGACCTTCGCGCTTTACATCGGCATCGCGATCTGGGCCCGCGCCGGGTCCACATCTGAATTTTATGCCGCCTCGCGCGGTGTTCACCCTGTCACCAACGGGATGGCAACGGCGGCTGACTGGATGTCGGCGGCCTCGTTCATCTCGATGGCCGGCCTCATCGCCTTTGGCGGTTACGGCGCCTCGTCCTTCCTGATGGGCTGGACCGGCGGCTATGTGCTTCTTGCCCTGCTGCTTGCACCCTACCTGCGCAAGTTCGGCAAGTTCACCGTGCCGGAATTCATCGGTGACCGTTTCTACAGCCCGACCGCCCGCATGGTGGCCGTGGTCTGCCTGATCGTCGCCTCGGTCACCTACGTGATCGGCCAGATGACCGGTGTCGGCGTCGCCTTCTCGCGCTTCCTCGAAGTGTCGAACACGACGGGCCTGCTTATCGGGGCCGGGGTTGTGTTCATGTACGCCGTTCTCGGCGGCATGAAAGGCATCACCTACACCCAGGTCGCGCAGTACTGCGTTCTGATCACCGCCTACACGATCCCGGCCGTGTTCATCTCGTTGCAACTGACCGGCAACCCGATCCCGGGTCTGGGTCTCTTCGGCGACCACGTGTCGGGCGAACCGCTTCTGGCGCGTCTTGACCAGGTGGTGACGGATCTCGGCTTTGCGCAATACACCGCGCAGGACGGTACCCCGTCTTCGGTGATCAACATGACGCTGTTCACCTTCTCGCTGATGATCGGTACCGCGGGCCTGCCCCACGTGATCATCCGCTTCTTCACCGTTCCCAAGGTGGCTGACGCGCGTTGGTCGGCTGGCTGGGCGCTTGTCTTCATCGCGCTGCTTTACCTCACGGCTCCGGCTGTGGGCGCAATGGCCCGCCTGAACCTTGTCGACACCGTCTATCCGAACGGCACCGCCGAAGCGCCGATCGATTACGAGGCGCGGCCCGATTGGATGAAGAACTGGGAAGTCACCGGCTTGCTCAAGTTCGAAGACAAGAACGGCGACGGCAAGATCCAGTGGTACAACGATGGCTCCGACGCCTTTGCGGCAACGGCTGCTGAACGCGGCTGGCAGGGTTCGGAACTCACCGTGAACCGCGACATCCTTGTGCTGGCCAACCCCGAGATTGCACGGCTTCCCGGCTGGGTGATCGCACTGGTGGCCGCTGGTGGTCTGGCCGCAGCCCTTTCGACGGCGGCAGGTCTTCTGCTGGCCATCTCGGGCGCTGTGTCCCACGACCTCATCAAGGGTCAGATCAACCCGAACATCAGTGAAAAGGGCGAACTTCTTGCCGCCCGGATCGCGATGGCGGTGGCGATCGCCGTGGCAACCTACCTTGGCCTCAATCCTCCGGGCTTTGCGGCTCAGACGGTTGCGCTGGCCTTCGGTCTGGCGGCAGCGTCGATCTTCCCGGCCCTGATGATGGGTATCTTCTCCAAGCGCATCAACAACCACGGTGCGGTGGCAGGGATGCTGGCCGGTCTGATCTTCACGCTGGTCTATATCTTCATGCACAAGGGGTGGTTCTTCATCCCCGGCACGAACCAGTTCCCCGACACGATCTCGGGGTCGCTTCTGGGCATCCAGTCCACGGCGATCGGTTCGATCGGTGCGATCATCAACTTTGCGACGGCCTACTTCGTGTCGAACGCAACGGCTGATACGCCCGAAGAGATCAAGGAACTGGTCGAAAGCGTCCGGGTGCCGCGTGGCGCCGCTGCGGCCGCTGCCGACCACTAAAAAACACCCGGCAGGGCGCATCCTTTGCGCCCTGCCGAACTTTCTCCCTGCGGCCGCCTCTCGGGCTTTCTTGCCCAGAGGCGGTTCGCGTCTGACAAGGAGCCGACAGCGTGCCAAAGAACCCCGAGAGCCTGACACGGTTTCTGGCCACGGTTCACCCCTACGACACCTTCGATCCCGCCACGCTGGACCAGTTGAGCACCCGGTTTGAGACGCTTGAGGTCAGCGCGGGCGACAGCATCTATGACAATGGCGATACGCTTGCCGGTCTCTACCTGATCGGGGCAGGCGACATCGCGGTCACCGACAGCTCCGGCGAACGTCTTTCGATCCTGCGTCGCGGCAACAGCTTCGGCGAACGCGGGCTTCTGCGCGACGGGGTGGCCGTCACCTCGGCCACCGCAGAAACCGATGCGCGGCTTTACCTTCTGCCCGCGAAAGCCTTTCACGCGCTGCTCACCGACCATGCGCCCTTCCGCACCTTCTTCACCCGCGGGTCCGAGAAATCCGCCGCCCCGCGCCCCAACGACCTGACCAATACCAGCGTCGAGGCGATCATGACCAAGGGCCCGCTCACTTGTCCGCCCGACATGACCATCCTCGATGCCGCCCGCCTGATGCGCGACAAACGCGTCTCGTCGCTTTGCGTGATCGAGGGGGACCGGCTGACCGGCATCGTCACGGTGCGCGACTTCTCGGGCCGGGTCATCGCCGAAGACCGCCCGCATGATCAGCCCGTCTACAAGGTCATGACCCCGGACCCCATCACGCTGCCACCGTCCTCCATCGGGTCGGACGTGCTGCACGCGATGATGGAACGCCGCATCGGCCATGTGCCGATCACCGACAACGGCGCGCTTGTCGGCATCGTCACCCAAACCGATCTCACGCGGCTGCAAGCGGTCAATTCTGCCTTCCTTGTCGGCGATATCGCGGGCGCCACAACCGCCGAAGAGATAGCGGAAGTTACCGCGCGCATCCCGCAACTACTGGTGCAACTGGTGGGCGCGGGCAACCGGCACGATGTCGTCACCCGCCTCATCACCGATATCGCCGACGCGGCCACGCGCCGCCTGCTCAAACTGGCCGAAGAAACGCTGGGACCGCCGCCGGTGCCCTATGTCTGGCTCGCTTGCGGCAGCCAGGGACGGCGCGAACAGACCGGCGTGTCCGATCAGGACAACTGCCTGATCCTGGGTGACGCCGCGACCAAAGCCGATGATGCCTATTTCGAGGCGCTGGCCAAATTCGTCACCGATGGTCTGAACACCTGCGGCTATATCTATTGCCCCGGCGACATGATGGCGAGCAATCCCAAATGGCGCCAACCGCTCAGGGTCTGGCGCGACTATTTCCAGGGTTGGATCGCCACCCCCAACCCCGAGGCACAGATGCTGGCCTCTGTCATGTTCGACCTGCGCCCCATCGGCGGCCAGTCCGACCTCTTCGCCGACCTGCAGAAAGAAACGCTGGCCCTGGCCAACCGCAACTCGATCTTCGTCGCACACATGGTCGCCAATTCGCTCAAACACCGCCCGCCGCTGGGCCTTCTGCGCGGCTTTGCCACCGTGCGGTCGGGCGAGCACAAGAACCAGATCGACATGAAGATGAACGGCGTCGTCCCCATCGTCGACCTGGCCCGGCTCTACGCGCTCATGGGCCCGGTCGAGGCGGTGAACACCCGCGCGCGCCTTGTCGCAGCACCCCAAACCAGCGCGGTCAGCACATCCGGTGGCCAGGACCTGCTTGACGCCTATGACCTGATCGCCCAGACCCGGCTGGAACAACAGGCCCGGCAGATCGGGGCCGGTGCGCGGCCCGACAATTTCCTGGCCCCCGCCGTTCTGTCCGATTTCGACCGAAGCCACCTGCGCGACGCCTTCGTCGTCGTGCGCACCATGCAATCCGCCGTGGGGCAGGGGCGCGGCACCGTCACCTGACCGAATACCACGCGGGAAGGGAGGCCCGCCGCCATGTTTCTTGAATTGATCGCCACCTTCGTGGCCGGGTTTGCCGGGGCCGGGGTCGTCATGATCGTCAACGTCATCGTCGGTCGCCGCCTTCCCAAATGGATGATCCCTATCGGGGCGGGGGCGGCGATGCTCACGACCGCCATCTCGAACGAATATGGCTGGTACGGGCGCACCGTCGACGCGCTGCCCGATGGGGTCGTCGTGGCGACCACCGTGGAAGACACCGCCTTCTACCGGCCCTGGACCTATGTCTGGCCCTATATCGGGCGGTTCATCGCGGTCGATACGCTCTCGACCCGCACCAACGACGCCGTACCCGACCACCGCATCGTCGACCTGATCGTCTTCGGGCGCTGGGCCCCGGTGCGCAAGTTCACCGTGATGATCGACTGCGCCACTGCGCGCCGCGCCGACCTCATGGAAGGGGTGAGCTTTGGCGACAATGGCGAGGTGATCGGCGCCGACTGGGCGCAGATGTCGCCCGACGATCCGGTAATCACGGCCACCTGCGGCGGGGCGCTCTGACATGTTCTCCCGCCTCAGCCTCCGACTGCGCATCCTGCTTTTCTTCGCGCTTCTGGGTCTGGGCGCGCTGGCGATCCTTGCGGGGGCGCTGGTCTATGGCCATGGCCGCGCGGGCAGTGGCGATGTCGCCTCGGCCTTCACGACCGTGGGCCTTTTGGCGGGCTTCGGCATCCTGGGGCTGGTGGTCGGCATCTGGCTGCTGTTCGACGAAAACGTCGCCAAGCCCATCGAACGTCTGGCCGCCGATCTGCGCACGCGCACGCATGCCGGGGTGACGACCGATATCGACCATGCGCCCGCGAAATATCTTGGCGATCTGGCCCCGGCGGCCGCGGCGCTGACCTCGAAACTCTCCGAAGCCGATATCAGCGCCGCCGAACGGATGGCCATGGAAACCCAGCGCCTCACCAACGAACGCTCGCAACTCACCGCCGTTCTGTCGGAAATTCCGGTGGCCGTGCTCATGGTCTCAGAAGACCACCGCATCGTCCTTTACGACGGGCAGGCCGCCCACGCGCTCGAAGCCATCGGCCCGCTTTGCCTTGGCCTGCCGGTTTTCGACTATCTCGACGAAGACCAGATCACCCGCGCTCTTTCCGAAATGGCCGAGCAGGGCCGCTCCAATGCCGACCTGCGCCTGTCGACCCGCGACGGCACCCGCGTTTTCGAGGCGCATTTGCGCCGCTTCGAGGGGCAGGCGGGCTATATGGTCACGCTTCAGACCGAGCCCGACGCCACCGCGCAGCGCCCGCTGGTCTTCGATTTCGACCTTTTCTCGCGCGCCGCCCCGGCCAGCATGCGGGATGCCAAGCTGAACGATCT
>JABDPT010000195.1 GCA_013042605.1 Paracoccaceae bacterium
GAATCCCAAGGGTTAGCCGGCCGCACACTATGCCTGGCGGTTGGGAAGGGCAACGGGGCTTGTGGCCCGCTGCCGTGCCGTCACTGGGCGGTCCAGCCGCCGTCGATGGGAATGGCCGTGCCGGTGACGTTATGGGCCGCAGGGGCGCAGAGCCAGAGCGCCAGAGCGCCGATTTCGGACGGGTCCGAGGTGCGGCGCGAAGGTTGCTTTTCGGACAGAAGATCGGCGATCCCCGCCTGCCGGTTGCCGCCGAACTCTGCGGCGCGGGCGGCGACCTGGGGCTCGATGATGGCGGTTTCGGTCCAGCCGGGGCAGAGGCAATTCACGGTGATCCCGCCTTCGACCGGGTCGCCCTGATCGGCATATTCAAGCGCGGCCACCTTGGACAGCCCCACCAGCCCATGTTTCGCCGCCACATAAGGTGCCTTGTCGCGCGAGGCGACAAGCCCGTGCACGCTGGCGATGTTGATCACCCGGCCAAAGCCGCGCTCGGCCATGATCGGCAGGGCGGCGCGCATCGTCAGAAACGCGGCAGAAAGGTTGACGGCAAGGATGGCATCCCACGTCTCGCGCGGCATCTGCGCAAGCGGGGCGGTATGCTGGATACCGGCGTTGTTGACCAGAATATCCGCCCCGCCCCAGGCCTCGACGGCGGCCATCAGCTCGTCGACCTGATCGGCGTTGCGCAGATCGCCGTGGAAGAACTCGGCCTGCGGGGACCCGGCGGCCTTGAGATCATCACAGACATCGCGAATTTCCATGTCGCCCGCCAGCCCATGGACAGCAATGCGGGCCCCCGCCCCGGCCAGCGCGCGGGCAATCGCAAGCCCGATGCCCTGCACCGACCCGGTCACGAGGGCGGTTTTCCCGGTGAGATCGGTCATTCTGTCCCCTTTTCAAGCCGTTGGCGCAGGTCCGTCTTCAGCACCTTGCCATAGTTGTTCTTGGGCAATTCATCGATGGCGAGATAGAGCTTGGGCCGCTTGAACCGCGCGATATTCTCGCGGCAATGCGTATCAAGCGCGGCCTCGTCCAGCGTGGCCCCGGCGGCGGGCACCACGAAGGCCACGACGATCTCGCCCCATTCGGGGTCGGGTTTGCCGACGACCGACACTTCGTGCACATCGGCGCGTTCCAGCAGCACCTCCTCGACCTCGCGCGGATAGATGTTCGATCCGCCCGAGATGATCATATCCTTCGAGCGATCGGTCAGCGTGAGGTATCCGTCGGCATCGAGCCGCCCGACCTCGCCGGTCATCAGCCAGCCCTTCACCAGCGTCTTGGCCGTGGCCTCGGGGTTTTCCCAATAGCCCGGCATCACGGTGGCCCCGCGCACCATGATCTCGCCCACCTCACCCGGCGGCAGGTCGCGCCCCTCGGCATCGCCGATCTTCACCTCGACCACCGACTGCGCGCGGCCCACCGAGCCCAGCCGCTCGCGCCAGCGCGGGTGGCTGCGGTCGGCGACATCGGCGCGCGAAAGGGCGGTGATCGACATCGGGCATTCGCCCGGACCATAGACTTGCGCGAATTTCGGGCCGAACCAGTCCACCGCGTCGATGATATCAGCGTTGTACATCGGGCCACCGGCATAAACGATGGTGCGGATGCCGTCGGCCCGGTCGCCGCGTGCGCGGGCGCGGTCGGTGAAGCGGCGCAGCATGGTTGGCGCCATGAACATGGACACCGAACCAAGCTCACCTGCAAGATCAAGCACTTCGTCGGCATCGAACCCGCCCGAGGGCGGGCAGACATGGCGCGCGCCTTTCAGGACATGCATCATGTTGTAGATGCCTGCGGCATGGCTGAGCGGGGCGGCGTAAAGCGCCGCATCCTCGGGCAGAACCGGATCGACATCGGCGAAATAGGCCAGCGACATCGCCTCGAGCATGCCGTGGGTCATCTGCACGCCCTTGGGGCGGCCGGTGGTGCCGAAGGTGTAGAAGAGCCAGGCCAGATCGCCCGCGTCGCGGTGCACGATGTCCATCGGTTCGGCGGCGCACATCGCGGCCCATGCGGGCGTGCCGTTCGTGACCAATGGCGCCGGCGTGTCCGGTTCGATCGCCGCATTGAGCTTTGCGGTCACGAAACAGAGCTTTGCGCCCGATGCCTCCAATATCCACGCCGCCTCGCGGGCGTGAAGCTTGGCATTGACCGGCACGACAGCGGCGCCCGCTATCCAGATGGCATAGAAGGCGACGAGGTAGTCGGTGCAATTCGACATGAACAGCGCGACCCGGTCGCCCGGCTCGATCCCGCGCGCGCGCAGCGCCCCGGCCATCGCCGCCGCCTTTGCCAGAAACGTCCCGTAATCGGCGACCGGGGTCAGTCCTTCGAAGAGCGCCGGGCGCTTTGGGTCGAGCGTTGCAGAGCGGGCGAGCCAGTGGGCCAGGTTCATCGGCGCGGGGTCCTTGAGGTGCTGTTGCGCATTCTCTGGCTCTGGCCCATCTGGCGCAAGTGCGAATGCGGCCCTTCACAAAGGCCGGGCGCGGGTCCACATTGAAGGGGAACTGGTAAGGAGCATCCATGCCCGCCCAACGAATGATCCTGCTGATCGGCCTTGTCCTGGCCGCTGCCGCGCTGAGCATCGCCGTCGCCGCGTTTGCCGGGGCGCTTGGCCTTGTGACTGCGCCGGCTGCGGGTCTTGCGCTTTTGCTGGCGGCGCTGCTGGTCTGGCAGCTTCGCAGATGGTGACCGCGCCCCCGGACGACACGGACCTGACGACCGAGGGGTTCGCCGCGATCGGCACAGGCC
Source organism: Paracoccaceae bacterium (assembly GCA_013042605.1). Classification (GTDB taxonomy): domain Bacteria; phylum Pseudomonadota; class Alphaproteobacteria; order Rhodobacterales; family Rhodobacteraceae; genus JABDPT01. The sequence continues at coordinate 2,755 of JABDPT010000195.1, forward strand.
GGGTCCTGCTTCTGGCCTGCGGGGCGCTGGGGCGCGAGATCCTTGCATTGAAGGGCGCAAACGGGTGGGACCATCTTGATCTGACCTGTTTGCCGGCGATCCTGCACAACACGCCGGACAAGATACCGGCGGCGGTTGAGGCAGCGATTGAAAAGCACCGGCCGAGTTATACCGATATCTTCGTGGTTTACGCCGATTGCGGAACGGGCGGTCAGCTAAAGGCCTTGTGCGACCGGCTGGGCGTCGAGATGATCGAAGGCCCGCATTGCTATTCGTTTTTCGAAGGAAATGAAGCGTTTATCGCGCATTCTGAAACCGAGTTCACGGCCTTCTACCTGACCGATTTTCTGGTCCGCCAGTTCGATGCCTTCGTCACCCGGCCCCTCGGCCTTGACCGGCATCCCGAGCTTCGGGACACCTATTTCGGGCATTACGACAAACTGGTGTATCAGGCACAGACCGACGATCCGGCGCTGACCGAAAAGGCGCGGGCCTGTGCCGACAGGCTTGGGCTGACGTTTGAACGGCGCTTTACGGGCTATGGCGATCTGGCGGGAACGCTGGCCAAGCTTTCCTCGTAAGAGCGCCCTAGTCGCGGCGATAGCCGTCTGGATAGACGTATTCCGAGACGACCACGCCTTCGAAAAGACAGGCGTATTCGGCGCGTTTCAGGACCGGGTCGTAGAAGCGGTCATCCTTGAAGACGCCGACGGACTCATCGGCCACGTCCCGGCAGAGGGCCGTGCAGGCCGCGGCGTCAGGGGTCGTGTCGTAGAGGAAGAACATGTCGGCGACATAGTCGGTGGTCATCCGGGCGGTGCAGTTCGTGTTTGCCGCGACCGGCAAGGCGGCGCCAAGCGTCAGCAGGATCGAAAGCGCGCCTGTGGGGTTGAGACCGGGAAACGTCAACGTCATCGAATGCCTCGTGAAATTATGTTCTTTGCCTGCCAAAAACGAATTGTGACACGAGGCTCGATCTGGTCAAGCCTGCGGTACTACGGAAAATCACCACATAACAGGCACCTGCGCCCCCGCCCATTCTTGCGGCACCCCCTGCGCAGCCCTATATTGAACCCCGTACGATGAGAGTGAGCCAATGGACCTTGCCCTGCCCCCCAAAGTGACGCCCCGCGCCTTCGAGCGTCTGGCCGAGATCAACGCGTCTGCGGATGCGCCCAAGGCGCTGCGCGTGGCCGTGGAAGGCGGCGGATGCTCGGGCTTTCAGTACGTAATCAAGCTGGACGAACCGGCCGCGGATGACCTCGTGCTGGAAGGCGACGGGCAAAAGGTGGTGGTCGACAGCGTGTCATTGCCCTTTCTCGCCAACGCGGTGATCGACTTTTCCGAAGAGTTGATCGGCGCGCGGTTCACCATCGAAAACCCCAACGCGACCTCGTCCTGCGGCTGCGGCACGTCGTTTTCGATGTAACCCGGCAACGGGCGCGTTTCTGCCACGAAATCGCGAAATTTCCGGCCTTTTTGGCAGTCAGACCCCCTGCAGACCCAATTTGCAGGAGCTTTCCCATGCGTCGCCTGATCGCCCTTTCCCTGACCGCGCTTGGCCTGTCGGCCTGTGTCGCCACGACATTTCCCGAAACCACGCAGGAACTGCGCGACATGCCGCGCGGGGCGTTGGCCGTCAAATCCGAGGAATTCATGGTCGCCCGGTCGGTCGGTGCGGTGATGAACACGTTTCAGACGCGCGGTGCGGCCTGTCTGCATTTCGACATCTCAAGCACGATGTATGGCGGCACGATGGTGGGCGGCATGCGGTCGTCGGTGAACATGCAGGACGTCTATCGCCCCCGCTTCGAAAGCTCTGGCAGCACGCGCACATTGGTGGTTCAGCACTATAACCGCGCCAATATCGGTAACCCCGGCTGGTATCCGCGTTTCGTGGCGGATGTGACCCCGGCGGCGGGTGGGTCCAAGGTCACGCTTTACGGCCCCGGCCTTCAGTCGGAATTCATTCGCGAACCGATCCGCGCCTGGGCCCGCGGTGACACGCGCCCCTGCCCGGCCGAGAAATACTGACACGGCCCAAACCCCTGGCCCCATGGACACCCACGGTGATCTGCTGCATCTGTTGAGGACGCAGCAGGGGGGCCAGACATGCCGGACAATCGCGCCGTTACGCGCAAGGATGTGGAAGCCGCCTATGCGGTGATCGCCAGCCATGTACGGCGCACGCCCGTCGTGATGGTCGAGGCCGCCGATCTGGGCCTTGATCCCGGCCTGCACCCCATCGCGTTCAAGCTTGAACAGACCCAGCAAGCGGGCAGTTTCAAGACGCGCGGGGCGATGAACAACATCCTGACCGCCGATATCCCCGCCGCCGGTGTGGTCGCGGCCTCTGGCGGCAACCATGGCGCGGCCCTTGCCTATGCCGCGCAGACCGCTGGCGTGCCGTGCACGATCTTTGTCTTCGACTTCACGCCCGCGGCGAAGGCCGACCGCATTCGCGGATACGGCGCGACGGTGATTCCGGTCGAGGGCGGGTTTGACCGGTTGATGGACGTCACCCACGCCCATGCCAAAGACACCGGCGCGCTGATCATTCACGCCTACGACATGGAAGGCACCCTTGCCGGTCAGGGCACGGTGGCGCTTGAATTTCTGGAGCAGGCCCCGGTCGATACGCTGATGATCGCCACGGGCGGCGGCGGGCTGATCGGTGGGATTTCGGCCTTTGTCGAACACCGCGCGCGCATTATCTCGGTCGAGCCGGAAGGCGCCCCCACGCTTTACAACGCCCGTGCGGCGGGACGGCCCGTGCCGTCGCCCGCAGGCGGGCTGGCCGCCGACAGCCTTGGCCCGGGCCAGGTGGGCGATCTGATGTTCCCGATCACGCAGGCCTTCGTCGATGACGCGGTGCTTGTCACCGAC
>JABDPT010000193.1 GCA_013042605.1 Paracoccaceae bacterium
CGCACGAAAAGCCAACCCGCAAGGGCCAGCACGACGGCAGCGACAACAAGGAAAGCGAGCGTCTTCATACCCCGCCATCTAAAGATATTGGCAGCGGCTGCAACCGGTTCCGGGCCGCATCTTGGGAAACGGCCTTAACTCCGACGCGTCCAGCACCAGAGGCAGATCAGTTCCAGCGCCACATGCGCCCCGGCCACGGCGGTCGCCCCGGTGGGATCGAAGGGGGGTGAGACCTCGACCACGTCCCCGCCGACCATGTTGATGCCCGCGATATCGCGCAGGATATGCGCCGCCTGAGCCGAACTCAGACCACCCCAGACCGGGGTGCCGGTGCCCGGAGCATAGGCCGGGTCGAGACAGTCGATATCGAAGCTGAGATAGGTCGGGTGATCGCCCAGAATGCTCTGGATACGCGCCGCCACGGCCCGCGCCCCGGTCTCGTGCACCTCGCGCGCGTCGATCACGGTGATGCCCAGCGTGTCAGGGTTTTCGGTGCGAATGCCGACCTGTACCGACCGCCCCACATCGATCAGCCCCTCGCGTACCGCCTTGTAAAACACCGTTCCATGGTCGATCCGCCCCGGCACATCGTCAGGCCATGTGTCGGTATGCGCATCGAATTGCAGCAAGGCCAGCGACCCGAATTTCGCCGCGTAAGCCCTTAGGATCGGGAGGGAAATCGAGTGGTCCCCGCCCAACGCAATACTGCCTGCATCCGCTTTCAGAATTCCTGCGACATGCGCCTCAAGGGCCGCCGGAAACTCGCTCACTTGCGCATAGTCGAACCCCACATCGCCATAATCGGCGATGGCGAACTCCTCAAGCGGACTGAACCCCCAGCCATAGGGCGGATCGTTGACCATATGGGCGGACGCCTCGCGCAGCGCGCGGGGGCCAAGCCGTGTGCCGGGGCGGTTCGTGACCGCCTGATCGAAGGGCACGCCGGTGATCGCCAGATCGATCCCGGTCAGGTCCTTGGTGTATTTGCGGCGCATGAAAGACAGCGCGCCGCCAAAGGCATTCTCGAACGACAGCCCGCGCGCGTCGTCCCGCGTGAATGCCCCGTCGACTTCCTTGCCTGCATCCGTCAGCGCCATGCCCTGCCCCTTACTGGTTCTACCCACCTCAACAAGCTTCCCCGCCCAAGGTCAAGCAAGCGGCTGGCTCTGCTCGACCAGTGTCGCAAAGAACGAGGCGCCGATCGGGGCGATGTCATCGTTGAAGTCGAACTTTGGGTCATGAAGATACGGCCCGTCCCCCATCCCCAGAAACAGGAACGCGCCGGGACGGGCGGCCAGCATCGCGCCGAAATCCTCGCTGCCGTTGCGGGCCGGAACGTTGTCGTCAACGCCGGCTTCGCCTGCCACCGCGCGCGCGGCGCGGGCGGCGACTTCGGTCTCACCCGGGTCGTTCACCGTGGCGGCCAGATCGCGGGTATATTCCAGCCGCGCCGTCACCCCGAAAGCCGCGGCGTTTCCGTCCACGATCTCTTGCATCCGGCGTTCGACCATGTCCTGCGTGGCAGTGTCATAGGCGCGCACGGTGCCGCCCAGCCAACCGGCTTCGGGGATGATGTTATGGGCCTGACCGGCATGGATTTGCGTCACCGACATGGCCAGCATTTCCGCAGGCGCCCGGTTGCGCGCCGGGATCGTTGAAAGGGCCTGCAGAATGCTGACGAGCGCCGGGATCGGATCAATGGCCTTGTGCGAGTTCGCCCCATGCCCGCCACGACCGGTAACCTCGATCCGAAACTCATCCGCCGAGGCCAGAATCGGGCCGGGCCGAGTGTGGAAATGCCCCATCGGAATATGCGGGCCGCAATGCAGGCCGAAAACGCGATCAATCCCGAAACGGTCCATGATCCCTTCTTCGACCATCTTCACACCGCCGCCGCCATTCTCTTCTGCGGGCTGAAAGATACAGGCCACCCGTCCCGCGAAATTCCGCGTCTCGGCAAGGTACTTCGCGGCCCCCAAAAGCATCGTGGTGTGCCCGTCATGCCCACAGGCATGCATCCGCCCGGGTGTTTCGCTCGACCATTCAGCACCCGAGGCTTCGTGGATCGGCAGCGCGTCCATATCCGCGCGCAAACCGATGGTCGGCCCGGGCGCGCGCCCCTCGATGATCGCCACCATTCCGGTCTTCGCGATGCCCTCATGCAACGCATCCACCCCAAAGTCGCGCAGTCTTTCGGCGACAAAAGCGCTTGTTTTCGGCAGATCGAAGCCAAGCTCGGGGTTGCGGTGCATCCAGCGGCGCCACGTTTTCATCTCGTCGGCATAGGCCGCGATCCGGTTGACGACGGGCATGTGGACACTCTCCTCTCGCTGGCTGATAACGACCGTGCCACCGCCAAAAGGAAACGTCCATGGCCCAGACATCCGACGCGCTTGTGCACGACCCCGACGGCGGCCTGCCGCGCCTTTTCGAGATCATGGCGCGCCTGCGGGATCCCAAGACGGGCTGCCCGTGGGACATCGAACAGGATTTCACGAGCATCGCGCCCTATACCATTGAAGAGGCTTACGAAGTCGCCGATGCCATCGACCGCGGCGCCTGGGGCGAGCTGGAAGGCGAATTGGGCGATCTTCTGTTGCAGGTCGTCTATCACGCGCAAATGGCGGCCGAAGCCGGGCACTTCACCTTCGATGCGGTCGTGCGTGCGATTTCCGACAAGATGGTCGCCCGCCACCCGCATGTCTTCGGCGATGCGTCACGCGACAAATCGGCCGAAGACCAGACCCGCGATTGGGAGGCCGCGAAAGCCGCCGAGCGTGGGCGCGCGGGCACGCTTGATGGGGTCGCGCTGGGGCTTCCCGCGCTCTTGCGGGCCGTAAAGCTTCAGAAACGTGCGGCGCGGTTGGGGTTCGACTGGCCCAGCACGGATGAGGTGATGGACAAGGTCGTGGAAGAACTGGACGAATTGCGCAGTGCTCAAGACGCCGCGCACCGCGAAGAGGAATTCGGCGACCTGATGTTCGTCATGGCCAACCTCGCGCGGCACATGGACATCGACCCGGAGGCCGCCTTGCGCGCGGCAAATGCCAAATTCACCCGGCGGTTCGCGGCAATCGAGGACGCACTCGAAGCCAAGGGAAAGCGCCCCGAAGACAGCGATCTGGCGGAAATGGATGCGCTTTGGGATGTCGCGAAGGCCGCCGAGCGCCGCTAGTGGCGGTGCACGGGAATATCGCGCTTTTTCAGCTCCATTTCGAATAGCGAGGTGGGGGGGATATCCCCGGAAAACGTCGTTAGTCTCTCGCCATCGGTCAGGTGAATGACCACGTCCGTGCTTTCGCTCCAATCGATGATTTCCACGTGATCGATCTCGGACAAGGCGATCTCGACGGGCTTGCGCCACGGCGACAGGGTCAGGGTCTTTCCGTCAATCCGCAGCCCGGACACCGGGTTGCGCAGCAAGAGCCACGCGAACCCCACCGACGTCCCGCCCCAGATTGCCCAGATATACCATGGCGCGCTGTTCACCAGCGCCACGATAAGCAGAAAAGCCATCACAGCGCTGCCCATCCAGACAGACAGGCGACGCCCCGGCAGGCGGAATTCGTAAACGTCGTCCACGCGGTCAAGTATCGCCCGGAATTGCGACATGTCCATGACAGAGAGATCGGCTGGACAAATCCCGGGCCGACGGTCACACCATAGGCCATGAGCGCGCGCAAGATCATCATCGACACGGACCCCGGACAGGACGATGCCGTGGCGATCCTTCTGGCCCTTGGCAGCCCGGACGAGATCGAGGTGCTGGGGATTACGGCGGTGGCGGGCAACGTCCCGCTCCCCCTGACCGAACGGAACGCCCGCATCGTCTGCGAACTGGCCGGGCGGCGGGATATCCCGGTCTTCGCGGGTTGCGAAGCGCCGCTCAAGCGCAAGCTTGTGACGGCCGAACACGTGCATGGCAAAACCGGGCTGGACGGTCCGCAATTGCCCGACCCGACGATGCCCTTGCAAGACACGCACGCGGTGGATTTCATCATCGAAACCTTGCGGCGCGAGGCCCCGGGCACCGTCACCCTCTGCCCCATCGGCCCACTCACAAATATTGCGACCGCGTTCGAGCGCGCGCCCGATATTGTCGAGCGTGTGGAAGAGATCGTGTTGATGGGCGGCGCGTATTTCGAGGTCGGCAACATCACTCCCGCGGCCGAGTTCAACATTTACGTCGATCCGGAAGCCGCTGAGATCGTGTTCAAATCCGGCGTCCGGCTTACCGTCATGCCACTTGATGTGACCCACAAGGCGCTCACCACAGCGCCCCATGTCGCAGGCTTTCGCGCGATGGGCACCGAAGTGGGTCGCATGGTCGCCGAATGGACCGATTTCTTCGAACGCTTCGACAAAGAGAAATACGGCTCGGCCGGTGCGCCGCTGCATGACCCCTGCGTGATCGCCTATCTCATCGCGCCGGGGATGTTCACCGGGCGGCACGTCAACGTCGAGATCGAGACGACGTCCGAGCTGACCCTCGGGATGACCGTGGCCGATTGGTGGGGCGTCACCGACCGTCCCAGGAACGCGATGTTCATGGGCGGGATCGATGCCGATGCCTATTTCGCGCTGATCACCGAACGTCTGGCGCGGCTGTGACCCCTTTACAGGCCCATGATCCCGATTGGACCCGGACGGCCGCGGCGGAGGCCGCGCATTGGCTGGCCATTGACGGCGTTCGCGCGGTTCTCCACATCGGGTCCACATCAATCCCCGGCATTGCCGCCAAGCCGGTGATCGACCTGTTGCCGGTTTTTGAAAGTGAGGCGGCCATGCAAACGGCACGAAATGCCGTCGAAGCACTGGGATACGACTGGATGGGAGAGTTTGGCCTGCCCGGCCGCGCCTATGCGCGCAAAGACGATCCGGTATCAGGCGCACGCCTTATTCAGGCGCATGGCTATGTGACCGGGTCGCCGGATATCAAACGCCACCTCGCCTTCCGAGATCTGCTGCGCGCCACCCCCGCGCTGGCCAAGGCCTACGAGGCTGAAAAACGACGCTGCGCCAAGGCGCATCCGCAAGACAGTGTGGCCTATGGCGCATGCAAGGCCCCGTGGATCGATCATGTCGAAGCCGCAGCGCTTGAGGCGCTGGCATCATGAGCGCCGCCCTGCATCTTGCCGCTTCCGATGACCTCAACACGGTTGAGGCGATGGTCGCCGCCTATCACACCGAAGCCGGGATCGTCACCGACCTTGCCCACCGCCGCGACGCGCTTTTGCCGCTGCTCGAGGGCAGTCCGCTGGGATGCATCTACCTGATCGGCCCGCGCAAAGCGCCCATCGGCTATGTCGTAATCTCTTTCGGCTGGTCGGTGGAGTTCGGCGGCATGGACGGGTTCGTGGACGAGCTCTTCATCCGCTCCGGCGTGCGCGGGCGCGGGGTGGCTACCGAAGTGCTGCACCGTCTGATACCCCAGCTTGAAAGCGCGGGCCTGCGCGCCCTGCATCTTGAGGCCAGCAACGCCAACCCCCGGCTGCAGCGGCTTTATGCGCGTGCGGGGTTCCGACTTCGAGAAGGGTATGCGCTGATGACGCGCGCCGCCCGGCCGCGCAGAAACTGAGAAAGATCAACGCGCAGGTCCCGATCTCGTTGCAGAACTGTCGGTGACGCTTGGGAGTGCGCAGATGATCCAACTCCGCCACCGAACCGCACCCTTCACATTCGCCCTGCTCGCGGCCCTTCTGGCCGGGTTCACGGCAGGTTTCAGCCTTCTCAATTTCGGACTCTACAGCGGCGCGGTGCCGGACCGCTATCTTGCGGGCACCGCCGCGCAGGATGCGGTCACGGTGGTCGTATCACTTGCGCTTTTGGCCACGCTCGCGGCCCTGCCGCTTGGCTGGGCGGCAGGCTGGCCGGTCTTGCTGGGGCTGCTGAGCTTTCTCTTCTACGGCTATGCTGTCTATGCGTTTGAGGCGACCTATACTCTTCTATTCCCGGCCTATACCTCGATCATCGGGCTTGCGCTGGCGGCCATGGTCCTGACCCTGATGCGCGCGGATCCGGGTCGCCTGACCTTTCCGCATGCGGCCCCGCCACGCGTGCTGACCGCCCTTCTGTTGCTCGGCCTCTCTGCCGGCTTTGTCTGGCTCTGGTCGCAGCTTCTGATCCCGGCGCTTGAAACGGGAACGCGCGGCGACTTTGCCAATTCGGTGATCACCCTCGATTTCGCGATCTTCCTGCCGCTCAACGTCGTGGTGGCCGGTCTCTTGCTGTTGCGACGGCCGTTCGGTGACTTGCTTGGCCCGGCGCTGATGATCAAACTGGCGGCCCTGGGCGGGTCGGTCTTGCTGGGAACGCTGCTTGCGCCGCTCTTCAACCGGGCGATCCCCTGGGCCGAGGCGGGCATCTACGCCGCGATGTGCCTGTTGCCCGCAGCACTGGTCTGGCCGTGGCTCTCCAGACTGGCAATCCCACCGGCAGAGGCCTAGATATCGGGGCAAAGGACAGCCCCATGACCCTGCATATCGCCTTCGACAACAGCTATGCCGCCCTGCCCGCGCAGTTTTATACGCGGATGCCGCCGACACCGGTGCGCGCGCCGGGGTTGGTGAAGGTGAACGCGGGCCTCGCCGCAGAGCTTGGGATCGACGCCGAGGCGCTTGCCTCTGACGCGGGCGTCGCGATGCTGGCGGGCAATGCTGTTCCCGAAGGCGCCGATCCCCTGGCCCAGGTCTATGCCGGGCACCAGTTCGGCGGCTGGTCGCCGCAACTGGGCGACGGGCGCGCGATATTGCTGGGCGAGGTGCGCGACCGCGATGGCAAGCGCCGCGACATCCAGCTCAAGGGCTCTGGTCCGACGCCTTATTCCCGCATGGGCGATGGCCGCGCTTGGCTCGGACCAGTGATCCGCGAATATGTCGTGTCCGAAGCGATGCATGCGCTTGGCATTCCCACGACCCGCGCGCTGGCCGCCGTCACCACGGGCGAAACGGTGCTGCGCGAGGCCCCCTTCCCCGGTGCGGTGCTGACCCGCGTGGCCGCCAGCCATATCCGCGTCGGCACGTTCCAGTATTTCGCCGCGCGGCAGGACATTGCGGCGCTGCAAGCACTGGCAGACCACGCCATCGCCCGTCATCACCCACGGGCCGAGGGGGCGTTGGGGCTTCTTGATGCGGTGATCGACGCTCAGGCCCGGCTGGTCGCGCGCTGGATGGGTGTGGGCTTTATCCATGGCGTGATGAACACCGACAACACCACGATCTCGGGCGAAACCATCGATTATGGGCCTTGCGCCTTCATGGACAGCTATCATCCTGAGACGGTCTATTCCTCGATCGACCAGTTTGGGCGCTATGCCTTCAATCGCCAGCCCGACATCCTTGTCTGGAACCTTGCGCAGCTTGCAACGGCGCTTTTGCCGTTGATGGGTGAGGATCGCGAGGCCGCGATCGAGGCGGCGACAGCGTCGGTTCACCGGTTCCCGGAGATGTTCCGCGCCGAATGGCTGGCCGTGTTCCGGGCCAAGATCGGGCTTGCCTCCGCCGAAGACGGCGACGCCGACCTCATCCACCGGCTTCTCGACCTCATGGCGCAAAATCAGGCGGATTTCACCAACACCTTCCGCGCGCTCGGCACGCCCGCAGCCCGCGACCAGTTCACCGACCCAACCGCCTTTGACGGGTGGGAGACCAAGTGGCAGGCCCGCCTTGCCCGGGATGGTGGCGATGCGGCGTCCCTCATGGCGCAAAGCAATCCCGCCGTGATCCCCCGCAATCACCGCGTGGAAGAGGCGATCCAGGCCGCGTTGTCGGAAGACTTCGCACCGTTTGGGCGGTTGATGTCGGTGCTTTCCACGCCTTACTCCTTTGCGGAAGGCGACACGGACCTCACCAAACCGCCCACCGAACAGGGAGTCGTGCGCCAGACATTCTGTGGCACCTAAGTTCAGGATATTGCGATGAAACAGACAACCCTGCCACCCCTGCCGGATGCGACCTCTCCCGCCGGGGCGGATATCAGGTTCATCATGGATGGCACCACCGGCAACATGATCCACAGCACGGTGCCACCCGGGCAGATCAACCGCGCGACCGTGCATGAGACAGTGAGCGAATTCTGGTATATTCTTGATGGAAAAGGCGAAATCTGGCGGCGGGACGATACCGAGGAACGGATCACACCTCTGGTCGCGGGCGTGTCCATCGACATCCCCGTCGGCACCGTGTTTCAGTATCGCAGCACGGGCGATACACCGCTCAAGTTCATCTGCATCACGATGCCACCCTGGCCCGGTGACCACGAAGCAACGCATCTTGAGGGGGCCTGGGACCCGACCGTCTGATCGCGTTCACGCGCGGGCCGCTTTGGGTGGCCGGTTGATCAGGTAAAGCCCCACCGCCACCAGGGCGAGCGCACCGAGGATCGTTGGACCCACTTCTTCATCGAGCAAGAGCCAACCGAAGCCCACCCCGAAGATCGGGCCGAGAAAGCCGTATGCGGCCACGCTCGCGGGCGGGTAGATCGACAAGAGCCACAGCCAGAACACGAACCCGGCCGACACCACCAGCACGATCTGGAACGCCAGCCCCCAAAGGTGGATCGGTTGCAGATCACGGATCAGCGGGCCGAAGAGAGGCGCGGCCAGAAGCAGGATCGGCGCGGAAATGGCGACCTGCCAGAGAAGCTGCATTTCGGGCGATTCGTCGCGAAGCTTGCTCGCCCGGGCCATCAGCGCCGCCGTGGCCCAGCCGATCGCCGCACCCAGCGCGCAAAGATCACCGATCAGCGACGCCTCGCCCGTATCGGGGCGGTTGAGAATGGCCCAGGCCACCCCCGCAAAAGCCAGAAGCAGGCCGACGGCCTTCATCCTCGTGACCTTTTGTCCGGGGATCAGGAAATGCGCGCCCAGCGCCATCCAGAGCGGCATCGAATAGAACACAACTGAACTGCGAGAGACCGTGGTCAGATCGAGCGCGGTGAAGAGAAACAGGAACTCGGCGGCGAAAACGCACCCGATCATGAGGCCTGCGGGCACGGTTCCGGGCAGTGGGCGCAACCGAATGCCCCGCGCCCACATCCACAGCGCCACGCAAACGGTCGCCCCCGCAGACCGAAGCCCCGCGAAATAGGTGGGTTGCAGGCCCTCGTTGACGACCTTGATGACGACCTGATTGAAGCCGAGAAAGGCCGAGAACAGCACCAGCGATACGATGCCGAACGTGTCCAGCCTGTCTTTTTTGTCCATCCGCCCTCCCGGCCCTGAGGCGCAGATGACGGGCAAGGTAGTCTCTTGTCAACGTTATGACCCTGCGTCACTCGGCAAACCGGCGTGGCAATTGTCTTTTTCCAACCTAAACCGGCGTCTAATCGGCCCGCCCCTCTTTTGTTGCCGGGGCGCTTGGCGTAGAACTCGGCACGGGAAAAACACGGCGAGGAATGGGATGGCTGAACCGCAGATCACCGACGATCTGATAGCGGCGCACGGGCTTACGCAGGACGAATACGACCGCATTCTCGAGATCATTGGCCGTGAACCCAGCTTCACCGAGCTTGGTATCTTTTCGGCGATGTGGAACGAGCACTGTTCCTACAAGTCCTCGAAGAAATGGCTGCGCACCCTGCCCACCGAGGGACCGCAGGTGATTTGCGGCCCCGGCGAGAATGCCGGTGTCGTCGATATCGGCGACGGACAGGCCGTGGTCTTCAAGATGGAAAGCCACAACCACCCCAGTTACATTGAACCCTATCAGGGTGCGGCCACCGGCGTGGGTGGCATCCTGCGGGATGTCTTCACCATGGGCGCGCGCCCCATCGCGGCGATGAATTCGCTAAGCTTCGGCGCGCCGTCGCACCCCAAGACCAGCCATCTCGTCAAGGGCGTGGTCGAGGGTGTGGGCGGTTATGGCAACGCGTTTGGCGTGCCCACCGTGGGTGGTGAGGTGCGGTTTCACCCCGCCTATAACGGCAACTGCCTGGTGAACGCCTTTGCCGCCGGTTTGGCCGATGCCGACAAGATCTTCTATTCCGCCGCCTCGGGCGTGGGCATGCCCGTCGTTTATCTTGGCGCAAAGACCGGCCGCGACGGCGTCGGCGGCGCGACAATGGCCTCGGCCGAGTTCGACGACACGATCGAGGAAAAGCGGCCCACGGTGCAGGTCGGCGATCCCTTCACTGAGAAACGGCTGCTTGAGGCCTGTCTTGAGCTGATGGAAACCGGGGCGGTAATCTCGATTCAAGATATGGGGGCGGCGGGCCTGACCTGTTCGGCGGTCGAGATGGGCGACAAGGGCAATCTCGGCATCCGGCTTGACCTTGATCGCGTGCCTGTACGCGAAGAAGCGATGACCGCCTATGAGATGATGCTGAGCGAAAGCCAGGAACGCATGCTCATGGTCCTGCGACCCGAGAAAGAGGCCGAGGCCAAGGCGATCTTCGACAAATGGGACCTTGATTTCGCCATTGTCGGCGAAACCATCGCCGAAGACCGGTTTCTGGTGATGCACGGCAACGAAACAAAAGCGGACCTGCCGCTCAAGGCTCTGTCCGGCACGGCACCGGAATACGATCGCCCGTGGGTCGAAAGCCCGACCCCCGCCCCCTTCACTGAAGCGGTCGAGATCGATCCGATGGGCGGGCTGCGCGCCATTCTGGGGTCCCCCAACTATGCCGCCAAACACTGGGTCTATGACCAGTACGACAGCATGGTCATGGCCGACACGGTACAAAGCCCCGGTCTTGGCGCGGGGATCGTGCGCGTGCACGGGACCGGCAAGATGCTGGCGTTCACGTCGGATGTGACCCCGCGCTATGTGCGCGCCAACCCGTTTGAGGGCGGCAAACAAGCCGTGGCCGAAGCCTATCGCAACCTCATCGCCGTGGGCGCCAAACCGCTGGCCACGACCGACAACCTCAATTTCGGCAACCCCGAAAAGCCCGAGATCATGGGCCAGTTCGTCGGCGCGATCAAAGGGATCGGCGCGGCGTGCGAGGCGTTGGGCATGCCCATCGTGTCGGGCAACGTGTCGCTTTACAACGAAACCGACGGTGCAGGAATTCTTCCCACACCAACGATCGGCGCGGTCGGGTTGATCGAAAACGAAAACGCCCTGATCACCGGAACCGTTCGCGCGGGTCATGTCGCGCTGGTTTTGGGCGAAACCGCCGGGCATCTAGGCCAATCGGCGCTTCTGGCCGAAGCTTTGGGCCGGGAAGACGGCGATGCGCCCGCGGTCGATCTGGCCGCCGAAAAGGCGCATGGCGACTTCATCCGCGACAACGCCGTTTGGATCGATGTTTGCAGCGATCTTTCCGATGGCGGGCTCGCGCTCGCAGCCTTTGAAATGGCCGATGCCGCGGGTATCGGCGTGACCCTCGACGCCGACGATGTCGCCACACTCTTCGGCGAGGATCAGGGGCGCTATCTCATCGCGTGTTCATTCGACAAGGCCGAGGCGCTGATGGTCGCGGCAGGCCAAGCGGGCGTGCCGCTTGTAACCGTTGGCCAGTTCGGCGGCGATGCCGTGCGGCTTGGACGGTCAGAGGCGGCGTTGTCTGATCTCTCCACCCTGTTCCACGGCGCATTCGAAGCGGCGGTGGCCTAGACCGGTGTCGACCCCGATGATCATACGCGCCGGTGTGTTCATGTTCTTGCAGTTGCTGTCCGGCGTGTTGATTTTTTCGGCGCTTGTCATGGTCGGTTTCGGCCTGCGCGATGGCTTTTGCTACCCGGATTACATCCGCAACCTGAGCGCATCGATCGCCCTTGTCACTTTTGTTGCCGCCGTCGTTCTGACCCCCGGAGCCCTAATCGCCGGTTGGACACTTGGCGAAATGCGGCGCCGCTGGTCGTTTGTGATGGTTCCTCATGGCCTGACCTTTCTGTCGCTGGGCGGGCTTTACGGCGCAGATGCCTTGATGCGGCTGGCCAATGAGGCGCATTGCGCACAAGGACGCCCGGAAATTCAGGACAACACGGTCCAGACCAATATCATTTCCGAGGCTTTGACCTATTTATCAGCAGCCTCGGCCTTTGGTGCGCTTCTTGCCTGTGGTGTGATCGTTCTGCGGATGCTGACGGTTGCGAATGACCGCAAGGCTACTTAATTTCTGATCAAGACTTCACGACAAACCCAAGGATACGCGCGCATGGCAATGACGGCCCAGGAAATCGAAGACCTTCTGCGCGAAGGGTTTCCCAAAGCGAAGATCACGATCACCGATCTGCGTGGCGACGGAAATCATTATGCCGCCGAGGTTGTCGATGAAAGCTTTCGCGGTCAGAATCGGGTGCAGCAGCAGCGCGCGGTCTACGCCGCGCTCAAGGGCAAGATGGACGGGGCGAATGGCGAACTGCACGCCCTGGCGTTGACGACGAAAGTACCCGAATGAACGGCTTTGGCCCCATTGTTGCGATCAGCACAGCGATCCTTTTGGTGCTTGCCGTGCGCGCGATTATCGTCGTACGGCGCGAAAGCCGCCAAGCGCGCGGCGCGCCTCCCGGCAAGGGGCATCACGTGATCGAAGCAAGCTATTTTTCCGGCGGCGGCGGTGGCGGCCATGCCGGTGAGTTTCGGGTCCCCAAGGACCCACAGGAATATGCCCGGGCCTTCGTGCCCCGACAGAAGGATGACAAGAAATGAAGACGACCGCGCAAGACCAGATCAAGGATACCGTGACAGCAAATGACGTGGTGCTGTTCATGAAGGGCACCAAGGAAATGCCGCAATGCGGGTTTTCAAGCCGCGTGGCAGGGGTGCTCAATTACATGGGCGTGCAGTTTTCGGATGTGAACGTTCTGGCCGACGACGCGATCCGCCAGGGCATCAAGGACTATTCCGACTGGCCCACGATCCCACAGCTCTACGTGAAGGGCGAATTCGTCGGCGGATGCGATATCATCACCGAGATGACCCTATCGGGCGAGTTGGATCAGCTCTTTGACGAAAAGGGCGTGGGCTATGACAAGGACGCCGCCAACAAGATCCGCGAAGCCAACGCTTAAAACCTTTCGGCTTTGCTCGCGGCGGCCAGTATCCGGTCGACCCGGGCGGTCGTCGCATCCATCATCCGGCGCTTGACCCGCGCCTCGGCCCACCAAGCGCGGGCACCGGGCGTGGTCAGCAATTCCGAGAGAGAGTTTTCGATGGCATCAGAAAGCCCGTCATAGCCCGGCGGGATCATTTCGGCATGCTTGTTGAAATTGCCGTACATGTGGATGCCCTGTTCGAGGTAGAGCCCGAAACTCAATCGCTCATGCGGAGCGAGACCGGCGTAATCGGCATGGCCCCGGGCCACCATATCGGCAAAGGCCAGATCGTTGGTCGCCGCCTTGAAGGTGTTGAGACCGGCCAGCACATCGCGCCAATTGGCAAGCCGCGACTGACGGTTCGATTGCCGGATTTCCAGCGCGACGAAAACAAGCGATGCGACCACCGCCGTGGCCGCAACCAGATCGGCGATATCGGCGATGTGGCTTAACATAGAGACTTAGGCGACGGCCCCGGCCTTTTCCTCGACCGCGTCGGCCATGGCTTCGGCCCGCGCGGCCAGTTCGGCCAGCGTGTCCGTCACCTCGGGCGGGATCCGGGCCACCTCGACGGTGTTGGGGGTCAGAGCCGCCTCGCGCATTTCCTCAAGCTCAGCCTGAAGCCCGCCGATGCGCTTTTCCAACATCCGCATCTTGTCTTCCGTGCCCGCCGCCTTGTCGGCCAGCAAAAGCCCGGCCATGAGCAGCATCCGCGTCTCGGGCATCCGGCCAATCTGGTTAAGAAGCGTCGCCGCCTCGTTATCCAGCATCTGAGCGGCGGATTTCAGGAAATGCTCTTCGCCTTCCTGACAGGCCACGTCGAAGTTGCGACCTCCGATGGAAATGGTCACCTCAGGCATTTGCTGCCTCCGTCAATACAGGCTCAAGGGTACCAAGCACCCGGTCAATCTCGGCGCGGTCGGCGTCGCGGGCCGCGCGCAGGGCCGAAAGCTCGGCCTCCATCGCATCGTTGACAAGCGATGCATCCGCGAGGCCGGCCGCATTTGCCTCGCGCAGCTTGGCGTTCGAGGCGCGCAGACTGGCATTCACGCTGCGAACTTGCTGCAGGTCGGCATCTGTGTCGGCCACCGCCTGGCGCAGCGCCGCGACTTCGGCCTCTAGCCGCGCCAGCGTCGTTTCCTGCGTCTGCTTGATCGCGCGCACGCGCTCTTCAAGCTGGGCGTTCGCCATGCGCTCAGCTTCCAGCGCTTCGGCCAGACCGCCATCGTCGGCGGTCGACATCGCTTCGACCCCGGCCCCGATCCTGTCGAGAGCCGCAGTGATACGGCGTTCAAGCTCGGTAATATCGCTCATTGGCCCCTCGTCGTCCCGTTGCGGGCGAATCGAACCGCCCGGATTGATCACAATTTTAGCGGACTGGCCCGGGAATGCACACCATTGCGCTGATCAGAGGCCGGGCAGCGCTTGAACTCGCCTGTAGGGCTGGTATCAGTCCTGCCACCCGGCACCGCAGACGCGAAGGACAGGCCCCCGTGGACATCCCCACCCTCAAAGAACTTCACCCCGATCACTGGCAAAAGGCATGCGCGATCCGCGCCCTGGCGATGGACGCCGTTCAGGCCGCCAATTCCGGCCATCCCGGCATGCCCATGGGCATGGCCGACGTGGCCACGGTCCTGTTCGAAAAACACCTGAAATTCGATGCTGCCGACCCGCATTGGCCCGACCGCGACCGGTTCATCCTGTCGGCGGGCCATGGCTCGATGCTGCTTTACGCGCTGCTGCACCTGACCGGCTACGAAGACATGACGCTCGATCAGATCAAGAACTTCCGCCAGTGGGGGTCGATCACAGCAGGCCACCCGGAATACGGCCACGCCACGGGCATCGAGACGACGACCGGTCCGCTGGGTCAGGGTCTGGCCAATTCCGTGGGCTTTGCCATCGCGGAAGAAGCGCTTCGCGCGCGGTTCGGCAAGAAGGTTGTCGATCACTACACCTACGTCATCGCCGGCGACGGCTGCCTGATGGAAGGGATCAGCCACGAAGCCATCGGCCTTGCAGGCATGCAAAAGCTGGGCAAGCTGATCGTGCTTTGGGACGACAACAACATCTCGATCGACGGCGAGGTGTCCCTCAGCGACATCACCGATCAGCAAAAACGCTTTCAGGCCGCCGGCTGGCAGGTTCTGTCCTGCGACGGGCATGACCCCGAAGACATCGACGCGGCCCTGACCAAGGCGAAATCGTCGAAGAAGCCGACGATGATCGCTTGCAAGACCCATATCGGCTTCGGCGCCCCAAACAAGCAGGACACCAAGGGCGCGCATGGCTCGCCGCTGGGCCCGGACGAGATTGCGGCCACGCGTGAGGCTTACGGCTGGATGCACGGCCCGTTCGAAGTTCCCGCCGACGTCAAATCGGCTTGGGAGGCCATCGGATCGCGCGGTGCCGAAGCACGCGCCGAATGGAGCGAGCGGTACGAGGCGTTGTCGGCAAACCGGCAGGTGGAGTTCAACCGTGTGATGGCGGGCGAAACGCCCAAAAAGCTGCCCGGTGTGATCCGTGCCCTCAAGCGCCGAATTTCCGAAGAACAGCCCAAGGTCGCCACCCGCAAGTCATCTGAAATGGTGCTTGAGGTCGTTAACCCGGTGATGCCGGAAACCATCGGCGGCTCTGCCGATCTGACGGGGTCGAACAACACGCTGACGACCGATCTGGGCATCTTCGACCAGACGAACCGCAAGGGCCGCTATATTCACTACGGTATCCGCGAACACGGCATGGCGGCGGCGATGAACGGCATGGTTCTGCATGGCGGGATCAAGCCCTATGGCGGCACCTTCATGACCTTCACGGATTATGCGCGCGGCGCGATGCGCCTGTCGTCCCTGATGGGTGTGGCACCTGTTTATGTGATGACCCATGACAGCATCGGCCTTGGCGAAGACGGCCCGACGCATCAGCCGGTCGAGCATCTGGCCATGCTGCGGGCCACGCCAAACCTCAACGTGTTCCGCCCTGCCGACACGGTCGAAACCGCCGAAGCGTGGGAACTGGCGCTCTCGACCACGAAAACGCCGTCGGTGCTGTCGCTGACCCGTCAGGGCCTGCCCACGGTGCGGACCGAGCACAAGATGAAGAACCTGACCGCCTTTGGCGCCTATGTCCTGGCCGAGGCCGAGGGCAAGCGTCAGGCGATCCTGATGGCGACAGGTTCCGAAGTTGAGATCGCGCTGAAGGCCCGCGACCTGTTGCAGGCCGAAGGGATCGGCACGCGCGTCGTGTCCATGCCCTGCTGGGAGCTGTTCGAAGAGCAGGAAGAAACCTATCGCCGCAAGGTCCTGCCCGCAGGCCCCGTCCGCGTGGCCATCGAGGCCGCGATGCGCTTTGGCTGGGATCGCTGGCTCTTCGGCGAGCGTGGCAAGCGCGAGAAATCGGGCTTCATCGGCATGCACGGCTTCGGTGCCTCGGCCCCGATCGCCGATCTTTACCGCGAGTTCGGGATCACGGCAGAGGCCGCTGCCGAAAAGGCCAAGGCGCTTATCGGTGGCGACTGGGCCCCCGACCCGCGCACCTGAACCGATCCGAAACCAATTCCGCCCGGCCCGCTTGCCGGGCGGTTCTCGTTTGGGGGTGTCGCATGCAAAACGGCGTCGTTGACCAGACTGCGCACAATGCGTGCATACTCCCTTGAGATTCGGTCTATTTTCGGAGGTCCCGTTGTTACGCGTCGTCAGTCTTGCCCTTGTCCTGATCGCGCTCGCCCTGCCCGCCGCAGCGGCGCAGCGCCTGGCGCTCGTGATCGGCAATAACGGCTATGACGAGGTGCCCGCCCTGCTCAAGGCCGTCAGCGATGCAGAGGCCGTGTCCGGCACACTGGACGATCAGGGGTTCGAGGTCATCACGGTGCTCGACGCTCCGCGTCGCGAGATGAATCGCCGCATTTCCGAATTCACCGGGCGGTTGCAACCGGGCGACACGGCGCTGGTGTTCTTCGCGGGCCACGGGGTCGAGATCGACGGCGAAAACTATCTGCTGCCCACGGATATCGTGGCCCCCACATCCGGCGACCGCGACTTCATCAAGGGCGAATCCATTGCCCTGTCGCGCCTGCTTGACCGGGTGCGCGCCACGGGCGCCCGCACCACCATCGCCATCATCGACGCCTGCCGCGACAACCCGTTCGAGGCCTCGACCGGGCGCAGCATCGGCGGCACACGCGGTCTGGGCCGCATCGCCGCGCCCGAGGGGACCTTCGTCATGTTCTCAGCCGGTGCGGGGCAACTGGCGCTTGACCGGCTGTCGGACGCGGACACCGACGCCAATTCGGTCTTCACCCGCGCGCTTCTGCCCCGATTGCGCCAGCCGGGGCTGGAACTGCGTGATCTTGTGTCCGATCTGCGGGTCGAAGTGCGCGATCTGGCGCGCACGCAGAACCACGCGCAGTTCCCGGCCTATTACGATGAGCTTCTGGGATCGTTCTATTTCAACCCGGCCAGCAGCGCGCCCGAAGAGGCGGTTGCCGAGGCCCCCGCACCCACCCCTGCGCCGGCACCGCAATCCAGTATCCGCGCCGATTTCGAACTGGCGCGCGGGCTGGGCACGGTCGCCGCCTATGAGGCGTTTCTCGCGCGCTATGCCGACCAGTCCGACGATTTCACGGTGCTGCTGGCGCAATCGCTGCTGGACGAATTGAAAGGCACCGAGGAGGTCGCGGCCCTACCGCCTCAAACACCCGAAACGCCCGCACCCGCACCCGAGGCCGCCCCCGACCCCCGCGCCATCATGCGCGAGACGCAAGCCGCGCTGAACGCGCTGGGATGCAGCGCCGGCGGGGCGGACGGCGTGGCGGGCCCGCGCACCCGCGCGGCCTTCGCGCGCTTTCTGGGCGCACAATCCGGCACGGATTTGACTGTGGATGCCCTTGGCTCTCCCGCCGCCCTCGCCGCTCTGACCGCCGAGGGGGTCAAACGCTGCCCCGTGGTTGCCGCGGCACCGGCGCCCAGCGGCCCAACAATAACCGGCACGTGGTCCTACAGCGCCAAATGCCCCCTGTTCATCCGGGTCAACGGAACAATACGCCTGACCCAGCGCGGCAGTGGGGTCTTCACCGGCCCGATCCGGGATTCGCTGGGGCAATCGGGAACGACGACAGCACGGCTCAACGGGTTGTCCATCACCGCGTCAAATGACTGGGGCAACGTCACGGAAACCTGGCGCGCGACGCTGACGCCCGATGGGCGCGGCTATTCAGGGTCAAGCTCATCAGGCTGCACCTTCACCGCAAACCTCAACTAGCGCGCGCGAACAGCGGCGTCACCGCCCCCACAACCGGGATCAGCGCAAGCCCCACAATCAGCCCCAGAATACCGTCGATGACCGCCTTGGTCGTCCATTCCAGCATGCCTTCGATGGCAGGAACCATGTGGCCGACCGCCACCGCGATATCGTGGATCACGTGTTCGGGCCCCGCGAACCCGATCTCGGCAAGGCTGTGCACAAGAATGCTGCCCCCGACCCAAAGCATCGCGGCGGTACCGACGGTCACCAGCACCTTCATGAAGCCCGGCATGCCCCGAACGATGCTGCTGCCCAGCCCGCGGGTCAGCGCAGTGCGCCCCTCTGCGGCCATGTGCAGCCCGACATCGTCGGCCTTCACGATCAGCGCGACACTGCCATAGACCAGCACGGTGATCCCGACCGCCACGATCGCCAGCGCCGCCGCCTGAAAGGCGAACGCGTTCGGCGGTAGCGCGGCCAGAGCGATGGTCATGATCTCGGCGGACAGGATGAAATCGGTCTTGATCGCGCCCTTCACCTTGTCTTCCTCAAGATGTTCGGCGTCATAAATCTCTTCATCAAGCGGCACATCGTCAGGCGGGACCGGATTGAGCCAGTGCCAGATCTTTTCGGCCCCCTCATAACAGAGATACCCGCCCCCAAGCATCAAAAGCGGCGCGATCGCCCAGGGCGCAAAGGCCGACAAGGCAAGGGCCACAGGCAGCAGAATGATCAGCTTGTTGAAGATCGACCCGCGCGCGATGCGCCAGACGATGGGCAATTCGCGTTCTGGCGAAAAGCCAGAGACATATTTCGGCGTAACGGCCGCATCGTCGATCACAGCGCCGGCGGCCTTGGCCCCGGCCTTGGCCGCCTGCCCCACCACGTCGTCAACGGACGCCGCCGCCACTTTGGCAATCGCCGCCACATCGTCGAGAAGTGCCAGTAGCCCGCTCATCAACCGTCTCCGCCTGTTTATGCGGTCACGATAGCGGCGGATGCGCCCTTGGCAACGGTCCGGTGTGCCGCATTGGCGGAATAAACGCCATCTGCCTAAGCCTTAGCCAAAGCGCGCGAGCCGGGGGAGCCGGTTTACGTCCTTGTAAAGCAAGTAGCGGAAAGGCTCTGGCCCGCCCGCGTAACAGGCCTGCGGGCAGAAGGCGCGCAGCCACATGAAATCGCCCGCCTCGACCTCGACCCAGTCGTCGTTAAGCCGGTAAACCGCCTTGCCCTGCAGCACGTATAGCCCGTGTTCCATCACATGGGTTTCGGCAAATGGGATGACGGCCCCGGGCTGAAACGTCACGATATTGACGTGGAAGTCGTGGGCCGGATCGGCCGGGTCGACGAAGCGCTGCGTCGACCATGCGCCATCGGTGTCGGGCATGGGCTGGGCCGGAACGTCCGCCTCGTTGGTTACGAAGGGCTCTGGGGGCGCGATGCCGTCGACCGGGTCATAGGCCTTTCGGATCCAGTGAAAGACCGCCGGTTCATCCCCCCGGTTCTTGACGCGCCACCCCGCCCCGGCAGGCAGGAAGGCATAGCCGCCCGGCCCCATTTCGTGATCGACCGCGCCCAGCGTCAGGGTCAACGCCCCACTGACGACGAACAGCACCGCCTGTGCGGTGGCATCGGTCTCTGGCCGGTCGGACCCGCCGC
>JABDPT010000200.1 GCA_013042605.1 Paracoccaceae bacterium
ACGTCACCCCGCGCGAGGTCGAGATATAAAGCCCCCAGTCGCGGGCCCTGGCCAGCGGCAAGTCATAGCCGAACCGCAGGTCGCCGGGGCCGACCTTTTTGGCCATCGCCTGCGCACGCTCTTCCCCGTCCGACGAGATGGCCACGGTCGCCACGCCGCGCTTGGCGAACTCGGGTGTGAGGCGCAGCAATTCCTTGAGATAGGTCGCGCAGATCGGGCAATGCAGCCCGCGGTAGAAACACACCACAGTGCCGCGCTCGGCGGTTTCAGAGCCGAGGTCGAATTGCCCACCCCCCAGAAGCGGAACGGTCAGGTCGGGTGTTTTCTGGCGGGGCATCAGGGTCATCAAGTTCTCTCCGTTACGGGTGTTGGAGCGGGATCGCCTAGCTGGCGGGTGATCAGATAAGCCGCTGTTGTGCATATCAATACGCCGAGAGCGGCGGGCAGGGGGGTGCCGTCGAAGGCAAGGCCCACGGGGGCCGCGATGGCCACGCCGCCTATGGTCGAGATGGCGCCGACAATGGACGCGGCCATGCCTGCGATATGACCCATGGGGACAAGAGCCAGCGCGTTGAGGTTGCCGATGGTCAGCCCGGCCATGAAAAACACACTCGCCGTCCAGCCGACATAGAACCCGAAGGCCCAGGGTGCCTGCCACTGCGCCATCGCGGCCACCACCAGCATTGCCGCCGCGGCAAAACCCTGCGCGAGAAAGCTGAGCGATGCGACGCGCCGCATGCCCAGCTGCATCACGATCCGGGCGTTCAGCACACTGCCGAACGCGGCGATCAACGCGATCAGGGCGAACCACCAGTGAAAGGTATCGCCCCGGTCGAAAAGCACATCGAAGACCGGCTGTGTGCTGACCAGCGTGGAAAAAAGGATGCCGAAGCTGAGCCCGATTACGACGATGGTCAGCATCACCTGACGATTGCGCACGACCTCGCTTACCCCGGCGGCAAGCACGGTAAGCTTGAAGGGACGGCGTTTCTCGATGGGCAGCGTTTCTTCCTGCCGAAGCGCAAGCCAACCCACCGAGATCAGCGAGAAAAGAACGAAAGCGGCGAAGATCGCGCGCCATCCCGCAACGGCGATGATGCCCGCACCAATCGCCGGGGCGACAGCAGGGACAAGCGTGAAGACCATCATCACGAAGGACATCAGCTGGGCCATCCCGCGCCCTTCGTAAAGATCGCGCACGATCGCCAGCGCCACGACACGTGGGCCGGCAACGCCCAACCCCTGCAACACCCGTGCGGCCAACATCAGTTCAAGAGAATTGGCCGCCCAGGCCAGCCCCGAGGCGATGATGTAAATCACCGCGCCGCCGATGATTACCGGTTTACGCCCATAGGCATCCGACAATGGCCCGGTGAAAAGCGTGCCGATCCCCATGCCCAACACAAAGCTTGTGATGATGAGTTGCGCCCGGTTCGGCGCGTCCGGCGTCAATTCATCCGCGATCTCGGGCAATGCGGGCAGCATCGCGTCGATGGAAAACGCGATGGTGGCGAAGAGCATCGCCATTAGGGCGACGAACTCGGCGCGCGACAGACGCCTAGGCATCGGAGGCGCTGTTGAGTTGCGCCGTAATCTCTTCGATCACGTTGCCCCAAAGCTCGGGCGGTTGCGCGCCCGGCAGCACATGCTGATTGGCCAGCACGAAGGTCGGCACGCCGGTCACGCCCCGTGCGCGGGCATGTTCGTCGCGCGCCCGAATGTCGGCGGCATCGGCGTCCGAAGTCAGAAGGCGCTCGGTCATCGCCCGGTCAAGCCCTGCGGCTTCGGCCAGATCGAGCAGAACGCCATGATCCCCGATATCGCGCCCCTCGCGGAAATAGGCGCGAAAGAGCGACGACACGATGGCGGTCTGCCGCCCCTCAAGCCCCGCCCAATGGATCAGGCGATGCGCATCCAGCGTGTTGGGCGTGCGTTTTATCGCGGCAAAGTCGATCTCGATCCCGGCCTTTTCAGCGGCCTCGGCGATCTGGCTGTAAACGGCGATGGCATTCTCACGCCCGCCGAACTTGGTCTCAAGGTATTCGCGCCGGTCCATGCCGCCTGCGGGCATGTCGGGGTTCAACTGAAACGGATGCCACTCGATCTCGAACGGATGATCGGGGTGGGCGGTCAGCGCGCGGTCAAGATGCGCCTTGCCGATCAGGCACCACGGACAGATCGGGTCGGACAGGATATCAAGCTTGACCATGGCGGGCCTCGTAACGTTCGCGCAGATGGCGGCGCATCAGCTTGCCATTGGCGCTTTTGGGAAGGGTATCGACGCGGACAAAGAGGCGCGGGTGTTTGTAGCGCGCCAAGTGGTCCGACATATGCCCCGAAAGGGCTGCGTCGTCCAGTTCACGCCCGCTCACGATGAAGGCAGCGATGAGAGTGGTTTCCGGGCTGACGGCGACCTCGGTCACGGCGACGTCAGCGACATCGGGATGGGTCGCAAGTGCTGCTTCCACCTCGACCGGTGACACGCGGTATCCGCCCGCGGTCATGATGTCGTCGCTGCGGCCATGATATTCGACCGCGCCATCATCGCGCATGGTCACGCTGTCGCCGGTCAGAAACCAGTCGCCACGCATGCGATCCTCGGTCTCGTCGGCATGGCCAAGATAGCCGAGCATCAGCCCCGGATCGGCGCGTAGCACGGCCAAGGTGCCTTCGGTGCCTCGTGGAACCGGTACGCCGCTGTCGTCCAGCACGGCGATACTTCGCCCCGGCTGGGCAAAGCCCAGCGTTCCGGCCGGGGCGGTGCGCGCGGGGCTTCCTGAGACGAAAGTAGAGCATTCGCTCATCCCGAAGGCTTCGAAAACCGGGGTGCCGGTGGCTTCGGCCCAGCGGGTGCGCAAGCTGTCGGGCAGCTTCTCTCCGGCGGAAAGACCATGCCGCAGGGCGGGCAGTTTCAGGGTGATGGACGACTTGAGGATTTGGCGATAAACCCCGGGAACCGCCGCAAAAATCGTGGCCTGATGGCGCTGCAGAAGCAAGGGAAGCTGCGCGGGGGTGACCCCGGCTGCGGGAACAAGGGCCGTCGCCCCGGCGGCCCAGGGATCAAGAAGGCCAGTGCCCAACGTATAGGTCCAATTGAACGCCCCGGCATGCAGCACGCGGTCCGTCGGCCCCAGCCCTGTCCAGCCATCGCGCATCATAGCCCGCGCGTGGATTGCACGGTGGGCATGAACGACACCGCGCGCGACCCCGGACGTGCCCGAGGTAAAGACGATATATCCGGCGCGGTCAGGATCGCCCTGAACAGGCGTGCCGGGGGCGTGGTCGTGCAGGTCCGCGAGGTCATCAAGCGTGATCAGCGGCAGGTCGGTTTCCGGCCAGGGTAGGGCAGGATCGGCGATGATCAGCTTTGGCGTCACTTCGGCGATGAGCCCCCGCAGCTCGGGCGCGGTCAGTTGGGCCGAGACCGGGACAGGCACGAGGTCGGCGGCGGCGCAGGCAAGAAAGGCGACGGGAAATTCGACCGTACTGCCCAGCCGCAAAAGTACCCGCGTGCCCGGTGTGAACCCACGTGCCTGCAAAGCGCCCGCCACGCCCAGCACCGCCGCGTTCAGCCGTCCGAAGCTCCACCGTTCGGCCCGAGACGGACCAAGCACCGCAAGCGCGATCTTGTCCGGTGTGTCCTGCGCGTGCGCAAGCACGTAAGACGCCAGGTTGAACGGCGCAGGGCAAGGCGGCGGCGGGCCGGTATCGTCGATCGACAGCATGGCGCATCGCTTCGCGCAAATGCCCGCGTATTGCAACCGGGGCGCCCGCGCGCCTATACCGCGCCCATGTCCGACGCGAACGAACCCAGCCTGATCCGCCTTGCCCGCGAAAGCGGTGAGGATGAGGTGCCACAGGCGCTCGACCTGGGCGCGCGGGTGCGCCATCTGCGCCGCTCGCGCAACTGGACGCTGGAACAGGCCGCGCGGCAGGCCGGTCTGGCGCGCTCGACCCTGTCGAAGATCGAAAACGGACAGATGTCGCCGACCTACGATGCGCTCAAGAAGCTCGCCACGGGGCTTGAGATTTCCGTGCCGCAGCTTTTCACCCCGCCGCGCGAAGGGCAGGCGGGCGGGCGGATGGCCGTCACCCGTGCGGACGAGGCGCGCGCCCATCCCACCGCGACCTATGAACACGAGATGTTGGCCGCGGCACTGACCAAGAAAGCGATGCTGCCCTATCGCGCGCGCATTCGTGCCCGGTCGATGGAGGAATTCGACGGCTGGGTCCGCCATGACGGCGAAGAATTTCTATATGTTCTGACCGGTGTGATCCGGCTTTACACCGAATTCTACGAACCTGTGGAAATGCGCCGGGGCGACAGCGCCTATTACGACGCGACCATGGGGCATAACGTCGTGTCGGTCAGTCAGGAAGATGCGACCATTCTGTGGGTCACATCTCTGGATCAATAGATCCCGACGCGCGCCCGCTGAAACAGCCAGACCTCGATCGCATCCGCCGCTTCGGCCCAAGTTAATTTGTGCACTTCGGCCAGGTAATCGGTGAACCGCGCCCGGTCGCCGGCAATGGCATGCAGGTGCTCTGCCGCCGTTTCCGGCCAGCGTTCGCGGATATGGTCGATCAGATCGGTCCAGCGGTGTTCGATATCGGTCCAGGTCATGAATGGCGCCTCCCACGGGTGATATTGCCTCACAAGACCGGGGGAGGTGAAAAAATTCCTAAGACTTGGCCGAAATCCGCCGATCCTTGTTTAAAGCGCGTTCGACACCTTGCGCGAGCCTGCCGAAATGTCCCGACCAAGCCCTTCGACAGTCGCGCATCCTGCAAGGGTCAGAACAAGGGCAACAATGACCAGTTTCTTCATGTTGTCATTCCTCATACCACCAGACATCCGGCTGAAAGCCGATCCAGTCGCCATAGATTGGCAGGCGCGAGGGATATTTGAGTTGCCGCACATGGGCAAGCCGCGAGACGGGATTGTGCCAAAACGGCACGACATAGCGGCCCGAAGTCAACACCCGGTCCAGCGCGCGGGCGGCGGCCAGAAACTCTTCGCGGCTGGTCGCGTTCAAAAGCCGGTCGATCATCGCCTCGGCCGCGGGGGATTTCATGCCCATAAGGTTGCGCGACCCGGGCGTATCGGCGGCCTCTGACCCCCAATAAAGAAGCTGTTCATTTCCGGGGCTAAGCGACAGGCCGCGGGTATAGGGCGTCATGCCGAAATCGAACTCTGTCGTGCGCTCTTTGTATTGCGCGCCATCGACCGTGGTAGCCGTGGGCATGATGCCAAGACGGTTCAGCGCGCTCACGTAGATATCCGTGATCCGTTGATTTTCCGTCGATCCCTGGGTCAGCAGGATCTCGAACGTCAGCGGGGCGCCGCCCGCGTTCTTCATCACGCCATCCCCGGCCACGGTCCACCCAGCCTCTTCCAAAAGGGCAAGTGCCGCGCGAATGCCCGCGCGGTTGCGCTCGCTGCCGTCAGACACCGGCAGGGCATAGCCGTCGATTGCG
Organism: Paracoccaceae bacterium; assembly: GCA_013042605.1. Taxonomy (GTDB): domain Bacteria; phylum Pseudomonadota; class Alphaproteobacteria; order Rhodobacterales; family Rhodobacteraceae; genus JABDPT01. The sequence goes on from JABDPT010000200.1 coordinate 5,482, forward strand.
CCGGGGGGTAGGTCACCCGCAAAAGGCGCGAGGTATTCGGCCACCAGCCCCGTGGCCGGCCCCGACTCCATCCCCAGAACCGAGTTCGAGAAATAGGACGTGATGCGCGGCGCTTCGCCGCCATTGAGGACCTGATTGATGAACTCGAAATTGAATGCCTGGATCATCGCCTCGCGCACGCGCCAATCGGCAAAGACGGGAAGGCGGGTGTTCATCACAAAGCCGCTGATCCCCGAGGGGCGCTGATGCGGGATCAGCGATTTGACGACATCGCCCGATTGCACGGCGGGGAAATCGTACTGTTCGTCCCATTTGGCCGCGTTGGTTTCGCGCATCGTGGTCAGAAGGCCGGCCTTGAACGCTTCGAACATCACACCGGCATCGCCGAAGAACTCCATCCGGATCTCGTCGATATTGTTGGTGCCGCGCCGAATGGGCAGATCGGCGCCCCAGTAATCAGGGTTGCGGCGAAGCGAGACGAAACGGCCGGGCTCGTAATCGTCGATCACGTAAGGCGCGGATGAGATCGGGATGATATCGATCCCGCTTTCGGCGAAATCGCGCCCCTCCCACTGGGCCTTCTTCAGAATCGGGCGCAGCCCCATGATCAGCGGCAGTTCCCGGTCGGGCTCGTTGAAGGTGAACCGCACGGTGCGCGGGCCAACCGCCTCGGCACGTGCCACCTTGGCCCAGCTTCCGTGATAGCGCGGGTGGCCGACGGTGCCGAGCGTCTCATAGGACCAGAGCACATCCTCGACCGTGACTGGTGACCCGTCCGAGAATCGCGCCTCTTCCCGAAGGGTGAATTCGACCCAGGTCCGGTCCTCGTCAGTCTCAATCGATTCGGCGAGAAGGCCGTAAAGGCTGAACGGTTCGTCATAGCTACGGGCCATCAGGGACTCGTGGACCAGAAACCGAAGCTGCCATGGCACACGGCCCTTGAGGATGTGGGGATTGAGGGAATCAAAACTGCCGACCTCGCCCTGAACGATGCGTCCGCCGGTGGGAGCATCGGGGTTTACATGCGGCAGAGACACAAAATCCGGTGGGAGGGCAGGGTCGCCATACATAGCTATGCCATGGCGCGGCTCTGCACCCAACGGCGCGGCGAGCGACGCGAGCGCTAACGCCAGTGCCGCGTTTCGAAGAATCGATAAAAGGTTTGTGATCATTTCGGAAACAATCCCCGATGTGCCTGTCTTGATTGCGCCAAGCGTAGTGGGGGTTTTGAGCCTTTTCAAACTTTTAGCTTGGCCAGTGGCAATGCCTTGCGTATAAGGAGAGCACTGCTCGATAGGTTTCTTGCCTGTATGAAACCTGCCTCAATAACTCAACGCCCGCCTTGTGCGGGCGTTTTTTTTGGGCAGTCTGAAAAATCGCGCCACTCGGTGCTGTTCTTTGCAGGTGCAGCATCTATGGTGCGGCAACTACAGGAAAAACCACGAGGAGAGGGGCTCATGTCGCTCAGCGGAAAGACCGCGATCATCACCGGATCGAACTCTGGCATCGGGCTTGGCATTGCCTGGGAACTGGCACGAGCCGGGGCGAATGTGGTGCTCAACAGCTTTACCGAGCGTGACGAGGACCACGCGCTGGCGAGGGAAATCGCGGATGAGACCGGCACCAAGGCGCGCTATATCAAGGGCGATATGTCCAAGGGTGAGGAATGCCGCGCGCTGGTCGAAACCGCCGGGGCCTGCGATATTCTGGTCAACAACGCAGGCATTCAGCATGTCGCCCCGATCGACCAGTTTCCGGTCGATAAATGGGACGCGATCATCGCGATCAACCTCACGTCAGCCTTTCACACCACCGCCGCCGCGCTTCCGATGATGCGCAAGGCGGGCTGGGGCCGGGTGATCAACATCGCCTCGGCCCATGGGCTGACCGCGTCGCCTTACAAATCGGCCTATATCGCGGCCAAGCACGGGATCGTCGGGATGACCAAGACCGTGGCCCTGGAGACCGCCGAAGAGCCGATCACCGCCAATGCGATCTGTCCGGGCTATGTGCTGACCCCGCTGGTGGAGGCGCAGATCCCCGACACGATGAAGGAATACGACATGAGCCGGGAGGACGTGATCAAGAACGTCATGCTCAAGCGGCAACCGTCCAAGGAGTTTGCGACCGTCGAACAGATGGGCGGCGTGGCGGTGTTTTTGGCCTCGGACGCGGCGGCCCAGATCACCGGCACCACGATCAGTGTCGATGGCGGTTGGACGGCCCTGTGAGCGGCCGCGATTTTTCTTCGAAAAATCATGCCTCCGGCGGGAATATTTAAGGCCAGAAGACGAGGGATGGCATGGTGACCCGGATCAATCTTGCACTTCAGGGCGGGGGCGCGCATGGCGCGTTCACCTGGGGTGTGCTCGACCGGTTGCTGGATGAGGACGATATCGAGGTTGCGGCAATCTCGGGCACCTCGGCGGGGGCGCTGAACGGCGCGGCTTTCAAGGCCGGATTGATCGAAGGCGGCCGCGAGGGCGCGCGGCGCAATCTGGATTGGCTCTGGACCCAGGTCGGCGCGCTGAGCGACTTGCGCATGGCCAGCTGGATGACCGGCATCTCGCCCGCGCCAGGCATGATCAGCCGCGCGATGGAGTATTCTCTGCCCTTTTCGCTGGCCGACGCCGCAAGCCGGGTGTTTTCGCCCTATGCCTATGGCCCGTTCTATCGCAATCCGCTGGAACGGATCGTGAAGCGGTTCCATTACGAAACCGTCTGTGCCCACACCGGACCGGCGCTTTTCATCTGTGCCAGCAATGTGCGTACAGGCAAGATTCGCGTCTTCGAGTATGAAGAGATCACCACCGATGTGATGATGGCCTCTGCCTGTCTGCCGACGCTGTTTCAGGCGGTGGAGATCGACGATCCGAAAACCGGGCAGCGCGAGGCGTTCTGGGATGGCGGCTATACCGGCAACCCCGCGCTGTTCCCGCTTTTTGCACCCGACTTCCCCGATGATGTGGTGGTCGTCAACATCAACCCATTGAGGCGCGATGAGCTACCGATCAGCCCGCAGGATATCTTGAACCGGATCAACGAGATCTCGTTCAATTCCTCGCTTCTGCGCGAACTGCGCGCCATCGAATTCGTGCGTAACCTGATCGCCGAGGGGCGCGTGGAAAAGGGTGCCATGAAGAACGTGCTCGTTCACATGATCGCCGATGATGCGCTGATGACGGACCTGAGTGTCGCGACCAAGATGGTGCCGTCGCCCTTGCTGCTGGGCCAGCTCAAGGCCGCCGGGCGTGCCGCCGCCGAGACGTTTCTGACCGACCACAAGGCGAAGCTCGGCAAAGAGCCTAGCGTCGATCTGCGGGCGATGTTCGATTAACCGGTTTCGGCGGGCTCGCGCACGGGATCTGCCACCTCGACCGGTTTCGCACCATTGACCCCGTTGCCCTTGCCATTGCTGGGATAGACGAGCCCCGCCGAAATAATCAGCTTGGCGGCATCTTCAACCGTCATCTTCAGCTCGATCACATCGCTGCGCGGCAGGAAGAGCAGAAAGCCCGAGGTCGGGTTCGGGGTGGTCGGCAGGAAAACCGATACTTTTTGTTCATTGACCGGGATGCCGCTGTCGATTTCGCCCTTGGCGGTGGACGAGATGAAGGCGATGGCCCAGATGCCCTTGCGCGGATATTCCACCAGGCAGGCCTTGTCGAAGCTGCGGTCCGATTGCGTAAAGACGGTTTCGGCGATCTGTTTCAGCCCCGAATAGACCGAGCGCACGACGGGCAGCGTTTCCACGATGCTTTCGCCCCAGCGCAGAAGCGATCGCCCGATGAACCCCTTGGCCAGCCAGCCGATCAGGACCGTGAAGACGAGGAAAAAGATCACGCCCACACCGCGCAGGTTGATGCCGATATATTGCTCGGGGTTGAAGCGACCGGGGACCAGCGGCAGCACCACTCCGTCGATCCAGCCGACGACCGTCCAGATCAGCCAGATCGTCAGCCCGATCGGTGCGATCACGATCAGACCGGTCAGAAAGCTTGTGCGCAGTCCTGACAGGATCGGATGCCGGCGTTTTTTTTGCGGCTCAAGCTCATCGAATGGGGTGGTCATGATTCATTTCCAGCGGAACGATCGAAACGTAGGTGCTAATGGATGCAACGACAATGGCACGGGGGTCGCAGGTGGCCTATTTGGGGGTCTGATTGACGATCTCGCGGGCAATTTCGGCGGCAAGTGCCGCATTGTTGAGAACAAGTGCGATATTGGCGGTCAGTGTCCGGCCCTCGGTCAGCTCGAACAACCGGGCCAGAAGGTGCGGGGTGACGGCTTTGCCGGTGATCCCGGCGACGCGCGCCTCGGCCTCGGCCTGTTCGATGAGGGGGGCGAGGGTTTCGGCCGGGATCTCGGCGTCTTGCGGGATCGGGTTGGCGACAAGCTGACCACCGGGCAGGCCAAGCGTGCCGCGCATCCGGTGCGCGGCGGCAATCTCGGCCGGCGTATCAAGGCGCAAGGGGGCGGCAAGACCCGCGTCGCGCGACCAAAAGGCGGGCAGGGCGTCGTGCCCGACCGCGATCACCGGCACGCCATTGGTTTCAAGCACTTCGAGCGTCTTGGGCAGGTCGAGAATCGCCTTGGCCCCGGCGGCGACCACGGTCACGGGGGTTTGCGCCAGTTCCTGAAGGTCGGCGGAGATGTCGAAACTGTCTTCGGACCCGCGATGCACGCCGCCGATGCCGCCCGTGGCGAAGACCGCGATCCCGGCGAGATGGGCGGCGATCATCGTGGCCGCAACTGTGGTCGCGCCGGTGCCGCCGGTGGCCATGCAGACGGCGAGATCGGCGCGCGAAAGCTTGGCGACGTCCCGCGCCTGCGCGAGCGTTTCGAGCGCTGCGGGCGTCAGGCCGACATGCAGCGCGCCGTCCAGCACCGCGATGGTGGCCGGTGTCGCGCCGCCCGCGCGTACCGTGTCTTCGACGCGCCGCGCGGTGTCGAGGTTTTGCGGATAGGGCATGCCGTGGGTGATGATCGTTGATTCCAGCGCCACGATGGGGGCGCCTTGCGCGCGGGCGGCGGCAACCTCGGGTGAAAACGTGAGAGGAACACTCATGACGGGACATCCCCGGATACATAATCGGCGGCGGCTTGCAAGGCTTGGCCAAGCGCCTGATCGGGGGCCGCACCGCGCGCCTCGGCCGCGATATGGGCGGCCAGAAACGTATCGCCCGCCCCGGTGACGCGGGTCACCAGCACTTCCGGAGGCGTCGCGGTCAAAAGTCCGTCGGGCCCGCACTCGGCGGCTGTCTTCCCGCCATCGGTGACAAGCACGCGCGCCGCCCCCCGGCTGTGCAGGGCATGGGCGGCATCGGGTGCATTGGACTGCGGTGATTTCAGCAAAAGCCCCGCCTCTTCGAGATTGACGTAAAGCGTGGCCGTGGGCACGGCGAGCAGCGGCAGAAGGCGTTCGGCTTTTCCGGGCGAGGCGGGGGCCACGCGCAGGTCGGCTTGGGCAAAAAAGGGCGAGGTCGCGATCTCGGACAAGAGCGCCTGCGTGAGGTTGCCATCCAGGGCGATCCGCCCTGCATAGGGCCGTTCCTTATCCCCCAATGTCCCGTCATGCAGGGCGCGCAGGATCTTGTCGCCCGCACGCTCAAGCGAATGCGCATCCGCGATGGCCGCGATCAGGCCGTTGGCGCCTTCGACGGCCATGTAAAGGTCGGTCGGCAGATCGTCGGAGATATACACGTGATCGGTAATCAGGCCCATCCGTTCGCAGGCCGCCAGAAGTTCCTGCCCCTCTTCGTCGCGCCCGATGGCGGTCAGCAATCCGGGGGTCATGCCAAAGCGGCGCAGGGTGACGGCGATGTTCATGGCGACCCCGCCGGGAAGGCGAGTGATGCGGCCCGGAACGTCAGAGCCGACGCGCATGACGGCCCCGGCCCGGCCGATCACGTCCCAAAGAACCGATCCTATGCACAGAATATCAGGGGCGCCATTCATGCCGCCCTGAATGGGCGCGCGTCGCCCGATTGGCAAGCGTCAAGATGCGGTGATCGGGGGATTTCAGGGGGGATTTTACCAGTCGCCGGGGGTAGGTTTGGCCATAGTCACAATGATGGAGCATCCCAAATGGCCGCCCATTTCACGCAAGACACATTCGGCTTTCTTGCCGATCTTGCCCAAAACAACTCCCGCGACTGGTTCGAGGCGAACCGGGCGCGGTACGAGGCGCATTACAAGGACGCGGCACTCGCCTTTATCGAGGCGCTGGCCGGGAATATGGCTGCCCTCGACCCGCCGCTGACGGCGCAAGCCAAGGTCAATGGCTCGCTGCGCCGGATCAACCGCGATGTGCGGTTTTCAAAGGACAAGTCGCCTTACAACGCACACATGCATCTGGTGTTCTGGGCCGGGGATCATCCGAACCGCTCACCGGGGATGCACCTGTCGATCCATGCCGGTGGGATCGGGTATGGGACCGGGCTTTATGGTCTAAGCCCTGGGCAACTGACGCGCTATCGTGATATGGTGAGCGATCCGGTGGAGTTCAGGGCGCTGACGGCTGCGCTCGACAGCGCGGAACGCGTGGGCTGCACGACCGGCGCGCCCGATCTGGCGCGCATCCCGAAAGGCTATGACGTCGATGGTCCCGCGGCAGAGTTGATCCGCCACAAATCCATCATCGCACGCACGCATGATGGGCCGCAGGACGCAGCACCCCTTATGCGGGACGGGGCCGTGGACTGGGTGATGGGCAAGACCAACGCCCTGATGCCG
>JABDPT010000194.1 GCA_013042605.1 Paracoccaceae bacterium
CATCGCCAACTCGCATCACTGCGGCGCCCTGTCCGTGCAGGTCGACAAGATCGCACGCGCGGGCCTGATGGGCATGATGTTTGCGCATTCGCCCAAGGCCATCGCACCCTGGGGGGCCGCGAAGGCCGTCTTCGGCACCAACCCCATCGCTTTTTCCGCCCCGCGACCCGGGCAACACCCGCTGGTCATCGACCTGTCGCTGTCGAAGGTGGCGCGCGGCAAGGTTATGAACGCGCACAAGGCGGGCAAGCCGATCCCCGAAGGCTGGGCACTGGATGCCGAGGGCAACCCGACGACCGACGCGGAAGCCGCGCTCGCAGGCACGATGGTGCCAGCGGGGGAGGCCAAAGGCACAGCCCTCGCGCTGATGGTCGAAATCCTGGCTGCGGTCTTCACCGGCAGCGCATTGAGCGTCGAGGCAAGCTCATTCTTCAATCCCGATGGGCCGTCGCCGCGTGTGGGTCAGACACTGATCGCCATTCGCCCTAATGAAGAAGGCACGCATTTCGCCGACCGGCTTGAAACCCTGCTGGGGCTGATCGAGGGGCTGGACGGCGCGCGTCTTCCGGGCACCCGGCGCATCGCAGCGCTTGAAGCGGCCAAGGCCGAGGGCCTTATGGTTCCCAAACATTATATCGATGGTGCGCGCCGGTTGGCTGCCGCCTGACCCATTATCCGATCTCGCAAAGGAGTTCTGAACATGCACGACAAAATTCTCATCCCGGTCGCGATCGATCATGAACCGGTCGTGGCGCAGAAAATCGAAGTTGCGCGCAAGTTGCTGAACCCCGGCGGGAAGATAACGCTTTTGACCGTGCTCGAAGCAGTCAGCGGCTTCGTCGCCGAGTTCGTGACCGTGAAGTCCGAGAACCACCTGACCCAGCGCATCCAGTCGCGTCTCGAAGAGGCCGCCGGGGGCGCGGACGATATCGATTGCCAGGTGATCACCGGCAAGCCCGGGGTCGAGATCACCCGCTTTGCGGCCGATGAGGGGTGCGGCCTGATCATCGTCGGATCGCACCGCCCGGGGGTCGAGGACTATTTCCTCGGGTCGACGGCCTCGCGGGTCGTGCGCCGATCGCCCTGTTCGGTTTACGTCCTGCGCTGACGTTTCGCCCTTGTGCCTGACGCCCGGTCGCCCGCCGAAGGGCCGTGCCGGGCGTTCGCGATTCCGGGCAATCGGTACCACCCGGGTGCCTCAATTTCAGCCGTCCGTTATCGAATAATTAACGCTTACGGGCCTTGCGACGCAAAGTTACCCCCAGCGAGTGCCCGAATCATCCACAGGATAAAGCGCAATTCAAATCAATTTTGCTAATGTGGAATTAGGGGAATTCCTGCATTTGCCATGCTTGTGACACATTTGGTTTTCAGATCAGCAATGCTTATCCCAAACCGCAATCATTGCGGACCATCCGCGAACAATACAGCGCTGCCAATGTTTGGCCACATTCGTTAAGCTGATTGAACGTCACGATACCTACCGTCAAACACCAAAAACGACCCACTCTTTGCTACGACGGCCCAGAAGGAACGACCCATGGAACGAGTAACGCAAGTCCCATCCACAGGCAGCCAGCCCCCCCTGACTGGCTCTGATACAGATGAGATCTATGCTAAGCGCCAGCCGTATACAGGTGAGCTCCACACCTGGGCTGACGGCCCGCTCGCCATGGTCGCTTCCGAGTTGTCGGACCTTACGGATCAGGACGCCGAAGACACCCTCACGTCGCTGATCGAGCTGAGCCAGTCTCTTCACCGGGACGAGGTTGTTATTCTAAACCTCGAAGATCGCACAGCTTTCGGGCCTGGCGCTTCGGTTGCCGAGCGTATCAATGCGCTTCAGGCACTGGTTCTGCGTGCCTGCCACAACACAAACTCGAGCATGCCGCATATCGTTCTCGAACGTCGCGGTGACTACGTAGACCTCCGGATCAAGACAGGTCTGAAACTGCCGGAGGTCGCCTGAGGGACCACCGCCACCTCGTCCCCAGCCGGGGTGGCCTTGCTATCGGTGAACGGGCAGAGACCGTCTGAGCAGCCGATGATCTGAAAAGAAGATCCGCCCGCCAGGGCGTTCGCAATAAGAAACCGGAACGGTGTTCCCCAAAAAAAGGGGGTCGCTCAAACAGAGCGACCCCTTAACCATTTACCAGATACTGCATCAACGTCTTCGACCGAAAAACACCCCTCGTGATGTGCTGTCTGATCGTCTCGTCAATGAAATCATATATAAGTCCTGCTTATTCCGTATAAGACGATACGATACTACGTGTCAACTCTTTTTCCGGAAACAAACGGAACCGGAAGAAGCTCGGACAAGGATTTGTGAGTCGGGTACGACGCCGTTGGCTGCGACCGATACTCAGGATCCTTGCAGAGTTCCTCATGCGCGACGTGCAAATGCCGTGCCGGAACCTGCGGGAACAGGTGATGCACAAGGTGAAAGCAGTCGTTGCGCGGGAAGAACAGCAGCCGCACGGGCGCGGGCGCCAGAACGTTGCGCGAGGCTTCCAGTTCGTCCTCTTTTCCCACCAGACCGGCGTGATCCAGGCAGTCCGTCCAGAAGTTCAGCGTCGGGAAGATGTAGAACAAAGGCAGGATCACAAAGAAAAGCGCCGTCCACGGGTTAACGATCGCAAAGGCAAAGATCGCGACCAGAAGGCCAACCTTCATTCCAAAGAACAGCCTGCCGTCTTCGCCAGACAGGTTCACGCCCGAATACATCTTCAGATGCCGCCCCAGCAAAGGCGTCATGATATGCCGCAGGATCGTGCGCGGCGTCAGCGGGTCGTGCAGACGCAGCTTTTCGATGGCCGCCATCTCCGCGTCATGGGCGTAATCGCCCAGATGTGCGTGGTGCGACAGGTGATCGGCTTTGTACTGCTTGAAGCACCCCGTCAGGACGGCCGAGCAGAACCTTCCGATTGTCACGTTGTCTTCGCGCCGTTCCGCGAAGGACGAGTGCGTGCACTCATGCACGATGTTGTTCAGCCCGCGAAGGCGCGTCCCGATGAAGAGTGCCGTCAGCACCATCAACAGAACGGACCACCACGCAAGTGGCAATGAAAGCAGGTAGTTACCAAGCACGGCCCCGGCAAGCGCTTGTGCTAAATAGCCACCAACCACCAACCAAGCCGCCGTTCGGGTGTACTTCGACATCCCGACAAAACGTACCATGAATCTTTCGCGTAGAAGTTGTCCCGACATATGGCCCCCACCGTTCAGGTCTCTGTGGATAAGATACCAATATTCACGATTAGGAACACCCTGTTTCCAATCTGGAAACCTAGGCAAAACCGGCGCGCTTAAGTCTGACTAATAGATTATTCGTAAATCTATTGATTGGCGGACATTTCACTTGCATATGCTGTGTGCATGCTGAATATCCATTAGTAACTCTAATTGAAAAAGTTTGAGATTCATGGACTTTGATTACGATGCATTAGTGGCTTTGGCGGCTGTCGTGCGGGAAGGACGCTTCGATGCGGCCGCCAAATCGCTGAATGTGACCCAATCGGCGGTCTCACAGCGAATCAAACAGCTCGAAGAGAAGGTCGGATCGGTGCTTGTGATCCGGGGCCGGCCCTGTGTCCCGACCGAAGCCGGGCTTCAGCTTTGCCGCCATATCGAACAGGTCACGCTTCTTCAGCATGAGCTGGCCGAACGGATGAATACGCTCGCCGGCACGTCCGATAACACCGCCGCGACGATCCGGATTTCGGTGAACAATGACAGCCTGGCCACATGGTTTCCCGGCGTCATCAAGCGCGCGTCCGACGAATTGGGCGTTCGGTTCGACATCCTGCCCGACGATCAGGACCACACCGAACAGAACCTCAAGTCGGGCGAGGCGCTGGCCGTTGTGACCGCGATCGAAAAGCCGGTGCAGGGCTGTCGCCGCCTGTCGCTTGGGTCGATGGAATACATCGCGGTGGCGGCGCCGGAATTCTACGAAGACACGTTCAAGGCCGGGGTTTCTATCGACACGATCCGCGATTCCGCCTGTCTGGCCTTCGACCGCAAGGACACCATTCAGGAACAGTGGATGATGATCGCTTTCGGGGAAACGGTGAATGTCTCGCTGAACATGGTTCCCTCATACGAAGGCTATCTGGCCTGCTGTCTGAACGGCACCGCCTGGGGCCTTGTGCCAAGCATTGCGGGGCTGACCCATGTGCAGAGCGGTGAGTTGATCGAAATGACACCGGGCAAATCGGTGACCGTGCCGCTGCACTGGCAGGCCAGCACGCAGTCAAGTGAACTGCTGCGGCGTCTGGGTGACATGGTGCTTGAAGAGGCCAAGGTGCACCTTCTGCCCGATATATTCCGCCCGGCATAGGGCCGCAGGCCTTTCGGCGTTGCGGCCCTTAAGCAGCCAGACGGTCAGCTTTTCGAGATGTTGATCTTCTGGACCGACCCGCTGTCTTCTTTCGGCTTGGCGATCTTCAGCTTGAGAACGCCATCGCGAAAGCTTGCTTTCACGGCGCCGTCCTCTGGCGTGAACCCAAGCGGCACCTGCCGGCGGAAGCTGCCGTACCGGCGTTCGACCACGCAGTAATCCTGTTCCTTCTCTTCGTGGTCGGTCGACTTTTCGCCCTTCAGCGTCAGCACGCCGTTGCTGATCGACACGTCAAGATCGTCTTCCTGAACGCCCGGAATCTCAGCAGTGATTTCCATCACGCCATCGGAATCGGCAATATCGAGTGCCGGAAAGAGCGGCGCGTTCA
>JABDPT010000032.1 GCA_013042605.1 Paracoccaceae bacterium
CCGCGCAGCAGGACGACAGTGAGCGCAAGATCAAGATCCTCGAAAGCTGGGAAGCGCTTTCGGCGGTCGGTCGTCCCGTGGCCGCCCCTCCGGGCATCCCGGCAGACCGGCTCGCCTTCCTGCGCGAGGCCTTCGAAAAGGCGATGAACGATCCCGAATTCGTGGCGTCCTCGGAAGAGGCCGATCGCGAACTGTCTTTCGCTTCGGGTGAGGAAATGGCCGGCATCGCCAAGGCCGCGACCGAGCTTGATGCGGATGTCGAAGAACTGTTCGTCCGCGCGATCCGCGGCGAGATCTGATCACATCCTGAGACATCGCTAACCCCCGCCGGATGACCGGCGGGGGCTCTTTCAGGGGCAGGGCGTTTTTCATGACAGTCATCGAGGGGATGATCAGCGGCTTCGCGCAGTCGATCAGCTGGTCGGTCTTTCCATATCTCTTTGTCGGATCGATCTTCGGCCTGATCATCGGCGTCATCCCCGGCCTGTCGGGCCACTTCGCGATGGCGATGGCGGTGACCTTTCTGTATCAGATGGAGCCCGCCGCGGGCATCGCCTTCATCCTTGGCGCCCATGCCACCGTGGCTCAGGGCGGCGGTCTGACAGCCATCCTCTTTTCCACCCCCGGCACCGGCCAGAACGCCGCAACCCTGCTTGACGGTCCCGCGATGCGCGACAAGGGCGAGGCGGGGATCGCCGTCGGCGCGGCCATGGCCTCCTGTTTTCTCGGAGCGACTTTCGGCGCCATCGTCCTCGGGCTACTGATCCCGGTCTTGCGAGAAGTCGTTCTGTTTTTCGGCCCGCCCGAGGTTTTCGTACTGGCCTTCCTCGCGCTGACCTTCGTCGCGGTTCTCGGCAAGGAAGACATGACCCGAAGCCTGATCGCGGCCCTGCTTGGCCTGTTGCTGGCCATGATCGGCGTCGACAACGTGACCAATACCCACCGATTCACACTGGGATCGGACCGGCTGGCGGACGGGCTTCAGCTTGTGCCGGTGATCCTGGGCCTTTTTGCGGTGGCCGAGATGATCGATCTCTGGGTGCGCGGCGGGTCGTTGGCGCGCAATGTGCCCAAGGCGCTGTCGACCAAGGACACTCAGTTACAGATCTTCAAGGGGATCGGTCTTGCGTTCAAGCATTGGTGGCTTGTGATGCGGTGTTCCGCGATCGGCACCACCATGGGCCTGATCCCCGGCCTTGGTTCGGCGCCCGCGTCCTTTGTCGCCTACGGCCACGCCAAGCAATCTTCGCCCGACCGCGACACGTTCGGCACCGGCAACGTCAAGGGCGTGATCGGCCCCGAAGCCTCGAACGACGCGGTCGAAGGCGGGGCGCTCGCCTCGACCATCGCGTTCGGCATCCCCGGCTCGTCGTCGATGGCGATCCTTCTGTCGGGGCTTTTCATCCTCGGCCTCGATACCGGGCCGCAGATGCTCAACCAGAATGTCGACATCATCTTCGTGATGATCTTCACGATCATCATCGGTAATTTCATCGGCACGATCGTGGGCATGTTCCTTGTCAATCCGCTGAGCCGCGCGACCTCGATCCGCGCGTCGGTGATGGTGCCGGTCCTGATGGCGGTGATCGCCACAGGGGCCTTCGCGGGCGAGCGGGCGATCTTCGATATCGGTGTCGCGGTGGTCTTCGGCATCATTGGCTTCGTGATGAAGGTCCTGAACTATTCCCGCGCGGCACTGCTTATCGGCTTCGTGCTTGGCTTCGCGGTGGAAAAGAACCTTTACCTCGCACTGTTGCTCGACGGACCATTCTTCGTGATGCAGCCGATCCCGCTGGCGCTGCTGTTGATCACGCTGGCCTTCCTCGTCTGGAACATCTGGGTCATCCTGCGCGACAAGAAAAAGGTGATCCCCGGTGCAAAGTGACCCCGAAAACACCGCCGAGGCCGCAGCGGACGAGAACGGCGCGAAACGGCCGGGAAATCTCTTCGCGCTCGAGATCTGCTTTCTGGCGTTCATCGCCATCGTCACCGTGGCCGCCTTTCTTGAGGCGCTGACCTACAAGCTCGTCTCTTCGCGGACGCCCTTCGTGATCATGGTGCCGCTGCTCATCCTAATCGCGATCCACGCCCGCAGGCTTTGGGGCGTGCGCGCGGGTTTCGATCCGCGCGCGCGGATCGCCGAGGCCCTGGGCGGGCATACCGTGTCTTTCAACAAGGTCATGGGCATTTCGGCCTGGATGGTCGGGATGGTCCTGATGATCCTGGTCTTGGGCCATTATGCCGGAGTGTTCTTGTTCTGCGCGATCCTGATGCGCATTCTGGCGGGCGAAAGCTGGATGCTCACCCTGCTCGTCGCCGCGGGCACCACCCTGTTCATCTTCGGGGTCTTCGAGTTCATCTTTGACATCGGCCTCTATCGCGGCCTGATCATCCGCTACTTCCTGGGGTTCCGCGACTTCTGACACCGGGCGGCGCGTCAGCCGCCCTTTGTCGCCCGGCGCACCGCCTGTTCGCGGCCCTGGCGCGGATCGATCCAGACATCGACAAGATAGGGCCGGCCCTCGCGCAGCGCGGCCAGGGCATCGGCCATCGCCGCTGTCAGCTCTTCCCGGGTGCGGACCGGGCCGGTCGCATCGACGCCTTGCCCCCGCGCCAGCGTGGCGATGTCGGGGGCGGGATCGTCCAGCCGCTGGCCCACCCAGGCATTGGCCTCGTTGCGGCCGCGTCGACGGGCAACCGCCTCTTGATGAAGCTCGTCGTTGAAATAGGATCGGTTGTTGCCGACGATGATCAATACCGGCAACCGGTATTTCGCCGCGGTCCAGAGCGCGGTGATCCCCATGAGCGTATCGCCATCGCCCAGCGTCGCCACAACGAACCGCCCTGTGTCCTTCAGCGCCAGCGCCGCGCCTACCGCAAGCCCCGGTCCCGACCCGATGCCGCCGCCGCCATCCTTGCCCAGGAAGTCCAGCGGGGTCTGCTGCGGCCAAAGATCGTGCGGCCAGCTGCGCGACAGGGCGGGGAAAGTGACCGGAGACTCGCCGGTCTCGGCCTTCAGCGCGGCGGCCACATCGCGCATGGTCAGCGCGTCGCCCGCTGCCGGGGCAGGGGCCGGTGCGGGTGGCAGTGCGGGCGCGGGCTTCGCCGGACCGGGCAGCGCGGCAAGAAGCGCCTTGGCCACCGGATCGGCAGGGCAGAGAAACTCGATATCGACCGGTGGCAGGCCGAAATGCTCCTGCCCCCAGCCCCGATGCAGATGGGCGTCGTCGCTTGCGTGGATCACCTGCGCCGTCACCGGCCCATCGCCAAAGGCCTGTTTCAGGATGCCGCCCGGATCGATCCAGCCAAGGCTCAGGATCACGTCGGCCCGGGCCAGGACCTCGCGCGCGGGGGCGGACAACTTGTTGATCGGCGGTCCGGCATGGTTGGGATGATCGCCGGGCACCATCGTCCCCGCCTTGAGATCCGAAAGCATCGCCGCACCCGTGCGTTCCGCCAGCGCCACGCGCGCCGCCATCTCCGTGTCCGTGCGTGCGCCGCGCCCGAAAAGGATCACCGGGGCCTTGGCGCCATCAAGCAGGCGCGCCGCCGCCTCGATCAGCCCGGCATCGGGCTGCGGCGGGGCCGGGGGCGCATGCCGGTCCGGGGCGGGCCAGACCAGGTCGCCTTCGACCGGCGCTTCCTGCCAGCCTGCGTCGAGGTTGATATAGACCGGCGCGCTCGGGCCGGAATTGGTCAGCTTCCAGCCCCGGGCCATCGCCTCGATACAGGCCTGCGGCGAACCGGGCTGATCGTCCCATTTGGTGAAATGCCGGGTCAGCGCGCCCTGATCCAGCGTCGTGTGCAGCCAGTCGATCCAGGGTCGCCGCTGGGCCGCATCGACCGGGCCGGTCGCGCCAAGGATAAGCATAGGCGCGCGGTCGCCCCAGGCATTGAACATCGCCATGGACGCATGCAGTAACCCGACATTCGAATGCAGCGCAACGGCCATCGCCGTTCCGGTGACCTTGGCATAGCCATGGGCGATGGCCACGGCATGTTCCTCGTGCAGGCAAAGCAGCATCTCCGGCCGGTCATTGCCAAGGTGATTGACAAGACTGTCATGGAACCCCCGGTAGCTCGCCCCCGGGGTCAGCGCGATGTAGTCGATGCCCAGTCGGCGCAGCATCTGCGCCGGCACGTCCGAGCCCCAGCCCACCGTCCCGTCAAGCGGCCCTTCAACCGGTTCTGCCTTCCAGTTGCCTCGCGCTCCGCCATCTTCCGCCATGCCGGACCTCCCCTTGCGCCTCTTTGTGCCCGGGAGAGTAGGGCGCGTGCGCGGGCTCTGTCACAAGGTCGCGAGACGCGTTCCGATATGCGGAACTCCATTCCACAAAAGTTGACGTTGCGTCCGCCCTGCGACATGTTGACGGACACAAAAACGACGTCGGGGAGGGAATGAAATGCCGCATGACTTGGACGGCGCCATTCACTGGCACGAGCCGAAACGGGGCGAACGGGCCGGACATGGCAAGTTCGGTCAGCCGCAGTCGGACTACGACAAGTTCATGGAAAGCGAAGGCATTCCGGTCTTCCGTGGCATCGGCATCCGCACCGTGCGCGACCTCGAACTTGGCGACTGGCCCCGGATGGGCGGGCGCGGCAGCTACATCCAGCTCTACGGCACCGAAGGCAAGTGGGGGCAATACGTCGTCGAGGTGCCCGGCGCGGGTGCGCTGAACGTCGAGCGGCATCTCTATGAAGAAATCTATCTCGTGGCCGAAGGGCGCGGCACCACCGAGGTCTGGCTGGAAGAGGGCGGCAAGAAGCATGTTTTCGAATGGCAGAAGGGTTCGCTCTTCTCGATCCCCGTCAACGCCTACCACCGGATCGTCAACGCCACCGCCGAACCTGCCTTGTTGATCGGCGGCACGACCCATCCGAACCTTCTCAACCTAATCGGGGACAACGATTTTCTCTTCAACTGCCCGCATGATTTCACCTCGCGTTTCTCGGGCACCGACGACTTTTACAAGTACAAGGAAGATCTGGAGCCCGACCCGATCCGCGGTCTGGCCATGCGGCGCACGAACCTTGTTCCGGACGTGGTCAATTGCGACCTGCCGCTCGACAACCGCCGCAGCCCCGGCTGGCGGCGGGTCGAGCCGTTCATGACGGGCAACAAGTTCTACCTCTGGCTCGGCCAGCACGAGACCGGGAAATACTCCAAGGGCCATGCCCACAGTTCGGCCGCCGTGCTGATCTGCGTGAAGGGAAAGGGCTATACCTATACCTGGCCCGAGCGCTGCGGTGTGAACCCCTGGAAAGACGGCAATGGCGACCAGGTCGAGCGGGTGGATTACGAACAGTTCGGCATGGTCACGGCGGCGCCGGGCGGCGACCGCTGGTATCACCAGCATTTCAACTCATCGGCGGAACCCTTCCGCCTGACCGCGTGGTTCGGGCCGAACCATCCAACCATCGTCACCGGCCTGCCGCCGGGGGCAAAGCAGATCGATTACACTGCGATGGACGTCACCGAAGGCGGCACGTCGATCCCCTATTGGATGGAAGACCCCAAACTGCGCGCCGAGTTCGAGGCCCATATCGCAGCCAATGGCGGGGCGACGCGGATGGACCCGGCGCTTTACGAGAAACCGGCGGATCAGTGAACGCAGCACTCCATCCCGACGAACTCGACCCCGGCGGTCGTATCCACTTTTCCGGTGCGGGACGGTCGCTGATCGAGGAAGACCAGATCGAGTTGACGAGCATCGGCGTCGATATCGGGTCTTCGACCTCGCACCTGCTCGTGTCCACCATCACGCTTGAGCGGCTCGACACGTCCTACGTGGTAACGGGGCGCGAGGTGCAGTTTGCCTCCGACATCCTGCTGACGCCCTATGCGGGCGACAACACGATCGACGCCGACGTGCTGGGCGACTTCATCCACCGCCAGTATGACGCGGCGGGGATCGCCCCCGAAGACATCGACACTGGCGCGCTTATCCTGACCGGGGTGGCCGCGCGGCGCGCGAATGCCCGCGCCATCGGCGAGATCTTCGCGGCCCAGGCGGGCAAGTTTGTGGCAGTCAGCGCAGGCGATGCCCTAGAGACGCTCATGGCCGCGCATGGCTCGGGCGCGGTCGCACTGTCCGAGAGGGGTGAGGCCGTGCTCAACGTCGACATCGGCGGAGGAACGACGAAGATCGCGCTGTGCCGCGACGGAGAGATCATCGCGCGCACCGCCGTCGATGCCGGTGCGCGGCTGATCGTGCTTGACGCGGAAGGCCGGGTCGAGCGGTTGGAGCCCTATGGGGCGAAACATCTCGCGGCAGCCGGGGTTGCCGTGAAGGCGGGCGATGCGCTCAGCGCGCAGGACCGCGAGGCGGTGGCCGCCAAAATGGCCTCCTGCATCATGGAAGCGGTCGCCGGTCGCGCGGCCGAGGGCTTCATGCGCCTGCCGCCGCTCGGGCACTCTGGCGCGAGGCGGGTGGTGTTTTCCGGCGGTGTGTCTGAATTCATTGCCGGTGTCGGGGGCGAGACCGGCGATCTGGGCCCGGATCTGGCCCGCGCCATCGCGGCCCGGGCCGATGTGGCGGGGCTTCATGTCGCGCCCGCGCGGCAGGGCATCCGGGCCACCGTCGTGGGCGCGTCTCAATACACCGTGCAGGTATCCGGCTCGACGATCTTTCTTGATCCCGAGGATGCGCTGCCACTCAGAAACCTTGCCGTGATCGCGCCGGCGATGACGCTTGGCGACAAGATCGATGCCGATGCCGTGGCGCGCGCCGTGACCGAAGCGCTTGACCGGCTCGACCTCGGATCGGGCGAAACGCCCGTAGCCGCCGCGATCCCGTGGGAAGGCTCTGCAAGCTATGCGCGGCTTTCGGCGCTTGGGCGTGGGCTGGTCGCCGGGCTGCGGCCGATACTTGATGCGGGTCATCCCCTTGTCATCGTCACCGACGGTGATATCGGCGGGCTGATCGGGATGCAGTGCCGCAGTGCCGAAGACGTTCCCGGCGCGATCATTTCCATTGACGGCATCGCGCTGTCGGAGTTCGATTTCATCGATATCGGTGAAGTTCTCCGGGCCACGGGCGCGGCGCCCGTTGTCGTCAAGTCGCTTTTGTTTCCAACGGAGTAGCAATGGACCAGAGCGAGATTTCCGATGCCCCGCGTGCGGTCACCTCGATCTGGCCGCCGGTGGTGCTTCTGGTCTTCGCCATCGCCGTCCTGATCGTCGCCTGGGGGTATCCGGCCGTTGCGGCGCGGTTTCCCGTAATGGTCGCGGTCGCGATGATCCTTCTGGTCATTCTCGATATCTGGAGCCGGACGAAGCTGCCCGGCGCCGCCGCCGTGGACGCCTTTGGTGGCACCGACTTCCGGCGGCGCGAGATGATGCACAACCCCACATTCGCCAATCAGGCCGAATGCGTCGGCTGGATTGCGGGGGCCTTCGCCCTGATGGCGACGGTCGGCATTCTTGCGGCCTCTCCGATCTTCGCGGCCGCCTATGTGCGCCTGCGCGGCAAGCGGTCGCTTGGTGTCGCCGCGCTTGTCGGTCTTGGCGTATTGGCCTTTCAGGTCGGCGTTTTCGAATGGGCCCTGGATTACGAGCTCTACAGGGGTCTGCTGTTCACAAAGGGAGGTGTCTCGGCGTGGTAGCGCCGGACACAAAACAAGGGAGGAAGAACATGAAAAAACTCATAGCCACGGGTGTCGCTGCAGCGGCGCTCGCCGCAGCGCCCGCATGGGCTGATTTTCCGGCGGATAACCCGATTACCTTCGTCATCCCCTACAGCCCCGGGGGCGGCTTCGACACAATCGTGCGCCAGTTTGCGCCCGCCATGGGCGAGGCGATGGGGGCCACGGTCGTGCCCGAGAACATCTCGGGCGCGGGCGGAACACGGGGCGCGCAATCCGTCTTTCGGGCCGATCCCGACGGCTACACCATCGGGATCTTCAACATCCCCGGCTTCACGGTGAACGAAGTGCTTGGACGGGATCAGGGGTTCGATCTGTCCGAAGTAAGCTGGATCGCGAACCTTGCCATCGCGCGCTATGCGGTGGCCGTCCCCGCCGATAGCGAGATCAACTCGGTCGAGGAGCTTTGCGCGGGCGACGATCCGGTGAAATTCTCGGACACCGGCGCGACCTCGACGGCTTCGGTCACCACGCGGATCGCCATGTCGATTATCGGCTGCGATATTATCGACGTTACCGGCTATTCCGGATCGAACGACGCGATGATCGCGGTGATTTCGGGCGAGGTGGACGCGACGATCAAGCCGATTTCGTCGCTTGCCCGCTATCTTGACGGCTCGGGTTCGGGCGACCTCAAGCTGATCCTCACCCTGTCCAGCGACGAACTGGTTGAGGGCGTGGCGACCGCCGCCGATATCGGCTATCCGGAGCTTGCCAACTTCACCCTCGCGCGCGTCATCGGCGGCCCTCCGGGGATGCCTGCCGAACTGGTCACCGTACTGGAGGACGGGCTGCGCGCCGCGGGCGAAAGCGAGGCCGTGACCTCGTGGGCCGCAGGCGCGGGGGTCGATCTGGAGTTCATGGGCGCCGCGGACACGACGGCGATGATGAACGAGCTGTCGACCTTCTATCAGCAATACGCCGACATCGTCGCCGTAGAGCAGTAAACGGAACCGGCGCGCCGCGATGTCGTGGCGTGCCGTTTGCGAGGGGCAGGCATGGGTCTTGACGCGCTTTTGGAGGCCTTTCTTGCCGTCCTGAACGGCGGGAGTTTCCTATATCTGATGACCGGGGTGATCCTCGGCCTGACCTTCGGGGTGATCCCGGGGTTGGGCGGGACGACGGCCCTGGCGCTGCTTATTCCGGTCACCTATACCCTCGACCCCCTCAATGCGATGTACCTTGCGGGCGGGGTGATGGGGGCCACCTCTTTTGGTGGCTCGATCTCTGCGATACTTCTGAACACGCCGGGCACCGCACCCAACGCGGCAACAACCTTTGACGGTTACCCGCTTGCGCGGCAGGGCAAGGCGGGACTTGCGATCGGGGCGGCGGCAACCGCCTCGGCGCTGGGTGGGCTGATCGGGCTTTTCACACTGCTTCTCTTCATCCCCGTCGCGCGCGAAGTCGTGCTGAGCTTCGGTTCGTCCGAGTTCTTCCTGCTCACTGTTCTGGGGCTCGCGGCCATCGCGGTTTCGGTCAAGGGCAAGCTTCTGCGCGGGCTGATCGCGGCCTGTATCGGCCTTTTGATCGCATTCACCGGGGCGAACCAGTTCACCGGCGACACGCGCTTTACGGGCGGGATCGATTACCTGTGGGACGGCATTCCGCTTGTTCCCGCGCTGACGGGCCTTTTCGCGATATCCCAGATGATCGAACTGGCGCTGAAGGGCGGTTCGGTGGCCGAGGATGGCGGCAGGGGCGAGGCCGTGAAGATGAAGATCACCGGCGTCGGGTCCGGCATCCTGTCGGTGTTCCAGCACTGGACGGTGCTGCTGCGCGGTTCGATCATCGGGACGGTGATCGGCGCCGTGCCGGGTCTTGGCGGCACGGTGGCCGCGTTTCTAAGCTATTCCTCCACCGCCCAGACCGCGAAGGACCGCGATACCTTCGGAACCGGAAACATCAAGGGCGTGATCGCGCCGGAAGCGGCCAATAACGCCAAGGATGGCGGTTCGCTGATCCCAACAGTGGCCTTCGGGATTCCGGGGTCGGCCGAGACGGCGATCTTTCTGGCCATTCTCGTCCTGCACGGGATGGAGCCGGGGCCGACGATCCTTTTGCAGCACGAGCGTGAAGTCTATGGCCTGATCGTTGCGCTGACGGTCTCGGCCGTCACGGCCTCGATCATCGGGCTATTGCTGTCCCGGGTGCTGGTGCTGATCACGCGGATCGACGTCAATATCGTGGTGCCGGTGGTGGTGCTTTTGTCGCTGACCGGGGTCTATGTGCTGGAAGGGCGGATGGCGGATGTGCTTCTCGCTGTGGCCATGGGCATCCTCGGCTATCTGATGATCCGCTTCGACTATCCGCGCCTGACCCTCGTCATCGCCTTCGTGCTGGGCGAGACGGCAGAGCGGTCATTCCACCAGATCCGGCTGATTTCGGATGGTGAGGTGTTCGGTTACATGCTGGGCCGGCCGATTTCGGTCGTACTGATAGTGGCGATCGTCATCACCTTCCTGTTGCCGACGATGCGTAGCGCCATGGCACGCCGGGCCGGGGCGTAGGGATGAGCGAATTCCAACGCTGGGAGGGACGGTTCGCGGCCGAGCATTTCGTCTTTGGAACAG
Organism: Paracoccaceae bacterium; assembly: GCA_013042605.1. Lineage (GTDB taxonomy): Bacteria > Pseudomonadota > Alphaproteobacteria > Rhodobacterales > Rhodobacteraceae > JABDPT01. The sequence goes on from JABDPT010000032.1 coordinate 10,221, forward strand.
AGCCAAACGCCTTTCTCGCCCGGAACGCCGCGCGCATCCCGCCGGGGTCGCGGGTCCTGTCGCTGGCTGATGGTGAGGGGCGCAACGGTGTCTGGCTCGCGGGCCAGGGCCACGCGGTGCTGGCGCAGGATTTCTCGCCCACCGCGCAGGCCAAAGCGCGCGGGCTGGCGGCAGAGCGTGGCGTTACCCTCGACTGGGAGCTGTCGGACATCACGCAACGCGACTGGGCGCCCGCCGCCTTCGATGCGGTGGTGGGAATCTTCTTTCAATTCCTTGCGCCGGACGCGCGCGCTGCGGTCTTCGCGGGCATCGCACAGACGGTGAAACCCGGCGGGCTGGTGCTGATTGAGGGTTATGGTCCCAAGCAGCTCGACTACGGCACGGGCGGGCCGAAGGTGCTCGAAAACCTTTATACCGAGACGTTGCTGCGCGAAGCTTTCGCGGAGTTTTCGGAGATCGAAACCGCGGCCTATGACGCCGAGGTCGACGAGGGGCCGGGGCATTCGGGGATGTCCGCGCTCGTCGACCTGATCGCGCGGAAATAGAGCACGGGAAACGGCCCGGACCGGCAATTCGGCCGCCGGGCTGATCCCGAATGGCCCCGTCAGGGGGCGAGGGTCAAGGAAACAACGGCGCCGCTGCCAGCGCGGTCCCGTCTTCATGTCCCCGGGGGCCTGCACCCGGTGTTTGGCCTTGTCGGACAGGGGGTCGCCCCCATGAGACCGGCATACGAGCAGGAACGTCTAAGCGTAGGTCCCGCAAGGTTCGAACGCGGCGGTTATCACAGGTTCGGGTTAGGGAGTGGTGAGGGCACCGTACGGTGGGACGAGGCGGTGTCGGATCCCGGGGTTAGTCTCAGGATCGCAGAAAGCTGACGGGGCGCGGGTTGGCGGCGAATGGCGGGTTTGAGCCCAAAGCATGCGTAATTGGGCTGACCCTGATCTGAGGTCGAGCTCCCGATATGGTCACAGGATGTCTGTGAACAAGGGAGAAAGACGATGGAGTATTTTGCCGGACTGGATGTGTCGCTGCGATCGTGTGC
>JABDPT010000205.1 GCA_013042605.1 Paracoccaceae bacterium
TCTCAGACACGCTGGAGATCGCGCGCGATCATCTGGAACCCGGCACGAATGTCGTTCTGACGGTCGAGGCGAACATGGAGGCCGAGCAGCTCAAACTGCTGGCGCGGTCGATTGTGCCGATTGACACGGTTGTGGCCGATGCCGGTCAGGCCGGGCTGCGGGTGTTCGTCGATCAGGATGACGCGATTGGCGCGGTTGCGGGTCTTTTGGGACGGGCGCGGGGCGAGAGCGGGCTGGCCGGCCGGGGCGAGGTGCAGCTTTGTTTGATGTCCTTGGACCTGCCGGGGGAAGTGGACGTCTCGCTTGGGACGGATTTTCCCGTGACACCGCAGATAAAGGGCGCGTTGAAATCTCTTCCTGGCGTCGTGACCGTAGAGGATGTTTGACCTCGAAGCGCGGCGAAGAAGTTTTTACCAGTGCGGCGGTCGCTGATCGGCCAACGGTACCGTGCCGCCGTCTGCCAGTTCCCGCTCTGCCTCGCGCTCCATCAGCATGCCGATCCGGCGCGACAGCCGCTCGATTTCGCGTTCCTGGCGGGCCACGACGTCTGACAATTCCTCGACCGTTCGGGTGAGGTGAGCCAGTTGTTCCTGTGCGCGTGTAAGCTCATCAGCCATGGCGCTGAACTAGCACGGAGCTTACCCCTTGGCGAGAGGCCATGCCGCGCCAGCGCCTTGCCCCTGTAACACGGCTGGGCTAGACCCGCCGCGACAGTGTTTTGAAAGACCACAACGCGATGGCGAAGCCCAATAAAACAAAGCGCCCCAAGGCCGAAAACCCCAAGGGGTTTCGCGACTATTTCGGCGCAGAAGTGACCGAGAGGTCGCGCATGTTGGAGCAAATAGCCGATGTTTACCGGCTCTATGGGTTCGATCCGCTGGAAAGCCCGGCGGTCGAAACGGTCGAGGCGCTGGGCAAGTTCCTTCCCGATGTCGATCGTCCGAATGACGGCGTTTTCGCCTGGCAGGAAGAGGATGACTGGCTTGCCCTGCGCTATGACCTGACGGCCCCCTTGGCCCGGGTCTTCGCACAACACCGCAACGATCTTCCCACGCCCTACCGTCGTTTTGCGATGGGGCCGGTCTGGCGCAACGAAAAGCCGGGGCCGGGGCGTTTTCGGCAGTTTTATCAATGTGATGCAGATACGGTCGGCACGGCTTCCGTGGCGGCGGATGCCGAGATTTGCGCGATGCTGGCCGATACGCTCGAAGCGGTGGGTATTCCGCGCGGCGACTACATCGTGCGGGTGAACAACCGCAAGGTTCTGAACGGTGTGATGGAAGTCGCCGGGGTACTTGATCCGTCCGACCCCGAAAAGCACGCCGATGAACGCGGCATCGTCCTGCGCGCCATCGACAAGCTTGATCGGCTTGGGACCGATGGGGTGCGTGCGCTTCTAGGCGAGGGACGCAAGGATGAAAGCGGGGATTTCACGAAAGGTGCGGGCCTGACGGACCGGCAGGCCGAGCTTGTCATGCGGTTCATGGGGGCCGCGGGGCTGGAAGAAACGGCGCTTTGGGCCGAGTTGCGCGCACTGGTCGACGGATCGGACGTTGGCGAAGAAGGCGTTAGCGAATTGCGCCATATTCAGGAGTTGCTGGTCGCGCAGGGCTATGGTCCCGACCGCATCATCATCGACCCGTCTGTGGTGCGAGGGCTGGGCTATTACACCGGCCCGGTCTTCGAGGCGGAACTGACCTTTGAGATTACCGACGAAAAGGGGCGTCCGCGCCAGTTCGGATCGGTCGCCGGGGGCGGGCGCTATGACGATCTGGTCAAGCGCTTCACCGGGCAGGCGGTTCCAGCCACAGGTATTTCCATCGGGGTTGATCGGCTTTTGGCCGCACTTCGCGCCAAGGGGCGGCTTGACGGGGCCGCGGTCGGCCCCGTGGTCGTCACGGTGATGGATCGCGACCGGATGGCCGATTATCAGGCCATGGTCGGCGAATTGCGCGCGGCGGGCATTCGGGCCGAAGTGTATCTGGGCAACCCCAAGAACTTCGGCAATCAGCTTAAATACGCGGATCGTCGCGAAAGCCCGGTCGCGATCATCGAAGGCGCAGACGAAAAAGAGCGCGGCGTGGTGCAGATCAAGGATTTGGTGCTGGGCGCGCAGATTGCTAAGGACGCGACGCTGGAGGAATGGAAGTCCCAGCCTGCGCAATTCGAATGCGCGCGCGCCGACCTCGTGGCCGAGGTGCGTCGCCTGCTGGACCGCCGGGGATGACCGATCCGGTTGCGATCAGCCAGGAGGCGCAGCGGTTCGTGCGGGCTTTCGAGGGCGCGGGCGCAGAGCTGATTGATACGGATGTTCTGCAACCGGCCGAGGTCTTGCTCGATCTTTACGGCGAAGACATGCGGGCGCGGGCCTTCGTGTCGTCCGATCCGCTGCGGGGCGAGGTGATGCTGCGACCGGATTTCACGGTGCCGGTGGTTCAGATGCATCTTGCCGGTGGCGCATCGCAGGCGCGCTATACGTATCAGGGCAAGGTGTTTCGCCAGCAAGCCGATGGCAGCGACCGGCCTGCGGAGTATCAGCAGGTGGGGTTCGAGCTTTTCAACGGAGACAATCCAGTGGACGCCGACGCCGAGGTGTTCGCGCTCTTCGATCGGCTTCTGACGCCGATGGGCCTGCGTGCCGCGACGGGCGACATCGGCATTTTGCGCGCGGCGGTGATGGGCCTTGAAACGAGCGAAAACCGTCGCGCGGCTCTGCTGCGCCATCTCTGGCGGCCGCGTCGGTTTCGCGCGCTTCTTGAACGGTTCTCAAACCCTCTGCCCGCGCGTGCGCCCGTATCGATGATCGATGCGCCCGAGATCGGATTGCGCAGCCGGGCAGAAGTCGAGGCGCGGCTTGCGGCGCAGGCTGAAGATGCATGCGTGGCCGCTATTTCAGCCGGGCAAGCTGAGTTGGTCGACATTATCCTGGGTCTCAAGGAAGAGGCTCCGATCGTCCTGTCGCATTTGAATGATCTTGTGGTGGATATGCCTGCGATTGCGCCGGCGGTTGCCAGTTTTTCCGCGCGGCTTGATGCCCTGTCGGCGCGTGGGATCGACGTCGAAACACTTGCCTTCGAAGCGAGCTATGGGCGCACCGCGCTTGAGTATTACGACGGGTTCGTCTTCGGCTTTTACGCGCCGGACCGCCCCGATCTGCCTCCGGTGGCAACCGGGGGGCGTTATGATGCGTTGACCCGTGCGCTCGGTGGGTCAGAGGCGCCACGCGCCGTAGGCGGCGTCATCCGGCCCGGTCTGATCGTTGAACTGGGGCTGGCGCCATGAGCTTGAAACTCGGGGTCCCGTCCAAAGGCCGCCTGATGGACAAGACGTTCGACTGGTTCACCCGGCGCGGGGTCGACATGCGGTCTTCGGGCGATGGGCGCGAATACGTGGCGACCAGCGGGATCGAAGGGCTTGAACTTGTGCTGCTTTCGGCCGGGGAAATCCCACGCGAACTTGGCGCGGGGCGCATCCATATCGGCGTGACCGGGACGGATGTCGTGCGCGACCGCCTGCCGTCATGGGATACGCAGGTGGCCGAGATCGCCCCGCTGGGCTTCGGTCATGCAGAGCTTCTGATCGCGGTGCCGCGGTTCTGGGTGGATGTCGACACGCTCCACGATCTCGACGCGGTCGCTGCCGCGTTTCGCCGAACCCACGGGCACCGCCTGCGTATCGCGACGAAGTATCACCGGCTGGTGCGCGAGTTCCTGCGCGCCCAGGGGGTTGCCGATTACCGATTGGTCGACAGTCAGGGTGCGACCGAGGGTACGGTGCGCAACCTCACCGCTGAAGCGATTGCGGATATCACGTCGACCGGTGAGACGCTGCGGGCGAACCACCTCAAGCCGCTGAGCGACGGGGTTATCCTGAAAAGCCAGGCAACCCTGTTCAAGTCGCGCAAGGCATCGTGGGATACCGATACGCGGGAGACATTGGCGGTTCTTCTTGAGCGGGTCGGCCTTTCGGGTTGACGGCAGCCCTTGCGCAACTCCGGTGGGGCAGAGCATGGTGGTCGCGCAAAGGAGAAGTCGCCTATGTCTCTTGTTGATGATGCCGCGCGGGTCCGCGAGAACGCCCATGCCCCGTATTCCCGGTTCAAGGTCGGTGCCGCGATCCGCACATCTGCGGGAAACGTCTATCTTGGCTGCAACGTCGAAAACGTCGCCTATCCGGAGGGCACCTGCGCCGAAGCAGGGGCCATCGCGGCCATGGTCGCGGCGGGTGAGGGCGACATCGCCGAAGTCGCCGTGATCGCCGACTGCCCGAACCCGGTTCCGCCCTGTGGCGGATGCCGCCAGAAGATCGCTGAATTCGCCAGCGGGTCCGTTCCCGTGACCATGGCGACCACGGCCGGGGCCACCAGGACGGTAACGGTTGCCGACTTGCTGCCGGGCGCATTCGGTGCCGACCACATGGACAAGGTGTGAACGACATGGACGCGCGCGGGATCCTATATCGGTTGCGTGCGGGCGAGACGCTGACCAGTGACGAAATCGCGTGGTTTGCGCAGGGCCTTGGGTCGGGCGCGGTCAGCGATGCACAAGCGGGGGCCTTCGCAATGGCGGTGTGCCAGCGCGGGCTGTCCGTCCCCGAACGGGTCGCGCTGACTTTGGCGATGCGCGATAGCGGGGACCGGATGCAGTGGGACCTGCCGGGCCCGGCAGTGGACAAGCATTCGACCGGTGGGCTGGGAGATTGCGTGTCCTTGCTGCTCGCACCAATCCTCGCCGAAGCGGGGGCTTATGTGCCGATGATCTCGGGCCGCGGGCTTGGGCACACGGGCGGGACGCTCGACAAGCTTGAAGCGATTGCGGGCATGACGGTCGAGCAAAGCGAGGACGGGTTTCGCAAGATCGTGGGTGAGGTCGGCTGTGCCATCGTCGCCGCAAGCGGCGATCTGGCCCCGGCGGACCGGCGGCTTTATGCGATCCGCGACGTGACCTCTACCGTTGAAAGCATCGATCTGATCACGGCGTCCATCCTGTCGAAAAAGCTTGCGGCGGGGCTTGATACGCTGGTCCTTGACGTCAAATCGGGCAGCGGCGCGTTCATGGCGACCGAGGCCGAGGCCGAGGCTTTGGCGCGGTCGCTTGTGCAGACGGCGAATGATGCAGGATGCCGGACGATGGCCATTCTGACGGATATGAACCAGCCGTTGGCCCCGGCGGTGGGCAATGCGCTTGAAGTCAGGGCAGTGGTTGCCGCGTTGTCCGGGGCGTCGGGATATGAAGCGCTCAATGACGTCACGGTGGCGCTTTGCGGCGCGGTGCTGCATCTTGCCGGGCTTTCACCGGATCCGGATGCGGGCGAGGCTGTGTCGCGGGATATTCTGCAATCGGGGCGCGCGGCGGAGCGGTTTGCCCGCATGATCGCGGCGCAGGGTGGGCCGTTGGATATTGTCGAAAACCCCGATGCCTCGCTTGCCAGCGCTCCGGTCATACGCGAGGTGCGAGCTGAAGAGGCCGGGGCGGTCACAGCCATCGATGGGCGCGCGCTGGGCATGGCCGTGGTGCGCATGGGCGGTGGACGGATGCGGGGCGGCGATCCGATCGATCCGGCTGTCGGGTTGAGCGATGTAGCGCGGCTCGGCACATGTGTGGAGGCGGGCACGCCGCTGGCGATTTTGCACGCCGCCGACGACGCCAGTGCCGATGCCGCGCAAGCGGCCGTTCTGGATGCGTTTACGATTGGCGATCAGGCGGTTGAACCCTGGCCGCTGATTCATCAAAGGGTTTTGTCATGAGCCGGGCGTTTCTTGTGGTGATGGACTCCGTGGGTGCTGGCGGGGCGCCTGATGCCGACAGCTTCTTCAACGACGGGGTACCCGATACCGGGGCCAATACCTTGGCCCACATCGCGCAGGCCTGTGCAGAGGGCCGTGCCGATGATGGTAGGACCGGGCCGCTGGCGATGCCAAATCTCGATGCGCTAGGGCTGGGGGCAGCCGTGCGACTGGCGTCGGGTGACGCAACGCCGGGTCTCGAGGCAAGCCCAAAAGGCCTGTGGGGGGCGGCGACCGAGGCGTCTCGGGGCAAGGACACGCCCTCGGGGCATTGGGAATTGGCGGGGGTGCCGGTGCCGTGGGATTGGCACTTCTTTCCGAAGGCGGATCCTGCGTTTCCTGATGATCTGGTCGCCGAGGTCTGCCGCCTTGCCGATGTGACCGGCATTCTGGGCAACCGGCACGCCTCGGGCACCGTGGTGATCGAAGAGGAGGGCGCCCGGCACATCGAGACGGGGTGGCCGATCTGCTATACCTCGGCCGACAGCGTGTTTCAGATCGCAGCGCATGAAGAACACTTCGGCCTCGACCGTCTTTTGGCGCTGTGCGAGGGGTTGGCCCCGACGCTGCATGCGATGAAGGTGGGTCGGGTGATCGCGCGGCCTTTCGTCGGTGACCCCGGTAATTTCGAGCGCACGCCAAACCGGCATGACTATGCCATCGACCCGCCCGCGCCGACGCTATGCGATTGGGTCCAACAGGCCGGGCGGCGGGTGCAGGCGGTCGGCAAGATCGGAGACATCTTTTCGATGCGCGGGATCGACGAAGTGCGCAAAGGCCCGGATGCGGATCTTATGGAGCATCTGATGTCGTATATTGCAGAGGCACCGGACGGCAGCCTGACCTTCGCCAATTTCGTCGAGTTCGACAGTATTTATGGACATCGCCGCGATATTGCCGGGTACGCCCGCGCTCTGGAGTGGTTCGACGCACAGATACCGCGCATGCTGGCGTCGTTACGGCCGGATGATTTTATCCTTTTCACGGCCGATCACGGCAATGACCCAAGTTGGACGGGCACGGATCACACGCGCGAGCGTGTGCCGGTTGTCGGCTTTGGTCGTGGCTTGCGCGAGGTCGGGCAGGTGGCCTTTACCGATGTTGCCGCCAGTGTGGCAATGCATCTGGACGTTCCCGCGCAGGGTCCGGGAAGGAGCTTTTTGTGAGCCAGGCCGCATCGCCGAAGGTCGAGTTGCACCTGCATCTGGAAGGTGCTGCGCCGCCTGCGTTCATACGGGGCCTTGCTTCCGAAAAGAACGTCGATCTGTCGCGCATCTTCGACGCCGATGGCCATTATTCCTATCGGGATTTTACAGAATTTCTAAGGGTTTACGAGGCGGCGACGTCGGTCTTGCAGTCGCCCGAAGACTATTACCGCCTGACCCGTGCGGTGCTGTCCGAAAGCGCCGCATCCGGTGTGGTCTATTCCGAAACGTTTCTGTCCCCGGATTTCTGTGGTGGGCGCGATCTGGGCGCTTGGCGTGAATACCTTCACGCCATTCGCACGGCGGCGGATGAGGCGACGCGGGATGACGGGATCACTTTGCGCGGCATCGTCACGTGCATTCGCCATTTCGGGCCAGAGAAAGCAAAGCAAACAGCCTTTTGCGCGGCGGAAACGGCGGGCGATTGGCTGGTTGGGTTTGGCATTGCGGGGGATGAAAGTGTTGGTGAGCCGGGTGACTTCGCCTGGAGCTTTGACATGGCCCGCGAGGCGGGTCTGCGCTTGACCGCCCATGCTGGCGAGTGGCGCGGGCCCAAAGGTGTTGCCGACACGCTTGATGCGTTGCGGGTCGAGCGGATCGGCCATGGCGTGCGGTCCATTCAGGATCTCGCATTGGTGGATCGTCTTGCCGAGGACGGAATCGTGCTTGAAGTTTGCCCCGGTTCGAATATCGCGCTTGGCATCTACCCCGATTGGCGGGCTCATCCGATAGAGCGGCTGCGCGAGCGCGGTGTGAAAGTCACGGTTTCGACCGATGACCCGCCATTCTTTCATACGACCATGGCGCACGAATTCGATCGGCTGGCGGATGCTTTCGGCTGGGATGACGGCGATTTTGCCGTGCTCAATCGCACTGCCGCCGAAGCCGCGTTTTGTGACAGGGTGACCCGAGACATGATCATCAAGAAACTGGAGGCCGCATGAAAGACCACCTGACCGTCGTCAAACATCCGCTGGTGCAGCATAAACTGACCCTGATGCGTGATGTCGAAACGCCCACTGCCGTATTCCGCCAGCTTCTTCGCGAGATCAGTCAACTTCTGGCCTATGAGGTCACGCGCGAATTGCCGATGACCACGAAACGGATCACGACGCCGCTCAAATCCATGGACAGCCCTACGCTTGAAGGCCGCAAGCTGGCCTTGGTGTCGATATTACGGGCGGGGAACGGGTTGCTTGACGGGATGCTGGAGCTGATCCCATCGGCGCGCGTGGGCTTTGTCGGTCTTTATCGCGACGAGGAAACGCTTCAGCCGGTTCAGTATTATTTCAAGGTGCCGACCGAGCTTGATGAACGTCTGGTCATCGCGGTCGATCCGATGCTGGCCACCGGCAACTCATCCGTCGCCGCGATTGATCTGTTGAAAGGCGCCGGGGCTAAGGACATTCGTTTCTTGTGTTTGCTGGCCGCACCGGAAGGGGTGGCACGGATGAAAGAGGCGCATCCGGATGTGCCGATTGTGACGGCGGCGCTTGATGAGGGGCTGAACGAACTGGGTTATATTGTTCCGGGGCTGGGCGATGCGGGCGACCGGATGTTCGGAACCAAATAGCCCTAGCCGCCACAGATGCCCTGAAGGGCGACCCAGCTTCCATCGCTTAGAATTCTTGGGGCCGTGGCGGGGCTGATCGGATCGGCCTCGATCAACGGCAGCGTGCGTTCGCCCGAGATATCGACGGCAAAGGCATAGGGTGTGGACGGCACCCTCGCGGCCGCGAATCGTGCCAGCAACGGGCCCGGGGCCGGATCGCTTTGCGGGGCGGTCAGCAGGCTTTCGGCATAGGCCGAAAGCTGCCCTTCAGGAAGGTTGCCGGTGGTAAGCAGGCGCAGCGCGGCGACAACACCCGCGTGGTTGAGCAAGGCTTCCAACGGGTCAAGACGGGCCGCACGTTCGGTTTCTGCCAGAAGGTATCCGGCGACGACCGCGGGGCTTTCGTGATCTTCGACCACAGAGCGATTGACCAACAGATACCCGCCGGGCAAATGCGCCGTTGTCGTGACGCCTGCGGGTAAGACGACCAGATGCGCGAGCGTTTGATCGCCCAACCGCGCCGACAGGGCTTGCAAGGCCGCGTCTCCTCCGGGGACCGCGCAGGGCGCCCCGGACACGCGGGTCACCTCGGCCAAGAGACTGCGTCCCAACGCGTCGCGCGATACGTCTGGCACGATCGACGCGGTGTAGCGGATCAGGGCGCCGGGCAGCCAGAGCACGGCAATCGCGGCAATGGCCAGACAAACGGCCCCGATCAGCCGCGCGCGCAACCGCCCGGGCTGCGGACGGGCACGGGCAACCGCACGGCGCACCTTGTCGATGGCGCGGATCATTGTGTCGTCGCTAAGTTCGATACGTTCAGGCGCATCAATCCCCGGGGCAAAAACCGCTGGGCGACGCCCTGGATTGATCCGTTCGATTGCGGCAAGTGACCAATGGGCGATTGCGATGTCGCGATGATCGGTGATCGTCAGCGTTGCGTCGCCAATCGACAGGATCACATCGCGGCGCTGGGCGTCGGGGGACGCATGCCAGATGGCTGGGGCCTCGAGCCGTTCGAATTCTGCCAGCGCTGTCATCTTGTGCGTCTGGGTCCCCGTTTCCTGCCTCTGCGCGGCGTAACATAGCCGCCCCATGGTTGGGCGACAATGACCCGAAGGGGGATGACAGCGCCGGGGATTTCGCCCACAAAACGCCATGACCGAGACACGTCCCCTGATCGCCGCAGGCGCCATTTTGTTGGCCATGCTGATCATCGGGTTTATCGATAATTTCGTGGTCTTGATCGCAGAGGACGCGGGGCTTTGGCAGTTCCATCTGACGCGGTCTGCCATGGCGTTGCCGATGATTGCAGGTCTGTCGCTTTTGGGGCTGGGGATGCTGCGCCCCGTGCGCTTGGGCGCCGTGGCCGCGCGCAGTTTCTTGGTCTCGATAGCGATGGTGTTTTACTTCGGGTCCTTGGCGTTCTTGCCGATTGCGGAAGTGGCGGCGGGCCTCTTCACGGCGCCGATCTTCGTTCTGCTCATTACGGCACTGATACAGCGCCAGACTGTCGGTCCGATGCGGGCCTTGGCTGTCGTGTTGGGGTTCGCGGGCGTTCTGATGGTTCTGCGCCCGGATGCGGGGGCGTTTTCGCCTTGGGCGGTTGTCCCGGTGCTGGCGGGATTGTTCTATGCGATGGGTGCGGTTGCGACGCGCGCATGGTGCGCGGGCGAAAGCGCCTTGTCGCTTTTGGCGGGGTTCTTTCTAGTGATGGCAATCTGGGGCGTCGCGGGGACCGGCTTGATCGCGATGTCAGGGCATGAGGCTGAAGGCTTTATCTTGCGCGGCTGGGCACCCGCCAGCACTAGTTTCCTATGGTGGACATTCGTACAGGCTGTCGGATCGATCGTGGCGGTTGGGTTGATCATCAAAGGGTATCAGCTTGGCGAAACGTCATTCGTGTCGGCCTTTGAATATTCTTTGCTGATCTCGGTGTCGGTTTGGGCGTTCGTTCTGCGGGGTGAAAGCGTAGATGCATGGGCCTTCGCGGGGATTGCGACGATTATCGCCTCTGGCATTCTGATCGCAGCAGATGCGCGCAATTCGGGGGCTGCCGTGCAGCGGGATGTGGTCTCATGATCATCTCACCGGGCCGCCGTTATATCTTTGTGCACATTCCCAAAACGGGCGGCACGTCTTTGTCGCTGGCACTGGAGGGGCGGGCGATGCGGGATGATATCCTTATCGGGGATACGCCCAAGGCCGTGCGGCGACGTCGTCGGCTCAAGGGGCTGACATCGTCCGGACGGCTTTGGAAGCACGCGCGGCTGTCCGATATCGATGGGGTGGTTGCGGGCGATGAATTGGCGGCGATGTTTGTCTTCACCCTAATACGCAACCCGTGGGACCGGATGGTCAGTTATTATCACTGGCTACGATCCCAAGACTTTTCGCACGCTTCCGTCGACCTGGCCAAATCGCTTTCATTCTCCGATTTCCTGAATCATCCGGAAACAGAGCGGGCATTTGCAGCTGAACGGTACGGAGCCTATGTCACCGATGCCTCTGGGGTCGAACGTTGCAATGCTTTTGTCCGGCTTGAGCATCTGGAAAATGACCTTGCAAGGGTTGAAGCCCATCTCGGGTTCGCACTTGCCCCGTTGCCGCATGAAAACCGGTCTGATCGCCCGAAAGATTATCGCACGGCCTATTCCGATGCGGATGCGGCACGTCTTGAGGTGCTTTGCGCCGAAGATATCGCGCGATTTGGCTATAGGTTTTAGGGACGCTTACCAGTGGATAACTCGGTGGACGGAATAGAGGCGCACGCCCTCATGCGATGAGGCATGAAGGCGTGCCAATCGTTAGGCTGCTTCTTGCGCAGCACCGAAACGGCCATAAAACGTTTCACCCTTCTCCGCCATTTCACGCAGCAAAGCCGGTGTGGAGAACCGCGAGCCATAGCGTTCGGTCAGCGCATCACAGATCTCGACCGCGCGCCCGGCTCCCAGAATATCGAGCCAGGAGAACGGCCCGCCCGACCAGGGAGCGAAGCCCCAGCCAAGGATCGCGCCCACATCGCCTTCGCGAATGTCCATGAGCACGCCATCCTCCAGCGCGCGAACCGCTTCAAGAACCTGCGCGAAGAGAAGTCGATGCTCAACTTCCGAAAGCTCCGGATGCTCTGCCGCGGTCGGGAACTTGTCGGCCAAACCGGTCCAAAGCCCGGTACGCTTGCCCTTTTCGTCATACTCGTAAAAGCCCGAATTCGACTTGCGCCCCATGCGCCCCTGCTCGGCCATCCAGAAGATTACGTCATCCACTTCGCCGTCCGGAGAAGCATCGCCCATGGCCGCGCGGGTGGCCTTGGCGATTTTCACACCAAGGTCGATCGACGTTTCATCGACAAGCTGCAACGGCCCAAGCGGCATCCCCACCAGCTTGGCGGCGTTTTCGACCATTGCTGGCGGCACACCTTCGCCAACCATGCGCAAGCCTTCGTTGATGTAGGGAATGATGGACCGGTTGGCATAGAAGAACCGGGCGTCGTTGACGACGATCGGCGTCTTGCGGATCTGGCGCACGAAATCGAGCGCCTTGGCGACGGCCACATCGCCGGTTTCCTTGCCGCGAATGATCTCGACCAGCATCATCTTGTCGACAGGGCTGAAGAAGTGGATGCCGATGAACTGTTCCGGCCGGGCGCTGGCGCGGGCCAGATCGCTGATCGGCAGGGTCGATGTGTTGGTGGCGAAGATACAATCATCGCCGACGATGGCCTCGACCTTTTGCGTCACCTCGGCCTTGATCTTCGGGTCCTCGAAAACGGCCTCTACGATCAGATCACAGCCCGCAAGCGCGGAATAGTCATCCGTCGCGTTGATGCGGCCCAGAACGGTTTCCTTCTTTTCGGGCGTGACCTTTTTGCGCGCCATACCCTTGTCGAGGATGCCTTCGGAATAGGATTTGCCCTTGTCGGCCGCCTCTTGCGCCTGATCGACAAGCACCACCTCGATCCCCGCATTGGCCGAGACATAGGCGATACCAGCGCCCATCATGCCTGCGCCAAGGATGCCGACCTTCTTGACGGTCTGGTCGGCCACGGCGGGGCGATTGGCGCCTTTTTCAAGCGCGCCCTTGTTGACGAAGAGCGAGCGGATCATGGCGCTGGACGATGGGTTCATCAGCACATGGGTGAACCAACGCGCTTCGATCTTGAGCGCGGTGTCGAAGGGAACCAAAGCCCCTTCATAGGCTGCGCTGAGAAGCGCCTTTGCCGCCGGATAGACGCCTTGGGTGCGCCCGTGCACCATGGCCGCGGCGCCCACGAAGGTCATGAACCCGGCCGGGTGGTACGGCGTGCCGCCGGGCATCTTGTAACCCTTCTGATCCCACGGTTTGACGATATCGGCATCAGTGGCGTTCAGCACCCATTCCTTGGCCCGCGCCAAAAGCTCATCGGCGGGAACAACTTCGTCGATCAGGCCGGCGGATTTGGCCTTGGCCGGTTCATAGGTCTTGCCTTCAAGCAGGTGGGGGCTGGCGGCCATCGCGCCCATTTTGCGCACCAGTCGCGTAGTGCCGCCACCGCCGGGGAAGAGGCCCACCATGATTTCGGGAAGGCCGATGCGCGCCTTGGGATTTTCGGCGGCGATGATGTGGTGGCAGGCAAGCGCAAGCTCAAGCCCGATACCAAGGGTCGTGCCGGGCAGAGCAGCGACAATCGGTTTGCCGCCCTTGTTGGTCTTGGGGTCCATGCCCGCGCGCTCGATCTTGCGCATCATGCCATGGCCGTTCATCGTGAAATCGAAGATCGCCTGTGCCGGATTTTCCGATCCTTCGCGCAGACCGGCAAGAACGTTGAGGTCCATGCCTGCCGCAAAGCTATCCTTGCCCGAGGTCAGAACCACGCCTTTGACCGCGTCGTCCGCCAGTGCCTTGTCGATGAAGGAATCGAGTAGCGCGCTTCCTTCCAGGCTCAGAACATTCATGGATTTGCCGGGAAGGTTCCAGGTGATGATTGCGACGCCATCGTCGCCAAGCTCGTAGGTGAAATCAGCCATTGTCAGGTCTCGCTTTCGGTGTCTTGCGGGGGCAGCGGGCTGCCGTCTTTTCGGGTGAAGGTAATGGCGTCGCCGTCCATGACGGCGCGCATGTCGATATCAGAGTAGAACGCCTCTTCGCGGCCCGAGCGGGTGCCGACGACAAGAAAACGCGCCTCGCTATCGGACCGGTTGACGAAGTGGTGGCCATCGGTGTCGCCTGCCGGGAAGGCGGCGAATTCACCAGCTGTCATCTCAATCGGACCAGCATCCTGAATCAGGGTGACGGTGCCAGCGACGACCATCACGAACTCATCCTCGACCGTGTGGTAGTGGCGAAGCGAAGATTGCGCGCCGGGCGGCAAGATCACGAGGTTCGCACCAAACTGGGTTAGCCCGCCGGCGTCGCCAAGACGCATCGTCCCGCGCCCACCCATCTGTGCGGCGAAAGGCGCGGGATAGCTTGAACCGGTTTTGACGGGAACGTTTTCGAGGTCGATCTTGCCCATCAGACCCGCTCGATGATCGTGGCCGCACCCATGCCTGACCCGATGCAAAGCGTGGCAAGACCGGTGCCTTTTCCCGTGCGCTCCAACTCGTCCAGAAGCGTGCCAAGGATCATTGCGCCGGTTGCACCCAGGGGGTGACCCATTGCAATCGACCCGCCGTTGACGTTGACCACCGACGGATCGACGTTGAAGGCCTGCATGAAGCGCATGACAACGGCAGCAAACGCTTCGTTGACTTCGAACAGGTCGATGTCGCTGATATCCATCCCGGTTTCGGAAAGGATCTTCTGCGTCACCGGTACTGGGCCTGTCAGCATGATTGTTGGATCAGTGCCGATCTTGGCTGTGGCCTTGATGCGCGCGCGGGGCGTAAGCCCGTGCTTTTCGCCGAATGCCTTGTTGCCGATCAGAACCGCTGCCGCGCCGTCGACGATACCGGACGAGTTCCCGGCATGGTGAATATGCTCGATCTTTTCGAGATGCGGGTATTTCATCAGGGCGATCTTGTCGAAGCCCGGCATCACCTCACCCATCTGCTGGAAAGACGGGTTGAGCGACCCCAGTGACTGCATGTCGGTGCCGGGGCGCATGTATTCGTCGTGATCGAGGATCGGCAGGCCGTTCACGTCGCGCACGGTGATAACCGATTTGTCGAACCGCTTGTCGTCCCAAGCGGCTTTGGCGCGTTTCTGGCTTTCGACCGCCAGCGCGTCGGCTTCGTCGCGGGTGAAACCGTATTCGGTCGCGATGATGTCGGCGGAAATGCCTTGCGGGACGAAATAGGTCTTCATGGCAATCGCCGGATCAGCGGCAATCGCGGCCCCGTCCGACCCCATGGGCACGCGGCCCATCATCTCGACCCCGCCGGCGACATAGGCGTCGCCCGCACCACCGCGCACCTGGTTGGCGGCCATGTTGACGGCTTCGAGCCCGCTGGCGCAGAACCGGTTGATCGACACGCCCGGCACGCTTTCGTCGAACTCGCTGGCCAGAACGGCGGTCCGGGCCAGACAGCCGCCTTGCTCGGCGACCTGGGTAACGTTGCCCCAGATCACGTCTTCGATGCTGCGCGTATCGAGGTTGGAACGATCCTTGAGCGCATTGAGCACATCCGCCGAAAGACGGGCGGCGGTCACTTCGTGCAGGCTGCCATCCTTGCGCCCCTTGCCACGGGGCGAGCGCACGGCGTCATAGATATAGGCTTCGGTCATCGGGTCGGTCCTTTCATCATGCGCGGTCAGCGGGGCTGCCGGGCATCAGGTCATAGGGGTGTTTCCAGCCGGGCGTTTCGCTGATGCGGGTGAGCCAGGCGTCGATATGGGGCCAGTCGGCGCTGTCGAAGCCGAAGGGTTCGGGATAAAAAAGGTAGCCGCAGCACGAGATATCGGCGGTGGTCAGGCTGTCGCCCACGACCCACTCGCGGTCTTCTAGATGCGTGTTGAGCACGGCATAGGCCGCCTTGAGACGGCCCTGCAAAAAGGCGATGGCTTCCTTGGGCCGTTTGTCTTCGGCCAGAAAGTTCATCAGGAAACGCGTCACGCCGGCCTGAGAGGACAGTTTGTGATTGTCCCAAAACGTCCAGCGCAGCACTTCATAGCGATCCTCTGGCGCGCCGCCCAGTCTGCCGGTTGTGTCGATGACGTATTGCTGGATCACACCTGATTGGGTGAGGCGCAGGTCGCCATCGACCAGCACCGGTACCTCGCCCATTTCGTTGATGTTCTGGCGGTACTCGTCAGTGCGTGCGGCACCGTTGAAGAAATCGACATAGACCGGTTCCCAGTCCACACCAGCCAGTTCCAGGGTGAGAGCAGCCTTATAGGCATTGCCGGATTCGCCGAAGCAATAGAGTTGTGCGGTCATGGCAGTCCGTGCTCCGTCTCAGCAAGTTTGGCACGAGGTCGCGTGACCCCTGCCGTTGTTTTGTTTCAAATGCGCCCTCACAACGCCCGCCCGATCAGCTCTTTCATGATCTCGTTCGTGCCGCCGTAGATCCGCTGCACCCGCGCGTCCGACCACATCTGGGCGATGTCGTATTCGGCCATGAAGCCATAGCCGCCATGCAACTGGACACATTCGTCAAGAACCTCGCCTTGGGTATCGGTCAGCCAGTATTTGGCCATGGCGGCCTTTTCGACGGTCAGCTTCCCGTTCATGTGCTCGGTGATGCAGGCATCGAGGAAAGCGCGTGCGACGGTTGCCTTGGTCTTGCATTCGGCCAGTTTGAAGCGGGTGTTCTGGAACTGCAGGATCGGTTTTCCAAAAGCTTCACGCTCTTTCGCGTAGGTGACAGTGCGCTCAACCGCACCTTCCATGGCCGCCACCGCACCACAGCCAAGGATCAGGCGTTCCTGCGGAAGTTGCTGCATCATCTGGACAAAGCCCTGGCCTTCCTGCCCGCCAAGGACGTTCTCGGGCGGAATTTCGACGTTGTCGAAGAAAAGCTCGGACGTGTCGGATGCGTGAAGGCCGACTTTCTTGAGGTTCTTGCCTCGGCTGAACCCCGTGGCGCCGTCGGTTTCAACGACCACGAGAGATGTGCCCTTGGCTCCGGCTGACGGATCGGTTTTTGCCGCAACGACGATGAGATTGGCGTGCTGACCGTTGGTGATAAAGATCTTCGACCCGGTGAGGCGATAGGCGTTCCCGTCCTTGACCGCCCGCGTCTTGATCCCCTGCACATCCGATCCGGCGCCAGGTTCGGTCATCGCCAGCGCGCCAACGGTTTCACCGGTCACCATCTTGGGCAACCAGCGCTTCTTTTGATCCTCGGATCCGTAGGCAAGGATGTAATGTGCGACGATCGCCGAGTGGATGCTTTGCCCAGCGGCGAAGGCGGCGTGGTTCGTGCGCGCGGCTTCCATGGTGATCACCGCCTCATGGCCGAAGTCGCCGCCGGGCCCGCCGTATTCCTCGGGGATCGAGGGACAGAGCAGGCCAAGCTCGCCAGCCTGTTGCCAAATTTCGGGGTCCATCTCGCCGGCTTCGCGCCAGCGTTCGGCCTGCGGCGTCCATTCATTGGTAATGAACTCGCGCGTCATCTCGGCCAGCATCTGATGCTCTTCGGTCATCCAGGTCATTGCGGCACTCCCCCCGTATTCGGTGTCATTTCTTGCGGGCCTCAAGCTCGCTGTTGAACAACCTCAGCCGGTGGGTGAGGTTGTCGGTATTGGTCACGCTGTCGAAGTTTTCGAACAGGAATGACAGCGCCTCCCCCTCATCGAGTCCTGCGTCGCGTGCGAAACGGCGCAGGCGGCGATAGCCGTCTTCGGTCATGGCGACCGGAAAGCGGCGGGTGAGGCGAAGGCGCTTTGGCATTCTGTCCGTCTTTAGAAGTTGGCGGCGTCGAGGGTCATCACCGGGTCCGCCCCACTTTGGATGCGGGCCAGGTGAAGCGCCGTCGCGGGCAGTTGCCGTTTCATATAGTACCGACCGGTGGCCAGTTTCGCCTCGTAGAAATCGCGATCCGAAGCACCACCGTCCAGCGCCTCTTGCGCGGCTTTCGCCATGCGCGCCCACATCAGGCCAAAGCAGACATGGCCGAAAAGGTGCATGAAGTCATAGCTGCCCGACAGGGCGTTGTTGGGGTTCTTCATACCTTCGGCCATGAAATACATCGCCCCGGCTTGCAGGTCCTTCGAAGCGGCTTTCAGCGGGTCGAGGAAGTCGGCCTTCAGCGCGGTATTGTCTTCGTTTTCCTTTATGAAGGTCTTCACGAGGTCGAAGAAGCCCATGACGGTTTTGCCGCCGTTCAGGCCCAGCTTACGACCGACGAGGTCCAGCGATTGAATGCCGTTGGTGCCTTCGTAAATCATGGCGATGCGGGCATCGCGCACGAACTGCTCAAGGCCCCATTCCTGCGTAAAGCCGGACCCGCCAAGGGTTTGCTGGGCCAGAACCGTCGCGTCAAAGCCTTTGTCGGTGAGAAAGCCCTTGATGACCGGGGTCAGCAGCGAAATCAGGTCGTCGGCCTCTTTGTCGCCGTTGCGGTGCGCCTGATCGATCAGAGTTGCGCCCCAAAGCGCGAAGGCCCGCGCGCCTTCGACGAATGACTTCTGGTCAAGCAGGTTCCGGCGCACGTCCGGGTGCACGATAATCGGATCGGCGGGGCCGTTGGGGTTCTTTTCGCCGGTGATATCGCGGCCCTGAAGACGTTCCTGGGCAAAGCCAAGGGCGTTCTGATAGGCGACCGACGCCTGCGCATAGCCCTGCATGCCAACAAGAAGCCGGGCTTCATTCATCATCGTGAACATGGCGCGCATGCCTTTGTGCATCTCGCCGATCAGGTAGCCTGTGGCGCCGTCGTAGTTCATCACGCAGGTGGCGTTGCCGTGGATGCCCATCTTTTCTTCGAGCCCGCCACAGGAGAGAGCGTTGCGATCGCCGAGCGATCCGTCTTCGTTCACAATGAACTTGGGCACGATAAAGAGAGAGATACCCTTGATCCCCTCGGGTCCACCCGGAATGCGGGCGAGAACGAGGTGCACGATGTTATCGGTCAGGTCGTGTTCGCCAGCCGAAATCCAGATCTTCTGACCCGTGATCTTGTAGGTGCCGTCGTCCTGCGGTTCGGCCTTCGTGCGGATGAGGCCCAGATCGGTCCCGCATTGCGGTTCCGTCAGGTTCATCGTGCCCGACCAGTCGCCCGAGGCCATCTTGGGCAGATAGGTTTGCTTTTGCGCGTCCGTCCCGTGCGCATTGATCGCTGAGATCGCCCCATGCGTCAGGCCGAAATACATCTGAAACGCCATGTTGGCCGACGAAAAGAACTCGCCCGTGGCAAGGTTCAGAACGGCAGGCATACCCTGGCCGCCATATTCTGCGTCGACATCAAGCGCCGGCCAGCCGCCTTCGCGCATCATGTCATAGGCATGCTTGAAGCCTTCGGGCGTGCGGACCACGCCGTTTTCGAGGCGGCAGCCCTGTTCGTCGCCGATCTTGTTGAGCGGTTGCGTCACTTCGGACGCGATCTTGCCGGCTTCTTCGAGAACGGCAGACGTGAAATCGGCTTCAAGTTCATCATAACCGGGGATGTCGAGAGTGGTGACCTTCAAAACATCCTGCAGGACGAACTGGGTGTCTTTTACGGGCGCGGTGTAACTGGGCATGTCGGGTTCCTGTGGAAAGAGTTATTCTGCGGCGCTTTTCTGCGATTTGAGCGAGGCGATCATGTCTTCGCCCCACTTGAGTTGTGACTTGAGGTCTTCGATGGCTTCATCGAGTTCCGCCCGCTGGCGTTCCATGTCGGCAAGGCGGTCCTGCGCGATCTCGTAGGTACGGGTCAGCTGGGTCAGTTGCTGGTCGCTTTCATTGTAAAGCTCGAGCAATTGGCGAATTTCTTCGAGGCTGAAGCCGAACCGCTTGCCGCGCAGGATCAGCTTGAGCCGGGCGCGGTCGCTGCGGGTGAACAGGCGCTTCTGACCTTCGCGGATCGGGAACAGAAGTTCTTTGGATTCGTAGAAACGAAGCGTGCGCGGTGTGACGTCATAGGCGTCGCACATTTCGCGGATGGTCATCGTATCTTCGGTCATATCAGGTCACCTGTGGCGGTTTGTCGACCCTGAACATGCCGATCGAAAGGATCACTTTCAAGTAAAGTTGACGTTGACGTAAAGATACGTTGCGTCACTTTCCGTTGATGCTGCCACCCGGTTTGCTGGCTGAATTTCGCAGCGCGCGAAGCTCTTCGATAGTGTCGCCAAGCTCTTTGCGCTGCTCTTCAAGGACCGCTATCTGGCGGTCCGCAAGACGCACCCATTCGGCCATCTGCGCCTCCGTGCCCTCGGCTTCATACAGCAAAAGCCATTGGCGGATTTCTTCAAGGCTGAACCCGAACCTGCGGCCGCGCAGGATCAATGTCATTCGCGCCGCTTCGCGCGGACCGTAAAATCGCGATCGTCCCACCCGTTCCGGCTGCAAAAGTTCGATGTATTCGTAATACCGAAGCGTACGCGGAGTTACGTCGAACTTTGCGCACATTTCTTTGAACGACAGGCGATCGTCGGACATCGGCTTACTCCACTGCCCAAGCGTACGCCGCGCCGGTTAAAGGCGCAACAATTCTCGATAAGAGATAGTCCTTGAAGTGTGCTAATTCGCAGCCCAAAAAGCCAAGGAAACCGGAGGACACCATGGCAGACCGCAAAGCCGCACTCGCCCGCCAGTTCATCGAAGCGATCCCGCATTCGCGCGCGCTGGGGATGATGCTGTCTGAAATCGGCGATGGGGTTGCGGAAATCTCGATGCCGTATGACGCGCGGTTCGTGGGTGACCCCAAGACCGGGGTGATCCATGGCGGGGCCGTGTCCGCGCTAATGGACACCTGCGGCGGCGCTGCGGTCATGAGCCACCCAAACGCCCCAGCGGGAACCGCGACCATCGATCTGAGGATCGACTATATGCGATCGGCGACGCCTGGCCAGACGATCCGCGCGCGGGCGACCTGTTATCACATCACCCGCAGTGTGGCCTTTGTTCGCGCTGTCGCGATGGATGACGACGAAGATCGGCCCGTTGCCTCGGCCACCGGGTCGTTCACGGTCGAACAAGCGCCCGGAGCCAAGGTATGAGCCGCCCTCGGCCAGAGCCGGTTCAGGTCGTCAAGCAACGGCGAGACGCCGCGTTGAAGGCTCTCGTCGAAGGGGTGCCCTACATTCAGTATCTGGGCATCGCATTTGATCGGCATGGCGATGAACTCACCGCGACGCTGCGGTTTGACGAAAAGCTGATCGGCAACCCCTTGCTTCCGGCGATCCATGGCGGTGTCACGGCCGCGTTTCTTGAAGTGACGGCGATCATCGAGCTGAGCTGGTCGATTCTTTGGGATGAGATCGAGAGTGGCCGCATCGATGCGGAAAAACTTGATCCGACGACACTGCCGCGTATGCCGCGCACGATCGGGTTCACGGTTGATTACCTGCGCTCGGGCCTGCCGCGCGATGCCTATGCGCGGGCGCGGGTCAATCGATCGGGCCGCCGGTATGCCAGCGTGCATGTCGAGGCCTGGCAAGACAATCGCGACCGCTTGATGGCCCAGGCAACCGGGCATTTCCTGATGCCGACGCCCGATGGCTAAGGCGTCGGTCGGCCCGCTGACCCACCGGCGGGTACTCAATATCGCCTATCCCATCGTGCTGTCCAACGCGACGGTTCCCATTCTGGGTGTCGTCGACACGGGCGTGGTCGGGCAGATGGGCGCAGCAGCACCGATCGGTGCGGTTGGCATCGGCGCGATTATCCTGACGGGCGTTTACTGGATATTCGGGTTCCTTCGCATGGGCACCGTTGGCCTGACCAGTCAGGCGCTTGGTGCCGAAGACCGGGGCGAGGCCGATGCCCTTTTGACCCGGGCCTTGCTGATCGGGTTCGCCGCCGGTGCCGGCTTCATCCTGTTTCAGGTTCCGCTTTTCTGGGCGGCGTTCCAGATAGCGCCCGCCAGTGCCGAGGTGGAAAGCCTTGCCCGCGATTACATGCAGATCCGGATTTGGTCTGCCCCGGCCATCATCGGGATCTACGGCATAACCGGCTGGTTGATCGCGGCAGAGCGGACGCGCGCGGTGCTTGTCATTCAGATCTGGATGAATGGGCTCAATATCGCATTGAATTTCTGGTTCGTGCTTGGGCTTGGCTGGGGCGTCGAAGGCGTGGCCATCGCGTCGTTCATCGCCGAATGGTCCGGGCTGGTGCTGGGGCTGTGGTTCTGCCGCGACGCCTACCGACGCCCGCATTGGCGCGATTGGCCCCGGGTCTTCGATGCGGCCCGACTAAGACGGATGGCGTCGGTGAACACCGATATTCTGATCCGGTCGGTTCTGTTGCAGGTCATCTTCGTGTCGTTTCTGTTTCTTGGCGCGGACTTTGGCGATGTGCCATTGGCCGCGAACCAGATCCTGCTGCAGTTCCTTTATGTAACCTCCTATGCGATGGACGGGTTTGCCTTTGCCGCCGAAACGCTCGTCGGGCAGGCAATGGGCGCCAAACAACGTGCGGCCTTACGACGTGCGGCCATTCTGAACGGGTTCTGGGCGGGGGTGATCGTCTGTCTTCTGGCCGCGTTGTTCGCGATCTTTGGTGGCATGGCCATCGACATCATGACCACGGCCCCCGAAGTGCAGGTCGAGGCACGCAATTACCTGATCTATATGGTCCTTGCGCCGCTTGTGGGCGCGGCGGCCTGGATGTTCGACGGCATTTTCATCGGGGCCACCCGGACTCGCGACATGCGCAACATGATGATCGTATCTTCGATCATCTATGCCTTGGCGCTTGTCGTTCTGATCCCGCCTTTTGGAAACCACGGGCTTTGGGCCGCACTTCTGATTTCGTTCATCGCCCGTGGGATCACGCTTGGCAGCCGGTATCCTGCCCTGGAAGCCGAGGCCGATCGCTAAAGAATGTCGAGCACTGCGCGCGGCGGGCGCCCGATGGCGGCTTTCTCGCCGTTGAAGACAATTGGCCGCTCGATCAAGATCGGTTCGGATGTCATCGCGGCAATCAGCACCTCATCCTCTGTGTCGCTGGTCAGCCCAAGTTCGCGATAGCGCTTTTCGCCGGTGCGTATCAGGTCTTTTGCCGCGATGCCCAGAAGGCCAAGCGCTTCGCTCAGTTCATCCGGATCGGGCGGATCCTTGAGATAGAGCCGTACCACAGGCGTGATGCCTTCTGCTTCAAGCAGGGCCAAGGTGTCGCGCGATTTCGAACAGCGCGGATTGTGCCAGATAACAACGCTCACAACCATTTCTCCCGATCAGTGGCGACAGTTTCGGAAACGTTTGAAAAGCCGTCTTGTTCCAAAAGCCGATCAAGGCCGCGCGCGATGTCGGCAGCCAGCGAAATTCCCTGATAGACCATCGCGGTATAAAGCTGGACGGCCCGGGCCCCGGCCTTGATCTTGGCATAGGCGGCTTCAGCACTATCGACCCCGCCGACGCCGATAAGTGGCATGGCCCGCCCCGTCATCGCCGAAAGCTGGGCCAGCACACGTGTCGACCGTTCAAAAAGCGGCGCGCCGGACAGGCCGCCCGCCTCGTTCGCATGGGCGCTTTTCAGCCCCTCGCGCGCAAGGGTCGTGTTGGTTGCGATGATCCCGTCAACCGCGACGGACATCGCGACCTCAGAGATATCGACGAGTTCGTTTTCCGTCAGGTCGGGCGCGATCTTGAGGAAGACCGGAACAGGTTTGTCCAGCGTGGCGCGTGCCGCCAAAACCCCTTCGAGCAGGGCGGTCAGTGCCGCTTTGCCCTGCAAATCGCGCAGTTTTTCGGTGTTGGGCGAGGAGACGTTCACCGTGACGAAATCCGCCTGAGCGCCGCAAATGCGCACGACCTCGGCAAAATCTGCCGCGCGGTCTTCGCTGTCCTTGTTGGCGCCAAGGTTCAGGCCCACGGGGATGCCCTTGGGTCGCGCGGCCAACCGGCGCGCCATCGCATCGGCGCCGTTGTTGTTGAACCCGAACCGGTTGATCGCGGCGGCGTCTTCGCTCAGCCGGAAAAGCCGGGGGCGCGGGTTGCCGGGCTGCGCGCGCGGTGTGGCGGCCCCGACTTCCAGAAACCCGAAGCCTGCACGCATCAGGGCAGGCAGCGCGTCGGCGTTCTTGTCAAACCCTGCTGCTAGACCCACCGGGTTGGGCAGGGTCAGATCCGCAAGCTCTGTCTCCAGCCGGGGGCTGGTCACAGGCCCGGGCAGCGGCATCAAGCGGGTGCGCAACCCGGCAAGAGCCAGCCCATGCGCCCGTTCCGGATCGAACCGGCGCAATAGCGGCAAACCAAGACGTTCAAGCGTGTTCACACGACACCATCCGGCAGGGTGTCGAATCGCATCGGCCGTGACCAGATCACGTCGGCCAGCGTGAGCTTTCGATATAGGTGCGGGAAAAGCTGCCCGCCGCGGGAAGGCTCCCACTTCAGGTCGGAGCCCAGCGCATCGGCATCGACCGCCAGCAGGACAAGATCGGTTTCGCCGGCGAAGTGTTTTTCCGCTGTCTCCGTCGTCTGTGCAGCCGTGGAAAAGTGAATATACCCGTCTTTCAGATCGATAGGCGCGCCGGCGGTGGTGCCGGCGCCTTGCATCTGGTCCCACTCGGCGGGTCGGAAAATCTTGTAAATAAGCATGGTTTGGGCATGGCCTGTGCACGGAAATTGGTCAAGACCAAGATCAAGTGGCCGTCACAAAGCGATGATAGGGTGACGGTGGGTTACTGTGGCATAACGGGCTTTGACAGCTTGTCTGCTTGGCGTCAGTCTAGTGTCACAAACCTGTTACAACCGCCCTGGGGAGTCTTCCGAAAATGTTCTCGAAATTCTTAGCATCCGCTGCTGTCGTCGGCCTTTCGGCCGGTATGGCAATGGCCGACTATGCCATCACCATCCTGCATACCAACGATTTCCACGCGAGGTTCGAACCGATCTCGCGCTTCGATTCTGGCTGTGGGGCCGAAGACAATGCCGAAGGTAAATGCTTCGGCGGGTCGGCGCGCCTTGTGACCGCCATCGAAACCGCGCGCGCCCGTGCCACCAACTCGATTCTCGTTGACGGAGGCG
Organism: Paracoccaceae bacterium; assembly: GCA_013042605.1. GTDB lineage: Bacteria > Pseudomonadota > Alphaproteobacteria > Rhodobacterales > Rhodobacteraceae > JABDPT01. The sequence continues at coordinate 24,575 of JABDPT010000205.1, forward strand.
ACCAGTTTCAGGGCTCGCTCTTTTACACCTATTATAAGGGCAAAGTCGCTGCCGAGATGATGAACAAGATGGGCTATGACGCGATGACCGTGGGCAACCACGAGTTTGACGATGGCCCAGAGGTGCTGCGCGGTTTCGCCAGCGCGATCGAGTTCCCGATCCTGATGTCGAATGCCGATATTTCGGGCGAACCGCTTCTCAAAGATGTCATCCAGAAGTCGGTCGTCATAGAAAAAGGCGGTGAGCGGATCGGCCTTATCGGCCTCACGCCGCAGGATACCGATGAACTTGCCAGCCCCGGCCCGAACGTCATCTTCACCGATCCCTCCGATGCGGTACAGGCTGAGGTCGACAAGCTCACGGCCGACGGCATCAACAAGATCATCGTCCTCAGCCACTCGGGCTACGGCGTGGATCAGGCCGTCGCAGCCAATACGACCGGCGTCGACGTGATCGTCGGTGGGCACTCCAACTCGCTTCTTTCGAATGTCCAAAGCCGGGCCGTTGGGCCTTATCCGACCATGGTCGGCGACACGGCCATCGTTCAGGCCTATGCCTACGGCAAGTTCCTGGGCGAACTGAATGTGGTCTTCGATGACGAAGGTGTTGTGACCTCTGCCGTGGGCGAACCCATCCTGCTTGACCGCTTCGTGGACGAGGATGACACGACCGTCGCCCGCGTAACCGAGCTTGCCGAACCGCTGGACGAAATTCGCAACCGCGTGGTTGCGGCCGCCGAAGCACCGATCGAAGGCGACCGGTCGGTCTGCCGCGTGCAGGAATGCCCGATGGGTAACCTTGTGGCTGACGCGATGCTCGAGCGTGTGCGCGATCAGGGCATTCAGGTGGCCTTCGCCAACTCGGGCGGTATTCGCGCCTCGATGGATGGCGGCGAAGTGACAATGGGCGAAGTGATGACGGTGCTGCCGTTCCAGAACACGCTTTCGACCTTCCAGGCAAGGGGTCAGGTTCTCATCGACGCGCTTGAAAACGGCGTAAGCCAGGTCGAAGAGGTAGCCGGACGTTTCCCGCAAGTGGCCGGCATGACCTTCACCTGGGATCCCGCTGCCGAGCCGGGCAGCCGGATCGTGAGCGTGACTGTGGGCGGTGAGCCGATCGATCCTGAAGCCACGTACGGCATCGTCACCAACAACTACGTGCGCAACGGTGGCGATGGGTATCGGATGTTCGCAAGCGAGGCGATGGATGTCTATGACTTCGGCCCCGATCTGGCGGATGTGCTGGCCGAGTACATGGCGGAAATTGGTCCGGTGAACCCGCAAGTCGAAGGGCGCATCACCCAGAACTGATGGCATGACCTTCCAGAGCGGCGCGTCCGAGCACCCCGGGCGCGCCGCTTGCATTTCCGGGTCCCGCGCGCCAGCCTGACGGCGATGTGCGGACGCTTCGCCATAACCTTGCCGCCCGACGCGATGGCCCAGCTTTTCGATGCCGCGCCCGCGAATGATCTGCCGCATGTGCCGAATTACAACGTCTGTCCCACCAATGCGGTGCATGTGATCACCGGTGGCGATGGTCGGCGCCTGCAGGCGATGCGTTGGGGCTTTCTGCCGTTCTGGTACAAATCGCCCACCGACGGTCCGCTTCTGATCAATGCACGCGCGGAAACCATCGCTGAAAAGCCCGCTTTTCGCGCCGCCTGCCGCGAGCGGCGATGCCTGATTCCGGCCACGGGGTTTTACGAATGGACCAAGGATGCCGACGGCAAGCGCCTGCCCTGGTATATCCACCGCCGCGATGGTGCGCCGATCGCTTTTGCCGGGATCTGGCAGCACTGGGAACGCGAAGGCGAGGCGATAACCACCTGTGCGGTCGTGACCACGCAAGCAAATACGTCCATGGCGGCCATCCACCATCGCATGCCGGTCAGCATTGAACCCGATGACTGGCCGCTCTGGCTGGGCGAAGCTGGCAAGGGCGCGGCCCGCCTGATGACCGCGCCGCCCGAAGAAACCTTCCAATTCCACCGCGTCGATCCCGCCGTGAATTCAAACCGCGCGCTCGGACCAGAGCTTATCGAGCCGCTGGAGGCGTGATCCCTGCTTCTTCTGGCATGAAATATCCCGGGGTTTGGGGCAGCGCCCCAAATAAAAAAAAGCCGCACCGAAGTGCGGCCTGTCCAGTCAGGGAGGAACCATGTCCGCGCATATCCAGCGCGGGAAATCTGTTCGGGGCTGAGGTTCTCGATCGTTACGCGAAAAATGCGCTAGGCAATCCGATGGGTACTTCACATCAACGCCGATAATGACACGGTAACACAGATTTCGCGCAAACGAGCATGTCGAATCCGCGTGACCGCGCCGCGTTGCAAGATCGGCACAGTCGGCGCTCAGATCACTGCAACTTCGGTGCCTGCCGCCGCTGCGACAGAGGCGAAGGCGTCGGGCGGCTCGGCGTCGGTGACGAAGGTTTCGAATGCTGCGATACCGGCGATGCGTACGGGGGCAGAGCGTGTGAATTTTGAACTGTCGGCGGCCAAAATCGCGCGGCGTGCCTGTGCGATCATGGCCTGAGCGACCCGCACTTCCCGAAAATCATAGTCCAGCGCATCGCCGCTTGCGTCCAGGGCCGAGGCCGCGACCACCGCCACATCCACCCGAAACTGCCGAACGAAATCCGCAGTCACTTCGCCAACCAGTCCCCCGTCCGACCGCCGAACAAGCCCGCCGGTCAGAAGGATTTCGGCGTCGGGGTTTCCTGCAAGAATGGTTGCGGCGTTCAGGTTATTGGTCACAACCATCAACCCCTCGTGCCGCATCAACGCGCGCGCCACCGCCTCGGATGTCGTTCCGATATCAAGAAAAACCGACGCGCCCGAAGCGATCCTTTCGGCGGTCGCATGACCGATTGCTTCCTTTGCGTCCGCATTCAGCATGCGCCGGTCGTGATAGCCGATATTCTGTGTGCCCGAGGGCAGTACCGCGCCCCCGTGAACGCGCGTCAGAGCGCCCGTATCACAAAGATCCGCAAGATCGCGCCGCACCGTCTGGACCGTGACGCCAAGCGCTTCGGCCAAGGCATCGACCTTTACCGCGCCATCGCGGCGGGCAAGGGCCAGGATTTCTGAGTGGCGGAAGTTCATGGGCAACGCCTAGGTCAAAACGAACATAAACGAAAGAATATTCGAGGTTTTTTTTTCGTTTTTAGGCATCTAATCGGCGGATAGGTGAAATAACCGAAAGGATACGAACAAATACTTTGACAATACGCGCAGAAAGCGCTTTGCCCCGCCTATGGAAAAAACGCAGGAAAATTCTGTCACGGATATCTTTGTCATCGGGGGTGGCATCAATGGCTGCGGCATCGCCCGCGACGCGGCGGGGCGAGGGTTGTCGGTGACACTGGCCGAGATGAACGACCTTGCGTCGGCGACCTCCTCGGCCTCGACCAAGCTGTTTCATGGTGGATTGCGATATCTCGAATATTTCGAATTCGGGCTTGTGCGGCATGCTTTGGAAGAACGCGAAACCCTTTTGCGCGCGATGCCGCACATCAGTTGGCCAATGCGTTTCGTCCTGCCCTATCACCGCGACATGCGGTTCGAGGGGGAAACGCCCACCTCACGAATTCTAAGCTTCGTCATGCCCTGGATGAAGGGGCGGCGTCCGGCCTGGCTGATCCGTTTTGGTCTATTCCTCTATGACCATCTTGGCGGGCGAAAGATCCTTCCGGGGACCAAGACGCTTGATCTGCGCGCGGCCCCCGAAGGTATCCCGCTGAAGGACAAATTCGAGCGCGCTTATGAGTATTCCGATTGCTGGGTCGAGGATTCGCGGCTTGTCGCCCTGAATGCCCGCGACGCGGAATTGCGTGGCGCGACGATCCTGACGCGGACCCGTGTGACATCGGCCGAACGGGACGGGGATCTTTGGCGTATCGAAACCGAGGACACGGAAACAAGCGCAAAGCAGACGCACAGCGCGCGTGTTCTGGTCAATGCCGGTGGCCCGTGGGTGCGCGACATCATCCAGTCGAAAGTACGGCTGAATTCATCGGAAGGCATCCGGTTGGTGCGCGGCAGCCATATCGTGACGCGGCAGCTTTTCGATCACGGCAAATGCTATTTCTTTCAGGGCGAAGATGGCCGCATCATCTTTGCGATCCCGTATGAAACCGACTTCACGCTGATTGGAACGACCGACAAGGATCACGGGCTTGACCCATCGGTACCCGCGACCTGCACGGACGAGGAAGCCGATTACCTATGTGCCTTCGCTTCACAGTATTTCGACAAACCCGTCACGCGCGACGACATCGTCTGGCGTTACTCCGGGGTGCGCCCGCTTTATGATGACGGGGCAAAGACGGCGACAGCGGCGACCCGCGACTATGTTCTGTCGCTGGACACGTCGGGGCCGCCGGTTCTGAATGTCTTTGGCGGTAAGATCACCACCTATCGAAAACTGGCCGAGCAATCGCTGGCCAAAATCGCGCCGTTCTTCGCCAAGGCGGGACCGGATTGGACCGCAGGGGCCCCTTTGCCCGGCGGAGATTTTCCAGTGAATGGGGTGAGCGCCCTGATCGAAGGCTTGCTCAAGGACTATTCCTTTTTGACAGATCTCTGGGCACTTCGTTTGGTGCGGGCGTACGGGACGGAAGCGCGCAAGGTGTTGGGCACAGCAAAGACCGCGCAGGATCTGGGGCAGGATTTCGGTGCGACACTGACCGAGGCCGAGGTGACGTGGCTGACGACGCGGGAATTTGCGCGGTGTGCCGAAGATGTGGTCTGGCGCCGGTCGAAGCTCGGGCTCAGACTGTCCGAAGACGAGATCGCGGCACTTGACCGCTGGATGCAAGACCACACGCCGCAAGAGGCGGCGTAGAAGACGCAAAATCGGGGGGGACGAACATGACCTATGTAATGGCAATCGACCAAGGCACGACCTCAAGCCGGGCCATCCTGTTCGATCAGGCGTTGAACATTGCCGCCAGCGCGCAGGAAGAGTTCCCACAATATTTCCCGTCTTCGGGCTGGGTGGAACATGATCCGTCCGACCTGTGGTCAACCGTGGCCGCCACATGCCGTGCGGTGATCGAAAAGGCCGGGATTGATGCTGGCGAGATCGCGGCGATCGGCATCACCAATCAGCGCGAGACGACGTTGATCTGGGAAAAGGCCACCGGGAAGCCCGTTCACAACGCCATCGTTTGGCAAGATCGGCGCACGGCGCCGCTTTGCGCCGAATTGCGCGAGGCCGGCCACGAACCGATGGTGACCGAGCGGACCGGGCTTTTGCTGGACCCGTATTTCTCGGGCACCAAGGTTCGCTATATCCTTGAAAACGTCGAAGGCGCGCGCGAACGGGCCGAGCGCGGGGAATTGCTCTTCGGGACTGTCGACACGTATCTGATCTGGCGCATGACTGGCGGGCGCGAGCATGTGACGGATGCTACGAATGCCGCGCGTACGCTATTGTTCAATATCGCCGAGGGGCGCTGGGATGAAGAGGTGTGCCGCCTTCTGGACGTTCCGCTGTCCATGCTGCCGGAAGTGCGCGACTGCGCCTCGGATTTCGGGATGACCCGCGCCGATCTTTTCGGCCGGGAGATCCCGATTTTGGGCGTGGCGGGCGACCAGCAGGCCGCAACCGTCGGCCAAGCCTGTTTCCAGCCCGGCATGCTGAAATCAACCTATGGCACGGGGTGTTTTGCACTTCTCAATACGGGCGACGCGCCGGTTGCGTCGAAGAACCGGTTGCTCACGACGATCGCATATCAGCTTGATGGCAAGCGGACTTATGCCCTTGAAGGATCGATCTTTATTGCCGGTGCCGTGGTGCAGTGGCTCCGCGACGGGCTGAAGATCATTCGCGAGGCGGGCGAAACCCAGCCGCTGGCCGAGGAAGCGGATGCGGAACAGGACGTGGTGCTTGTTCCGGCGTTTACCGGTCTGGGGGCGCCCTATTGGAATGCCGAGTGTCGCGGCGCGATTTATGGGCTGACCCGAAATTCCGGGCCGGCCGAACTGGCCCGCGCGGCGCTTGAAAGCGTGGGCTATCAGACCCGCGATCTGCTTGAGGCGATGAAGGCCGACTGGCCGGGAAGTGCGGATGGCGGCAATGTGCTGCGCGTCGATGGCGGCATGACGGCCAGCGATTGGACGATGCAATTTCTCGCCGACATCCTTGGCGCACCGGTCGACCGACCCCGTGTGCTGGAAACCACGGCGATGGGCGCGGCATGGCTTGCGGGCATGCGTGCGGGCGTTTATCCCGACCAGGCCGGGTTTGCGGAAAGCTGGGCGCTTGATAGGCGCTTTGAACCGACGATGGCGCCAGAATTACAGGCACGAAAAGTGGATAAGTGGAAGAAAGCCGTCACTGCGACACTTCAGGTGTGACAATCCCGAGCCAAGCGTGCAAGGCTCTGGCAACCGCGAGGTCGCGCCCCTAGGCGTGCCCGCCTTCCGAACGGATAGAACATGAGCCCCGACAGTTTCCAGGAAAGCCTTCTTGGCCACCTAAAATACAGCCTTGGCAAAGATGCCGACCACGCCAGTACCTATGATTGGCGTGTGGCGCTGACTTACGCAGTGCGCGACCGCATCGTCGATCGCTGGTTCGCGTCAACCCGCGCCACCTATGCCGGACAGGAAAAGCGGGTTTATTACCTGTCGATGGAATTCCTGATCGGGCGTTTGCTTGAAGATGCGGTCGTCAATCTTGGCCTGATGGACACCGCGCGGGAAACCTTTCAGGCGATGGGTCTGGATTACAAGGAAATCCTGAGCGACGAACCCGATGCCGCCCTTGGCAATGGGGGCTTGGGGCGGTTGGCGGCCTGTTTCATGGAAAGCCTCGCGACGCTCGGCTGCCCGGCCTATGGCTATGGCATTCGCTATGAGCATGGGCTTTTCCGCCAGCGGTTCGAAGGCGGGCGACAGGTCGAAGAGCCCGAGGACTGGCTCAAGCAAGTCAACGCCTGGGAATTCACGCGCCCCGAAGTTGCCATCAACATCGGCTTTGGCGGGCATGTACATGTGAAAGGGGCACGCGGCATCTGGCGACCGTCCGAGGCCGTGATTGCCGAGGCGCATGACACACCGATCATCGGCTGGCAGGGGCACTGGGCGAACACGCTTCGTCTTTGGGCCGCACAGCCGACGCAGCTTTTCGATCTCGAGCGGTTCAATCAGGGTGATTATGCCGCCGCCGCCGAGCCAGAGGCGTTGGCGCGGACGATCAGCCGGGTGCTGTACCCCGACGACACGACCGAAGACGGCAAAGCGCTTCGCCTCAAGCAGGAATATTTCTTCACGGCTGCCAGCCTGCGCGACATCCTGCGCCGGTTCGACAGTGAATACAGCGACCTGAAACTGTTGCCGCAAAAGGTCGCGATTCAGTTGAACGACACGCACCCCGCTATCGCCGGGCCGGAGCTTGTGCGCATCCTGCTGGATGAACGCGGCATGCCGCTGGACGACGCGATCGAAACCGCGCGCCTATGCCTGAGCTATACCAACCATACGCTTCTGCCCGAGGCGCTTGAGCGTTGGTCAGAAGGGCTGATGACCCGTCTTCTGCCGCGCCACATGCAGATCATCGGTCAGATCGACAATGCCCACGCCAAATCCTATCCATCACGTGCGGTGACGGTGCGCGAACACGGGCAGGTCAAGATGGGTGAGCTGTCTTTCATCATGGCCCACCATGTCAACGGTGTGTCGGCGCTGCATACCGAGTTGATGAAGGAAACCGTTTTCCGCGACCTGCACGAATTGCATCCCGAACGCATCGTCAACCAGACCAACGGAGTAACGCCGCGCCGCTGGATGCTTGGCTGCAATCCGCATCTGGCCGAGGTGATCACCGATGCCATCGGTCCCGATTGGGTCGGTGATGCAGAAAAGCTGTCAGAGCTAGAGCCGCACATAGAGGATGCGCAGTTCGTCGAACGGCTGGGGGCGGTCAAGCATTCCAACAAGATCGCACTGTCCAATTGGCTGTCGTCCGAACACGGTTTTGCCGCCGATCCACGAGCGTTGTTCGACGTACAGATCAAGCGTCTGCACGAATACAAACGACAGCATCTGAACATTCTGGAAGCCATCGCGCTTTGGCAGGAAATCCGGGACAACCCCGATGCGGGCTGGACGCCCCGGATCAAGATCTTCGCGGGCAAGGCGGCCCCCGGCTATGTCTTCGCCAAGGAAATCATCCACCTGATCAATTCGGTCGCCACGCGTTTGAACGCCGATCCGGTGACATCGCCGTATCTCAAGGTGATCTTCGTTCCGAACTACAATGTGACGCTGGCCGAGCGGCTGATCCCCGCCTCTGATCTGTCCGAACAGATCTCGACCGCAGGCAAGGAAGCCTCTGGCACCGGCAACATGAAATTCGCGATGAACGGCGCGTTAACGGTCGGAACGCTGGACGGCGCCAATGTCGAGATCCGCGAGAGGGTCGGGGCTAAAAACTTCTTCCTTTTCGGGATGACGGCACAAGAGGTCGTCGCCCGGCGCGAGGTCGAAGCCCATGCCGCACAGGCGATTGCCGCCGATCCTCGGCTTGCCCGCGCGATTGAAACCCTGCGCGACGGAACCTTTGCGCCCGATGCTCCGGCGCGGTTTGCCGGGATCGCCGATAATATCGCGGGGCCGGACTATTTCCTCGTGTCGTCCGATTTCACCGATTACTGGCGTGCGCAACGCGAGGTAGATGCGACTTTTGCCAAGCCAGAGGTTTGGGCGCGCATGGCTGGTCTCAATATCGCGCGCAGCGGGTGGTTCTCGTCCGACCGGACGATCCGCGGCTATATGAACGATATCTGGAATGCGCAGGTTGCGCAGGACATGAAGAAGCTGGCGGCCGAGTAACGGCGTTGACCCCGCGCGCATAGCGGTTAGCCTGACACAATGGCAAAAAAAGCTTCTCCGGCTGCCGCAGGGCCTGCCGTCATGCCTGATGACGCACAGGCGATCATCGCGGCCACGCACAGCGATCCGTTCGCGGTGTTGGGGCAACATGTCCGAAACGATGTTCCGCATGTGATTGCCTATGATCCGGGGGCCGAGCGGCTGGATGCGGTTTTCGGGGAGGATACGCACCCTCTGTCACCGGTCGAAAACGCCCCTGGGCTTTTTGCGGGACCTGTCCCGAAAAAAGGACCCTACCTGCTTTGCGGAACATCTGGCGGCGCAGAATGGCGTTATGACGATGCCTATCGGTTCGGCCCGGTTCTTGGTGAGCTTGACGAATACCTGTTGGGCGAGGGCACGCATCAGCGACTTTGGCAAGCGCTGGGCGCGCACGTCATCACCCATGAAGGGGCAAGAGGCACGCATTTTGCGGTCTGGGCCCCGGCCGCACGCCGGGTGGCCGTGGTCGGCGACTTCAATCACTGGGATGCGCGGCGGCACGGGATGCGCGGCCGGGGCACCACCGGCGTCTGGGAAATATTCATTCCGGGCGTCGATGACGGCGCGGCCTATAAGTTCCAGATCACTGCATCTGACGGATCGACTGTTCCGTTGAAGGCCGATCCCGTCGGGTTCGGTTCCGAGCACCCGCCAAAAACCGCAAGTGTCGTGCGCGATCTGACCGGTTACGGCTGGCATGACGAAGAATGGATGACGGCGCGCGCCGGGCGCAACTCGCGCAGCGCGCCCATCGCGATTTACGAAGTGCATCTGGGGTCGTGGCGCCGTCGGGTGGAAGAGGGCAACCGTCCCCTGTCTTACAAGGAAGCCGCGAAAGAGCTTGTCGACTATGCCGCTGACATGGGCTTCACCCATCTCGAACTCCTACCGATCAGCGAATTCCCGTTCGACGGGTCCTGGGGTTATCAACCCGTGGGCATGTTCGCCCCGACGATCCGCCACGGTCCCCCGCACGAGTTTCGCGATCTCGTCGATGCGGCGCATCAAAAGGGGCTTGGCATCATCCTTGATTGGGTTCCAGGCCATTTCCCGGCTGATGAGCATGGGCTTGGTCGCTTTGACGGCACAGCGCTTTATGAACACGAGGACCCGAAGGAGGGTTACCATCAGGACTGGAACACCCTGATATACAATTACGGCCGCGCCGAGGTGGCCAATTACCTTGTTTCCAATGCGCTTTATTGGCTTGAGGAATACCATGTTGACGGGCTTCGCGTGGATGCAGTCGCATCGATGCTCTACCGCGACTACAGCCGAAAAGAAGGCGAATGGATTCCAAACAAAGACGGCGGGCGCGAGAATTACGAAGCCATCGACATGCTGCGCCGGATGAATGTCACGACGTATGGCGAAGTGCCGGGGATCATGACAGTGGCCGAGGAAAGCACGTCATATCCCGGTGTGTCGCGGCCTGTGGACATGGGGGGGCTTGGTTTCGGGTTCAAATGGAACATGGGCTGGATGAACGACACGCTGTCCTACATCGAAAAGGACCCAATTTATCGCAAGTACCACCACCATCAGATGACGTTCGGCATTCACTATGCGTTTTCCGAAAACTTCGTGCTGCCGATCAGCCATGATGAGGTCGTGCATGGCAAGGGGACGATGCTGGCCAAGATGCCCGGCAACGAATGGGAAAAGTTCGCCAATTTGCGCGCCTATTACGGCTTCATGTGGGGGCATCCGGGCAAGAAGCTCTTGTTCATGGGGCAAGAGTTCGCGCAAGGCGCGGAATGGAACCATGACGCCCAGCTGGACTGGGGCGCACTTGATCACCCGGCACATCGGGGCATTCAGCGACTGGTGCGCGATCTCAACACGCTTTATCGCGCGGAACCCGCGCTTCATGCCCGTGATTGCGAAGCGGAGGGGTTTGAATGGATCGAAGGCGGCGACGCAGAGAATTCGATCTTCGCCTGGGCGCGCCACGGGTTCGAAGGTGACGCGCCGATAGTGGTCATTTGCAATATGACCCCGACCGAGCATGGCACCTATCGCGTGGGCCTGCCACGTGAAGGCCATTGGAGCGAAGCGCTGAACACCGATGCAGAGATTTACGGCGGCGCAAATCGCGGGAACCTGGGCGGCGTGACGGCCACGAATGAAGGCTGGCACGGTCAACCGGCTTCTGCGATTGTCACCTTGCCGCCATTGTCGACCGTGATCCTGCGATACGGCAAAACCTGAAGGACCTTTGGGGGGAGAATAACGATGCGAACAAATGTCCGGCTGTCCAGCCGTTCAATGGCTTTCGTTCTAGCTGGTGGTCGAGGATCCAGGCTCAAGGAATTGACGGATCGACGGGCCAAGCCTGCCGTGTATTTCGGGGGCAAGACCCGGATCATCGATTTCGCCCTGTCGAATGCAATGAATTCGGGTATTCGAAAAATGGCGATTGCGACGCAGTACAAGGCGCACAGCCTGATCCGCCACTGCCAGCGCGGCTGGAGCTTCTTTCGCGCGGAACGCAACGAATACCTTGACATATTGCCCGCATCACAGCGCATCAGCGAAGACAGATGGTATCGCGGCACGGCCGATGCGGTCGCCCAGAACATCGACATCATCGATAGCTACGACGTTGATTTCGTTGTCGTCCTTGCCGGGGATCACATCTACAAGATGGATTACGAGATCATGCTGCGCGAGCATGTGGACAGCGGTGCGGATGTTACCGTGGGGTGTCTTACCGTGCCCCGAGAAGAGGCGTCGGCCTTCGGTGTCATGGCCGTCGATGGAACAGGGCGGATCACTAGCTTTCTTGAAAAGCCCGCCAATCCACCGGGTATGCCCGGCGATGACACCAAAACACTCGCATCCATGGGGATCTATGTGTTCGATTGGGCTTTTTTGCGCGACCTGCTTCGGCGGGACTCGGAAGATGCGAATTCAAGCCATGACTTCGGCAAGGACCTCATCCCCGAGATCGTGACGAACGGCACGGCCATGGCGCACCGGTTCGACGTCAGCTGTGTGCGCGCCAGCACCGAGAGAGAGGCGTATTGGCGCGATGTCGGAACGGTGGATGCGTTCTGGCAAGCCAACATCGACCTCACCAATTTCACGCCGGAACTCGATCTTTGGGACAAGACATGGCCGATCTGGACCTATTCCGAAGGCGTGCCCCCGGCCAAGTTCGTGCATGACGAAGAAGAACGGCGGGGCACGGCGATCTCTTCGATGGTCGCTGGGGGGTGCATCATCTCGGGTACCGAGGTGCGCAATTCGCTTTTGTTCACGCAGGTGCACACCAACTCATACGCGATGCTCGATCATGCGGTGATCCTGCCCTATGCCACGATCGAACGATCGGCCCGACTAACCAAGGTCGTAGTCGATCGCGGCGTAGTCATTCCCAGGGGACTCGTGGTCGGGGAAGACCCGGAAGAAGATGCAAAATGGTTCCGTGTGTCCGAGGGGGGTGTCACGCTGGTCACTCAGGATATGCTCGACCGGAGGGCTGCCGCACAATGAACCGCGTGCTGTCGGTGACGTCCGAGTGCGCGCCGCTGGTCAAGACCGGCGGCCTTGCGGATGTTGCCGGTGCGCTGCCTGCAGCGCTGGCCCCGACCGGGTGGGAGATGCGGACGCTTCTGCCCGGATACCCGATCGTGATGAAGGCCATCAAACCCGGCAAGCCGGTCCTCAAGATCGCCGATCTTTTTGGTGGACCGGCAAGTGTGCATCACGCCAAAGCCAAGGGTCTTGACCTTTATGTCCTTGACGCGCCTCATCTTTATGAGCGTGACGGTGCGCCATATAACGATGCCGACGGCAAGGATTGGCCCGACAACCCCGAAAGGTTCGCAGCACTTGGGGACGTGGCTGCGCGCATCGCGGCAGACGGGGCAGGGGACTGGCGCCCGGATCTTGTCCACGCCCACGACTGGCAGGCCGGATTGGCCCCCTATTTTCTGCATCAGCGTAAGATCGGCGTGCCCAGCATCCTGACGATCCACAATATCGCGTTTCAGGGGATCGCCCCGGTTGAGTATATAACGCGCCTCGGTCTTGACCGCGCGGATTTCAACGAAAGCGGGTATGAGTTCTGGGGCAAGATCAGCACACTGAAGGCCGGGCTGAACTTCGCCACCCGGATCACCACCGTCAGCCCGTCCTACGCGCGCGAACTGCTCACCGAAGAGTATGGCATGGGTCTTGATGGTGTGCTGCGCGCGCGGGCAGAGGATTTCTCGGGCATCCTGAACGGTATCGACGACGTGGTCTGGAACCCGGAAACCGACCCGCATATCGCGAGCTACAAGACCCCAAAGGGGAAGCGCCGTGCCAAGGCCGCGTTGCGCAAGGAATTCGACCTGCCAAAGTCCGATGGCCCCCTTTGTGTTGTTGTTTCGCGGCTCTCTGATCAAAAGGGCCTCGACCTTCTGCTGGAAGCCTTGCCTGCGCTGGTTGACCGTGGCGGGCAGTTGGCTTTGCTTGGGTCCGGGGACAAGGTGCTTGAAAGCCGTTTTCGCGCCGCTGCCGCCGCGCATCCCTTTATCTCGGTCAAATTCGGATATGACGAAGGGTTGTCGCATCGCATGATTGCGGGCGCCGACGCGATCCTTGTGCCGTCGCGGTTCGAGCCTTGCGGGCTGACCCAGCTCTATGGCTTGCGCTATGGCACGGTGCCCATCGTGGCCTATACCGGCGGTTTGATCGATACCGTCATCGCCGCAACCCCCATGGCGTTGCGCATGAATGTTGCCACGGGCCTGTCATTCCATCCGACCACCAGCGACGCGTTGGCCCGGGCCCTGTTGCAGGCGGTGCAGCTTTTTGCCGACCCGCCAACATGGGAAAAACTGCAGAAGAACGGCATGCGTCAGCCGGTCGGATGGGAAGCGTCGGCCATCGAATACGCGCGCCTCTATCACGAGGCGACGGCCGCCGCATGATGACGCAGCGCATCACAGTCAGTGCGGGCCGTTCCGCGCCTCTGGGGGCTACGCCTGAAGACGGCGGGGTGAATTTCGCCATCTTTTCCGCAAATGCCACGCGGATCACGCTGTGTCTGTTCAACGAAGATGGTGGCGAGACGCGGATCGATCTGCCGGAACGCGAGGGCGATATCTGGCATGGCCGCGTCTCGGGTATCGGGCCCGGTCAGCTTTACGGCTACCGCGCCTACGGCCCGTATCGCCCGGATGAAGGTCACCGGTTCAATCCCAACAAGCTGTTGCTAGATCCCTATGCACGGCGCATCACCGGTCATCCGACATGGGACGACGCGCTGATGGGCTATACCGTGGGGGCCGCGGCGGGCGATCTGTCGTTCGATCCGCGCGACAGTGCGCCATTCATGCCCCGCTGCATCGTGGAACCGGCGCCGACCATGCCCGCCCCTCGTCCGCCCCGCACGCCAACCTCTGAAACCATTATCTATGAGGCACATGTCAAAGGCCTGACCATGGGTTTCCCCGAGCTTGAAGACCGAGGAACCTTTACCAGCCTTGCTTCTGATCCGGTGCTCGATCACCTGACGCGGCTGGGCATCACTGCGATCGAGCTTTTGCCCGTGCAAATGTTCCTGAATGATCGCTTCCTGGTCGAGCGTGGCTTGACGAATTACTGGGGCTACCAGTCCCTTGGTTTTTTCGCCCCGGACCCGCGTTACCTGTCCGACTCCGACGTGATGGAATTCCGGCGCATGGTCGACCGGTTTCATGGCGCCGGGCTCGAGGTGATCCTCGACGTCGTCTATAACCACAGCGGCGAAGGCGATGAAACCGGCCCGACCCTGAGTTTTCGCGGCCTTGATAACGCGAGCTACTATCGGCTTGAACAAAACCCGCGCCACTATGTGAACGACACCGGCACGGGCAACACGTTGCGCACCGATCATCCGATGGTGATGCGCATGGTCATGGACAGCCTGCGCTACTGGGTGCAGGTGATGGGGGTTGATGGTTTCCGCTTTGACCTTGGCGCGTCTCTTGGTCGGACAGCCCACGGTTTCGACCGGGATGCCCCGCTTTTTCAGGCCATGCGCCAAGACCCGGTGATTGCGGGCGTCAAACTTATCGCAGAACCATGGGACTTAGGGCCGGGCGGGTACCAGCTTGGCCGCTTCTCTGCGCCGTTCCTAAGCTGGAACGACCGGTTCCGCGACGGTGTGCGCCGGTTCTGGCGCGGCGACCCGGGCCGCGCGCCCGACCTTGCGGCCTGCATTACCGGCTCTGCGGATCTTTTCGATCACTCTGGACGGCCCGCGACATCGTCGGTGAATTTCCTTACCTCGCACGATGGTTTCACCTTGCAGGACACGGTGTCCTACTCTCGCCGCCACAACGAGGCCAATCTCGAAGACGGGCGCGACGGGCATGGCGAAAACTTTTCGGACAATCTGGGCGTCGAAGGGCCGACCGACGACGCGCTGATCCTCGCACGACGGGCGCAACGCAAACGCAATATGATGGCGACGCTGTTTCTCAGCCAGGGCACCCCAATGATCCTTGGCGGGGATGAGGCGGGCAATTCGCAAGGCGGTAACAACAACGCCTATAATCAGGATAACGACATAGGTTGGGTGAATTGGTCCGACCCCGATCCGTTGTTCGAACGGTTCACCCGACGCATGGTCGCGTTTCGCAAGGCGCACCCGATCCTGCGACAAAAGCTGTTCCTGCATTCGCGCGAGCGCGCGCTTGATGGGCGTGAAGACATCTTCTGGCGCCGGGCCGACGGCAATTTGATGCACAGCGACGACTGGCTCGATCCCGAATTGCGGCTTGTCTGCGTCGAACTGCGCACGGCCTCCGGCACCCCGCATTACGCCGCACTCGAAATCGCGGTCTTCGTCGTGTTCAATGCAGGACCAGCGATCGATGTCGTGTTGCCGGCGCCCCCGGACGGGTTCGTCTGGACCGAACAGATCGATACCAGCACGCCCGACAGCCCGCCCGCTCGTGTGACGGCGCCAACCCTTGCCATCGCCGCTGATTCAGTGGCCGTGCTGGTGCTTGACCCGGGCGATTGACGAAAAGGAAACAGCCATGAAACGTCTTGCCATCCCGACTGACCCGATTGCCGGTCAAAAACCGGGGACCTCTGGCCTGCGCAAACAAACCAAGGTGTTCATGGGGCCGCATTACCTTGAGAATTTCGTCCAAAGCATCTGGAACGGGATTGGCGGCGCCGGGGGCAAGACCTTTGTTCTGGGCGGTGACGGACGCTATTTCAATGATCGCGCGGCGCAGGTCATCCTGCGCATGGCTGCAGCATCCGGGGCCACCCGAGTGATCGTCGGGCAGAACGCGCTTCTTTCAACGCCCGCCGCCTCGAACCTGATCCGTCAACGCGGGACGGATGGCGGGATCATCCTGTCGGCCAGCCATAATCCCGGCGGCCCGGACGAAGACTTCGGCGTCAAGTTCAATATGCCCAATGGCGGCCCCGCGCCCAAAGACGTGACCAACCGCATTTATGCCGCGACGCAGTCGCTTCGCGGCTACGACCTTCTCGAGGCACAGGATGTCGACCTGTCGGTGGTCGGTGAGACCGTGCTTGACCAGATGGCGGTCGAGGTCGTCGACCCCGTTTCCGACTACGCCGATCTCATGGAAACACTCTTTGATTTCGACGCGATCCGCGCCTATCTCGCTTCGGGCGCAACGATTGCCTTTGATGCCATGCACGCGGTCACCGGACCTTATGCCACCGAGATCCTCGGCCGGCGTCTCGGCGCTCCGGTGTCCAGCATCCTGAACGCGGTGCCACTTCCCGATTTCGGTGGCGGACACCCCGATCCCAACCCGATCTGGGCCAAGCCTCTCGTCGATCTGGTCATGGGTCCCGATGCCCCCGATTTCGCGGCGGCATCCGATGGCGATGGTGATCGCAACATGATCCTCGGCAAAGGTCTTTACGTGACCCCGTCCGACAGCCTTGCGGTCCTGGCCGCCAACGCGCATCTCGCCCCGGGCTATGCGGGCGGGCTTGCCGGTGTCGCCCGGTCGATGCCGACCTCGCGCGCCCTTGACCGCGTCGCCGAGGCGCGCGGTCTTGATGTCTACGAAACACCTACGGGTTGGAAGTTCTTCGGCAATCTCCTCGATGCCGGGCGCATCACGCTTTGTGGCGAGGAAAGCGCGGGCACTGGATCTGACCATGTGCGTGAAAAAGACGGGCTTTGGGCGGTCCTGCTCTGGCTCAATATTCTGGCCGTGAAAAAGCAATCCGTCGCAGAAATCCTGCAAGAGCATTGGCGTGAGTTCGGACGCAACTACTACTCGCGCCACGACTACGAAGCGGTGGATGCGGCCCGCGCGAGCAAGATGATGGATGGCCTTGCCGCACGCTTGCCCACGCTGGCGGGACAAGGCTTTGCCGGGCTCACGGTGGCGCGCGCGGATGAGTTCGCCTATGACGATCCGGTCGATGGCTCTCACGCGGCCCATCAGGGCCTGCGCGTCGATTTCGAAGGCGGTGCGCGGATCGTTTTTCGCCTGTCGGGTACCGGAACCGTCGGCGCCACCCTTCGCGTCTATCTCGAAGCCTATGAAGATGATCCGTCAAGACTCAACGCGGATGCCGACACAGCGCTTGCGGCCATGATCGATGCCGCCGAAGCCATCGCTGGCATCCGCGACCATACCGGTCGCGACGCACCGGATGTACGCACCTAGCCCCGTCTTCTGGCCTCAAATATTCCCGCCGGAGGCACCGCGACGCCGAAGGCGGCGCAAAGCATCGTGCCGCGCCCTTGGGCGCGTCCATCCCGGCGGACCGTGAGAGTGGCGCCCTTAAAGAAGCGTGCGCTCGACCACCCACCAGGCACCGACAAGCGCAATCGCGACCGAAGCCGGCGTAGCGATGCGTGCGCGGTACCAGGGTTTCTTTCGGAACCACAGCCCTACCGCCAGAAAGGCCACGGCGATCACCGCAAGCTGGCCAAGTTCAACACCGATGTTGAACCCGATCAGGCCCGTCACGAAACGCGCCGGATCGAGACCGATATCGCCAAGGACCGACGCAAAGCCAAGCCCGTGCAACAGGCCGAAGCAAAAGACGACCACGGGTCGCCATGGCGTAAGGCCGCGCGCGAGCACGTTTTCCACGCCGACATAGACAATCGATGCGGCAATCAAAGGCTCAACAATGCTTGCTGGGATGGTGACGATGCCAAGAATGCCAAGCGCCAGCGTCACCGTATGGGCCAGCGTAAAGGCGCTGACCTGCCACAGAAGGGGGCCGAGCTTCACCGACAGGAAAAAGAGCCCAAGTACGAAGAGAATGTGATCAAGACCCTTGGGGACGATATGCTCGAACCCGATACCCACATATTGCACGAAGCTTTGCAGCCAGCTTTGGGCCCCGCCGCCGCCACGGGGGATCGGGACTGACAGCTCACCACCCGAAAGATAGGCCGTATAGCCGTCTTCCACACCCTGTTGGCGCACAACTAAGGCGCCAAGATCGGCGGTCCAACCGAAGGTCAACGCGCTGCCGTCCTGCGGCAGTGCGGCTGTCACGGTCACGCGCGAGCTGCGCGCCAGCTCCACATCTCCGATGGGTGGTACCTCGACGGTGCTTAATTCGGGCGTCAGCGCCGTGTCGCCCGCGCGCAGCGTGATCTTTTGCGAAAGATCCGGCCAAACGTCTTGCAGGCGCTGGGCAAGCGCGTTCGGTTCCAGCGCGCGCAAGGCGTCGTAATCGTCGGTGTTTTCCGCGTCATTCGTGTCTGTCAGACCATCAAGATCGATACCCGCCAAGGGGGCTTCCAACGCCATCTCGATGTCGATGGTGACCTCGTCACCTTCAATTATGAGGTCCGCCACGGCGGGCTGAATCTCATGCGCCCAAGAGCCGATCGGCGCCCACAGCATCACGAATAAGACAACCAGCCTTGACATCAGGCTGGCAGCCTTCACCCTTCCAACCAACGCAACCGCGGAATTTGTACCCATGACCCCCTCACGTTTCTTACTGGCATTCATCCTTGGCGCATTTAGCACAAGCACAGCCCTTGGCCACGAGTTTTGGATCGATCCCGCCGAGTTCTCTATCGAACCGGGCGAAGAGCTCGTGGCCGACATTCGGGTGGGAGAGAACTTCGAGGGCGCCGGATATTCTTATCTGCCCCGAAACTTCCGGCTGTTCGAGATTGCGCAGGGCGACGCTCGCACTGCCGTCGAAGGGCGGATGGGTGACCGGCCCGCCCTGGCACAGGTCGTTTCCCAAGAGGGTCTTGCGGTCGTTCTGCATGTCACCACGGACAGTTCGCTGACCTATAAGGAATTCGTCAAATTCGAAGACTTCGTGCGCCACAAGGATGAACTTTGGACGCTCGAGGCTCATACCGCACGCGGCCTTCCGGACGCAGGGTTTGGTGAAGCCTATTCACGGTACGCAAAATCGCTGGTTGCCGTGGGGAACGGGGCCGGATCGGATCGGGCTTATGGGCTTGAGGTAGAGCTTGTCGCGCTGACCAACCCCTATACCGACGATCTGAGTGGCGGATTTACTGTACAATCGCTTTATCAAGGCCAACCGCGCACCAACAGCCAGGTCGAGGTCTTTGCGCGTGCACCGGGCGGCGCGGTCATGGTTTCGACCGTGCGCACCGACGCGAATGGGATCGCTCAGGTTCCGGTCTTGCCTGGACATGTTTACATGCTGGATGCGGTGGTACTGCGTGAACCAAGGCCTGAATTGGCCGAAACGTCGGTTGTCTGGGAAAGCTTGTGGGCGAACCTTACTTTTGCGGTGCCGCCCGTCAATTGACGCCGATCAGTCGTCGGTCTCATCGATCAGCCAGCCGCCGGGGCCGGCGATGCTGTCTGGCAATGTGGCCAGAAAGACCTCGCGCAAAACGAGGCACGTGATGGCACTCATTACGATGTTGTCGAACGATACGGTCAATAACCAATCCATCACGGTACTCCTTGCTACAAGGATCAATAAACCGGGAATTCTTGGCGCGTTCTTGGCGCGGGCTGGGTCATTTGCCTGAGTTCTGACGACGATTTTGCGGCATTGCATCCGAACCGATGCCCAAAACCGGGCTTGAGACCGGTTTTGTTTCTTTTCCGGCAACGCTTAAGCGGATTTGAACGGATCTTCCGGGTAGCCGACCGAGGTCAGATAGAGCCCATCGGGCGGTGCAACCGGGCCGCAAGCCGCGCGGTCGGCGGATTCCAAAGCGTCCGCCACGCGTTCCGGGGGCCAAGCCCCCGCGCCCACCCGTTCCAGCGTGCCGACGATTGACCGCACCTGATTGTGCAAAAAACTCCGCGCGCGCAGGGTGAACCGGTATTCGCGACCGCCCGGATAGTCTCGGGTCTCGATATCAATCGCATCGAGGGTTTTGATGGGGCTGTCAGCCTGACACATGACCGAGCGAAAGGTCGTGAAATCATGCTGCCCCAAAAGCGCGCCTGCCCCTTCGCGCATGGCATCGGCGTCCAACGGATGTGGGACGCGCCAAAGCAGGCCACGATCATGGGTGAGGGGCGCGCGTCGCGAGACGACGCGAAACAGGTACTCGCGCCGGATCGCGGAAAACCGGGCGTGCCAATCCTCTGGAACGACCGCCACGGCCAGAATGGCGACAGGATCGGGCTTGAGGTGATAATTCAGCGCTTCGGAAAGCCGGAACGGATCCCAGTCCGCCGTAAGGTCGCAATGCGCGACCTGCCCAAGCGCATGCACCCCCGCATCCGTACGCCCCGCCGCCGCGATCGAGCCTAGCCCCGGCTCGAGTTTCGCCAAGGCGGCTTCAACCGCACCCTGCACGGTCTTCTGATCGCGCTGGCGCTGCCACCCGGCAAAGGGCGCGCCCTGATACTCGATTTTTAAGGCATAACGCGGCATGACGCGCGGCTTATCCCGAGTGTCCGTTCAAGGCAATCGCCGCGATCCGCTGCCTAACAGAGCGCGTGTGCCACGCGCGCATGACGTTTTGCGCCACGCGTTCCGCGTGACGCGGTGCCTCCGGCGGGGATATTTTCGGCCAGAAGAAGGACAGGGGGGAAATCTCTGCCAAGGCTCCCCTCTGGTGAAGGGGACGGCGGGCTCTTATGTTCCAATTGCAGAATGAGGGGCGTGCAGTGATCATCGGCGATATTGCAGACGGGTTGACCCGTGGCGTCGAAACGACTTTGTCGACCGTGTCGGAGGCGTTTTTCGAACCGGTCGTCCGCCTTGGCGTGACCGGTTTGTCGCGGGCCGGCAAGACAGTGTTCATCACGTCGCTTGTGGCCAATCTTCTTGAGCGGGGGCGCATGGCGCAGTTTCTGCCCGCCTCAAGCGGGCGGATCAGGGCGGCGTATCTTCAGCCACAGCCCGACGCGACAGTCCCGCGTTTCGACTTCGAACGGCATCTGGCGGCAATGACAGGCCCTGCGCCGCGCTGGCCCGAAAGCACGCGGTCTGTGAGCGAATTGCGCTTGTCCTTACGGGTGCAGCCAGCCGGATTGTTGTCGGGGATGTCCGGACCGCGCACCGTGCATCTTGATATCGTGGATTACCCCGGTGAGTGGTTGCTTGATCTGGCGCTGCTCGACAAGAGCTTTTCCGACTGGTCCGGGGAAGCACTATCGCGGGCGCAGGCGCGCCCCTTGGCGGCGGGCTTTCTGGATTGTCTTTCAACGGCGGATCCGGACGCCCGCTATGATGAAGCGGTGGCGCGTGATCTGGCTGAGGCTTATACTGGGTATCTGACGGCGGCGCGCGCGGCGGGGCTTTCGGATTGCACGCCCGGGCGGTTCCTTTTGCCCGGCGATCTGGCCGGGTCGCCGGTTCTGACCTTTGCGCCACTGCCGCGCCCGAAAACGCCGCGCCGGATGAGCCTTTGGCGAGAGTTCGAGCGGCGTTATGAGGCCTATAAGCGCGAGGTCGTCAAACCGTTCTTCCGCAACCACTTCTCGCGGATCGATCGTCAGATCGTTCTGGTTGATGCACTTGGCGCTATTCACGCCGGGCCGCAGGCCGTGGACGACTTGCGCCAGGCGATGGCCGATATCCTTGGAGCGTTCCGTCCCGGCAGAAACGCCTTTCTGACGCAACTCCTGTTGGGCAAGCGGGTGGAGCGGATCCTGTTTGCCGCGACCAAGGCCGACCATCTGCATCAGGCCCAGCACGCGCGCCTGACCGCGATCATGGAAGCGCTTGTGGCGGATGCGCGGGCGCGCGCCGATTTTGCCGGGGCGACGACCGAAGCGATTTCGCTGGCGGCCTTGCGGGTCACAACCGAAGACCGGATCGATCATGACGGACGCGAACTTGAGGTCGTGCGCGGTATCTTGCGCGATACCGGCAAGACGGCGGCGTTTTATCCCGGTGCCTTGCCAGAGGATCCAAGCGTTCTTTTGGCGCCGGCGCGGCAAGGGGCCGAAACCTGGCTGGATGCCGATTACGGCATCATGAGCTTCGCGCCCCAGCCCGGTGTCCTGC
>JABDPT010000208.1 GCA_013042605.1 Paracoccaceae bacterium
ACATAACGAAAAGACGTATAGGTAAGGGATTAGACGGATGACAAATCTCCAAGGAAAAACCGCAATTGTAACCGGGTCGACATCGGGGATCGGGCTTGGGCTGGCCCGCGGTTTCGCTGGTGCAGGCACAAATGTCGTGCTGAATGGGTTCGGCGACGCGGATGAAATTGAACGGACGCGCGCTGAACTAGATGCCGCCTCGACCGGGTCGGTCATTTATGACGGGGCCGACATGACGAAACCGGATGAAATCGAAGCGCTGGTCAAAGGGGCGGCTGACCGGTTCGGCGCCGTCGACATTCTTGTTAACAATGCCGGGATCCAGTTGGTCGCACCCGTCGAAGAATTCCCGCGCGACCGTTGGGACATGATCATCGATATCAATATGAACTCGGCCTTTCACACAGCCCGTGCCGCGATACCGGGGATGAAAGCGAAAGGCTGGGGGCGGATCATCAACATTGCCTCAGCGCATGGTCTGGTCGCCTCACCCTTCAAATCGGCATATGTCACCGCCAAGCACGGTGTCGTGGGAATGACCAAGACGGTCGCGCTCGAAGTGGCCGAAGCGGGCATCACCAGCAACGCGATTTGCCCCGGCTACGTGCTGACGCCGCTCGTCGAAAGGCAAATCCCCGACACCGCGAAGGCACGCGGCATGACCGAAGAGCAGGTCAAGCGGGATGTGCTGCTTGCCGCGCAATGGACCAAGAAATTTGTCACTGTCGAGCAATTGGCAGGTGTCGCCCTTTTTCTCTGTTCCGATGCCGCAGATAACATCACTGGCGTCGCTTTGCCTGTCGATGGCGGCTGGACGGCGGCATAGAGTGGTTCCATGCGAAACAAGATTGTCTCTGCCGCTCAAGCTGCCGCATTGGTCAAGGATGGCGACGCTCTGACCACCTCGGGCTTCGTCGGGATCGGCGTCCCCGATGAACTGCTTGCTGCGATCGAGACACGGTTTCTGGACACCGGGCATCCGCGAGACCTATCGCTGGTCTTCGCCGCCGGCCAGGGTGATGGCAAAGATCGAGGCCTGAACCGATTGGGTCACGATGGGTTGCTCAGGCGCGTGGTCGGCGGGCACTGGGGCCTCATCCCGAAGGTCGCGAAACTGGCGACCGAAGGCAAGATCGAGGGCTGGAACCTGCCGCAAGGCTGCATCAGCCAACTTTACCGTGACATCGCGGCTGGCAAGCCGGGGATGCTTTCGAAGGTTGGGCTGGAGACGTTCGTCGATCCGCGTCAAGGCGGCGGCGCGGTCAACGATATCAGCACCGAGCCACAGGTTGAATTGACTGAGATCGGCGGCGAAGAGATGCTGTTTTACCCCGCGCAAAGGCTCACCGTGGCGCTCTTGCGCGGCACCACCGCAGACGAGGCTGGCAATGTCACGATGGAACGCGAAGCGCTGGTGATCGACAACCTCGCCCAAGCTATGGCGGTAAAAAACGCCGGTGGCGTGGTCATCGTTCAGGTCGAACGCATAGCGCGTGCTGGCACATTGCCAGCGCGCGAGGTCCAAATTCCCGGAATTCTGGTTGACGCTGTTGTTGTTGCCCGCCCCGAGATGCATCTGCAGACCTACCGCACGGCCTTCAGCCACGGCTTCACCAACCGGATCCGGGCACCTGAAGGCGAAATCCCGGCCATGCCGCTTGATGCACGAAAAGTCATCGCGCGGCGTTGTGCATTTGAACTTCCAGTCAACGGCGTTGTTAATCTGGGCATCGGGATGCCCGAAGGCGTTGCCGCCGTGGCCGCCGAAGAGGGCTTGTTGGACCATCTCACGCTGACTGCCGAGCCCGGTGTGATCGGCGGTCAGCCAGCCTCGGGACTTGATTTCGGCGCCGCGGTGAATACCGACACCGTAATCCCGCAAAACAACCAGTTCGATTTCTACGATGGCGGCGGGCTTGATATGACGTGCCTTGGGCTGGCCCAGGCCGATGCGCGGGGCAACGTCAACGTATCACGCTTCGGGCCGCGTCTGGCCGGTGCCGGCGGCTTCATCAATATCAGTCAGAACGCCCACTCCGTCGTTTTCGCCGGCACTTTCACCGCCAAAGGGCTCGACATCACTGTGGATGGTGGCGTCGAAATCCGAAAGGAGGGCGAAGCGCGGAAATTCCTGAAAGAGGTCGAGCAGATCACCTTTTCCGGCGCCCGCGCCGCACGGCTCGGCCAGCCGGTTCTCTACGTCACCGAGCGCTGCGTGTTCGAATTGACCAAAGACGGGCTGCAACTGATTGAAATTGCTCCCGGCATCGATCTGGACCGCGACATCCTCCAGCAGATGGACGTCCCGCCCAAGATCGACGAATTGCGTGAGATGGATCCGCGCATCTTCCTCGAACCAGAAATGGGTCTGCGCACCGACCTGTTGCATCTCGACCTTCCTGACCGGATCGCCGTGGACGTAGGAAGCAGTCAGCTGTTCTTGAATTTCGAGAAGATGCGCGTGCGCA
>JABDPT010000196.1 GCA_013042605.1 Paracoccaceae bacterium
ACAGGCCCACGATGGCATAGGCCGCCCATGCGGCAAGCCCCCAGTGGGTGAAGGACCAGACATAAGCCGACCGCACGTTATCTGCGGACGACCCCTCAGTCAGTCCTCGGATCGTGTCCGGGTTCGAGGCCCAGTGATACATCGGTTCGGCGGTTGCAAAGGTCAGCATCCCGATCCCGATCCCGGCCCCGAACATCATCGAAAACCAGGAGAAATTGGAAAATTCGGGCTCATCGCCCGGCTGACCAAGCTTCAGCCGCCCGGCCGCGGGCCAAAGGGCCAGCGCGAAACACAGGATGACGAAGAACGCCATCGCGTAAATATACCAATAGTTGAAGGACGCCAGAATAAAGCTGTTCAAGGCCCCAAGGACGCGTCCCGCCTGATCGGGAAAGGCCACGGCCCAAATGATCAGGGCGCCGACACACAGCTTGGCCGTAATCGTCACGTCTTTGGTAAAGCCTTTGTAGAATCCGCTTTCCGCAATGCGGATCGGCAGTTCCGTCAAGGGTGGTTTGATAGACATTTTCGTCTCCTCGTTGGCTGGAGGCCCCGTTCTTTTGCAGGGCTCCGGTTTATTGCGTCATCCAAATGCGATGACGAACGTATCAAATGCGATGTTCCTCCCGAGATTTTCGCGACCCTAACCCGGATTGGCGTTTCTACCAAATCAGGCGGCTGCGACTTTTTTTGAGCCGCGATGGCCAAGCCCGCGAAACGGGGCTTTGACTTGCTTGCGCCATCCGCTCCTTTGAAGCCGTGAGGCCGACAGTGTGTAAGAAAAGAAACCCTCCCGAGCCCGCGAATGGTGGCTCAAGACGATAAAGGCGAGCTTGCGTGCCGCGGGCATGGATTCGACCCATGAGCTCCCAAATTCGACGCATACGGCTCGAATGATCCCGCCGCTTGATGAAATACGGGATGTTCTGGGCGTCAGGCCGTTGCGCCCACCTCGTCACCGCCGTTCACCAGAAGCGACAGTTCTTGCGAGGCTGCGTGCAGCCTGTTCAGATGCTCCAGCGCCTTGTTCGCATCGAAGCGTTGCGTGGGCGCGTGAAAGGACAGCGTGGCCATCAAGCGCCCCTGCGGGTCCGCGATCGGCACGGCAAGGGCGATCATGTCGGTCATGAATTCCTCGCGATCGAGCGCATAGCCTTGCCGCCGGATCGTTGCGATCTCATCCTGCAGCCGCTTCGGATCGGTGATCGTGTTGCCGGTGTGCGCGGTCAGATCGGCGGCGGCCAGATAGCGGGCAAGATGCGAGGGGACAAGCGAGCTGAGATACATCTTGCCGCTGGCGGTGCAGTGAAACGGGACATGGGTCCCGGTTGGCAATTGAATGCGCAGTGGCCACTCGGTCTCGACCCGTTCGAGATAGACCATCGCGTCCCGGTCAGGCAGCGCGATGTTGCAGGTTTCCCCGATCTCGCGGCTGAGGCGACGCAGGATGGCCTGCCGCGCCGTTCTGATCCGCAGCGATGACAGGATACCGGCAGCCAGCGTGCGGGTGCGCGGCCCGGGCGAATAGCTGCGCTCGTCAAGGTCGCGTTGCAGAAAGCCCTCGGCCTCGAGCGTGGCAAACAGGCGGTGGATCGTTGGTTTTGGCAGGCCGAGTGCTGCGTTGACATCCGTTGGCGTCACAGGCACCCCGGCTTTCGCGATCTCTTCGAGAACCATCAACAGGCGAAGGTTCGTCGGTATCGTCGCCTGCGATCCTTCCCCTCCCATGTCCTGCCTCGTGCCGTTTTCGGGTGATTGCGATGGGCATAGTGATGGCACAAGTGCCGGGCGTATCCAATCGGATATCGGCGTGAAGGTGTCCCTGAAGAGCGCGGTGCGACATGCGCCGTTGCAGCGAACGGCGGTGGAATTGGCATTGGAAGATGACACATTAAATGATACCAGAAGTCTCAATAATTAAACCTCGGGAAAAAGAGCGATCCAGCGCCCGGAACCCCCTGAACGGGGCGGGAGGAACCGAAAATGCCCACAATGGCAGCGGATTACGTGATCGTTGGCGCGGGCTCTGCGGGCTGCGTTCTGGCGAATCGTCTGTCTGCCGACCCCACAGTGTCGGTGATCCTGCTCGAAGCCGGGGGCGCGACCGGAACCCGTGGATTCACATCCCGGTCGGATATTTCAAGACGATGCACGACCCCAAGGTCGATTGGTGCTACCGCACCGAACCCGACCCGGGCCTGAACGGTCGTCAGCTTGATTGGCCGCGCGGCAAGGTGCTGGGCGGCTCGTCCTCCCTGAACGGGCTGCTCTACGTCCGCGGCCAGCCGGAGGATTACGACCGTTGGCGGCAGATGGGAAGCCCCGGCTGGGGCTGGGACGATGTGCTGCCGCTCTTCAAGCGATCCGAGAAACAGGAACGCGGGGCGGATGAATATCATGGCGATGACGGCCCGCTTTGCGTGTCGAACATGCGGCTTCAGCGCCCGATCTGCGACGCCTGGATCGCGGCCGCCCAGACCATGGGCTATCCGTTCAACCCCGATTACAACGGTGCCACGCAGGAAGGGGTCGGCCATTTCCAACTGACCGCCGATCGCGGACGGCGTTGTTCAAGTGCGGTGGCTTTTCTCAACCCCGCGCGCGCGCGTCCGAACCTGACTGTCCTGACCCATGCGCAGACAGAAAAGGTTCTGATCGAAGACGGGCGGGCGACCGGCGTGCGCTATCGCGATATATCCGGGGCGCTGAAGACGGTGAGCGCACGGGCCGAGGTGATCCTGTCGGCCGGGGCCATCGGGTCGCCGCAAATCCTGATGTGCTCGGGCGTCGGCGAGGCCGCGCAACTTCGTTCACATGGGATCGAGGTGCAGAAAGACCTTTTCGGTGTGGGCAAGAACCTTCAGGACCATCTTCAGGCGCGGCTTGTCTTCAAATGCAAAGAACCGACCCTGAACGACGAGGTGCGCAGCCTTTACGGCAAGGCCCGCATCGCCCTGAAATACGCGCTGTTCCGGGCTGGGCCGATGACGATGGCCGCCAGCCTTGCCACCGGTTTCGTGCGCACAGGCGACCATGTCGCCACGCCCGATATCCAGTTTCACATTCAGCCATGGTCCGCCGACAGTCCCGGCACCGGCGTTCACCCGTTTTCGGCCTTTACCGTTTCAGTCTGCCAATTGCGCCCCGAAAGCCGGGGTGAAATCCGCCTTGCCGCGCCGGACATCGGCGTCTATCCGAAAATCCACCCTAACTATCTCGCCACCCAAACCGATTGCCGCACCCTTGTGGACGGCGTGAACATCGCCCGCCGGATCGCCCGAACCGCGCCCCTTGCCGGCAAGATCGCACAGGCATTCCGCCCGTCCGACGACCTTGCGATGGATGATTATGACGGCACGCTCAATTGGGCGCGCGACAACTCCACCTCGATCTATCACCCGGTGGGTACTTGCAAGATGGGGTCAGGCGCGGATGCGGTTGTCGATGCGCGGCTGCGCGTGCATGGCATCAATGGGTTGCGCGTGGCCGATTGTTCGATCATGCCCGAAATCGTATCGGGCAACACCAATGCGCCTGCCATCATGATCGGTGAAAAAGCCTCGGATCTGGTCTTGGAAGATCGTCGATCTGGCCCTACACGCAAGACGCCGGTCTCGCGCAAAATGACATCCAGACCTCTTGATAACGCGAAGGAACAAGCCGTTGAAGATGACCACTGAAGAAGCATTTGTGAAGGTTTTGCAGATGCACGGGATCGACAATGCCTTTGGCATTATCGGCTCTGCCATGATGCCCATTTCCGATCTGTTTCCGGCTGCGGGTATCAAGTTCTGGGACTGCGCGCATGAGACCAGCGCCGGCATGATCGCCGACGGGTTCACTCGCGCCAGCGGCAAGATGTGCATGGCGATTGCGCAGAACGGGCCGGGAATCACCAACTTCGTGACGCCGATCAAGACCGCCTATTGGAACCACACGCCGATGCTTCTGGTCACGCCGCAGGCCGCCAACAAGACCATCGGTCAGGGCGGCTTTCAGGAGATCGAGCAGATGCGGCTTTTCGCCGACATGGTCTGTTATCAGGAAGAGGTACGGGATCCGTCGCGCATCGCCGAAGTGCTCAACCGCGTGATCGAAAAGGCATGGCGCGGCTCGGCGCCCGCACAGATCAACGTGCCGCGCGATTTCTGGACGCAAGTCATCGACATCGATCTGCCGCAGGTCGTGCAGCTTGAGCGTCCGCAGGGCGGGCGCGCGGCGGTGGCCGAAGCGGCAAACCTGCTGTCCGAGGCAAAGTTCCCGGTCATCCTGAACGGCGCTGGCGTGGTGCTGGCGGGGGCGATCCCGGCCTCGGCCGCGCTGGCCGAACGGCTCGATGCGCCGGTCTGCTGCGGGTATCAGCACAACGACGCCTTCCCCGGCTCGCACCCCCTCTCGGTCGGGCCGCTGGGCTATAACGGGTCGAAGGCGGCGATGGAGCTGATCGCGAAAGCCGACGTTGTCCTGGCCCTTGGCACGCGTCTCAACCCGTTTTCGACCCTGCCGGGCTATGGTATCGATTATTGGCCCAAGGATGCCAAGATCATTCAGGTCGACATCAACTCCGATCGCATCGGGCTGACCAAGAAGATCACGGTGGCCATTCAGGGCGACGCAAAACTGGTCGCCGAAGATATCACCGCCCAGCTTGCCGATGATGCTGGTGACGCGGGCCGGGCCGAGCGCAAGGCGTCTATCGCCCAGACGAAATCGGCCTGGGCGCAGCAACTGTCGTCGATGGACCATGAAGAGGACGATCCCGGCACCACGTGGAACGAACGCGCGCGCAACCGCGAACCCGACCGGATGAGTCCGCGTCAGGCTTGGCGGGCGATCATGTCGGCGATGCCGAAAGATGCGATTATTTCGTCCGATATCGGCAACAATTGCGCCATCGGTAATGCCTATCCGACGTTCGAGGAGGGGCGCAAATACCTTGCCCCCGGTCTTTTCGGCCCCTGCGGCTATGGCCTGCCTTCGATTCTTGGCGCCAAGATCGCTTGCCCGGACGTGCCGGTGATCGGCTTTGCCGGGGACGGGGCCTTCGGCATCTCGATGAACGAGATGACGGCCTGCGGGCGCGGCGACTGGCCGCCGATCACGATGGTGATCTTCCGCAACTATCAATGGGGCGCCGAAAAGCGGAACACGACCCTTTGGTTCGATGACAATTTCGTCGGGACCGAGCTCAACCTCGGCGTCGAATACGCGAAGATCGCCGAAGGCTGTGGTCTCAAGGGCGTTCAGGTGCGCGGTATGGATGAGTTGACGGATGCGCTTCACAGGGCCGTGAAAGAGCAGATGAACGATGGGATCACGACCTTTATCGAGGTTGTTCTCAACCAGGAACTAGGCGAGCCGTTCCGCCGCGACGCGATGAAAAAGCCCACGACCGTGGCCGGGATATCGGCCGACGACATGCGCCCGCAGGTTCGCGCCTAAGGTGGGTCGAAAATCGATTGGTGACCGACTGAAAGCGCCCCTCCACGGCTCGGAGGGGCGCGTCAAAGAGCTTTGGCCCGGGGTCATCGTCGCCGTTCTGGTTGCGCTGGCCGCGCAGTTCCTGTCCGACCATTACGGCGCGCCGGCGATGCTTCTGGCGCTGCTTCTGGGCATCGCGCTCAACTTTCTGAGCGAACCGGGCAAGGCGGCGGCGGGCATCGGGTTTACCGCGCGCACGGTGCTGCGGTTCGGCGTTGCCATCCTTGGCGCGCGGGTCAGTGCCGAATTGCTGATGTCGCTTGGCTGGGAACTGATCGTGCTTCTGGTGATCGGCACCGCGGCCACGATCCTATTCGGCGTGCTTCTGGCGCGGGTGATCGGGCAGGGTCCGCGCTTTGCCATTCTCACTGCAGGGGCCGTGGCGATTTGCGGGGCCTCGGCGGCAATGGCCATCGCGGCGGTCTTGCCCAAGGACGACCGGTCGGAACGCAACCTGCTCTTCACGGTGCTGGGGGTGACGATCCTGTCGACGGTCGCGATGATCGTCTATCCGATCCTGACCAATATGCTGGGCTTCGACGATGTCACCGCCGGGGCCTTCATCGGGGCCACCGTGCATGATGTGGCGCAGGTCGTGGGGGCCGGGTTTTCGATCTCGGACACGGCGGGCGAAACCTCGACCCTCGTCAAACTGATCCGGGTGTCGTTTCTGGCCCCCATCGTGTTGGTGATCGCACTTTGGTGGCGGCATGCGGAGGTTGAGCCGGGCGGCGAACGCCCGCCGCTGATCCCGGGTTTCGTACTGGGCTTTCTGGCGCTGGCGACGCTCAATTCCCTCGGGCTGATCCCAGAGATCGTGGGTGGGTTTCTGGCCGCGCTGTCCGGCTGGGCGCTTTTGGCCGCGATTGCTGCGGTGGGCATGAAAACCGATATAAAGAACGTGCTCAGCCTCGGGGCCGGACCGCTTGTGTTGATTACGGCGGAGACGCTGTTTCTTGCGGTCCTCGTTCTGGCGGGCATCGGTTTTCTGGAGTTGGCGCCATGACCACGGCAATCCTTGTTCTGAATGCGGGCAGTTCGTCGGTGAAGTTTGCGGTGTTTCCCGAAGATCGCGGCGAAGTTCCGCTTCTGTCGGGTGCTGTGGGCCGGATCGGTGGCAACGCGTCGGTCAGCATCCTTCCGGCGGGGGGCGAATGCAAATCGGAAGGGGTCGACGCATCGACCCATGCGGCGGCCCTTGCAGTGCTGGCAACAAAACTGGCGTCGCATCTGCCCGACGCAACGATCACCGGCATTGGGCATCGGGTCGTGCATGGCGGCGCGCTTTATTCCGAACCAGTGGTTGTGGACGACGGGGTGCTCGCCTCGCTCGACACCCTGACACCGCTCGCGCCGCTGCACCTGCCGCAGGGCCTTGAAGGCATCCGGACCGCCCGCGCCCTTTTCCCGAACGCGCGGCAAAT
>JABDPT010000197.1 GCA_013042605.1 Paracoccaceae bacterium
AAGCGCGTAATAAAGCCAATAGCGCCGGCGCAGGATCAGCCGTTTGGTCTGTGGGTTGGGCGCTTCGAATTGCGGGTAGGCCAGCATGCAATAGACCGCAAGCGCCACGGTCGCGCCACCGGCGGTCGTGTAGACGAAGTTGTAGCTGAGATCGAAGGTCTTCCACGTCAGCACAAGCAAGCCGTAGGAGATCAGCGACGCGGCGGACCCGATCGCGGCGATCCAGCCAAGTGTCTGCGGCGCCTTGTCTTTCTCGATCCACTGAAGCTGAAGCGATTGGTTCACCGTTTCATAATAATGAAACCCGATGGACGAGATCATCGTGACCACGAGGATGCCGCCAAGGCTCGGAAACCAAGCGGTGACCGCCGTGGCCGCGCCCAGCATCACAAGCGAGACGAGGCCCAGGACCTGCTCGCGCATGAACATGATCACCGCGATGACCCCGACCGCCAGAAACCCCGGAATTTCGCGAACGGTATGAAGCCAGCCGATTTCAACGCCGGTGAACCCAGCGGCATCGATCACGAAGTTATTCAGCAGGGCCGACCACGTCGCAAAGGCCAACGGCATCGCCGCCGCCATCAGAAACAGCAGCGTGACGGGCCGGCGCAAGAACGGGTATTCCCGCGCTTCGTGAAGGGGAACCATGCGCATGTGCGTGTGGTAAGCCCCTCTCTGATCGCAGGAAAGCAAAAAAGCCGCGATCTGCCATTTACCTTAACCGCCTATTCACCCGCTTTGGACACAAGGGGATCGAACTTTGTCATTTCCGGAATGGTCCCAACCCGATGCGCGTATTCTCTCTTCTTTGCCTACTGTTCACGTTCTCCGCAGCACCCGCCTTGGCCGGACCTGACCGGATCGCTTTGCACTTCGGGTCTTTCCATGCGGGCGCGAATGAAGACTTTCAGGAGTTCAATCCCGGTGTCTTCGTATCATGGGAGCGTGAGACGATCCTTTCGATCGGCGTCTACCAAAACAGCTTTGACGATGTTTCCATTGCCGCGACCAGTGCGGTTCCGCTGACCATGGGGGACGGCTATCGCTTTGATTTCTTTGCTGGTCTTGCATGGTACCCGGATCGGGGGCGCGAATTTTCGGTCAGTGTGGGTGATGTGGTGCCGCTGGCGGGGCTTCGGCTGACCTATGGCAATGCGTTTGTTCAGCTGATCCCATCGAACGGCAAACGTGTCGATGCGATCATCAGTTTCGGTCTGACATTTCCGCTTGGGGGCAACCGATGATCGGCGCGCCCGTCAGAAAAAGCTTTGCGGATCGATGTCGATCGCCAGTCGCATGTCACCCTTGATCCGAAACTGACCGACCCACGCAGCCAGCGCCTTTTGCAGCGGGACGCCCTTGTCGGCCTTGACCAGAAGCCGCACCCGGTGGCGCCCGCGAATACGGGCGATGGGTGCGGGGGCGGGGCCGAAAACCTGCGCACCAATATCGCGCAGCGGCCCGTCGCGGCGGGCCATGTCGGTGCCAAGATCGAACACGGCCTGCACGTCAGGCGACGACAGCACGATACCGGCCATCCGCCCATAGGGCGGCACGCCAACCGCCTTCCTTTCGGCAGCCTCTGCACGCCAGAACGCCTCTTCCTCGCCTGACAAAATCGCTTTGATCACCGGATGTTCGGGTTGGTAGCTCTGCAAAAGCGCAAGCCCGGGCTTTTCGGCGCGCCCCGCGCGGCCCGCAACCTGCCGCATAAGCTGAAAGGTTCGTTCCGCCGCACGCAGGTCGGACCCCTGCAGACCAAGGTCGGCATCAATGACACCGACCAACGTTAGAAGCGGAAAGTTGTGCCCCTTGGCCACAAGCTGTGTGCCGATAATGATATCGGCTTCCCCCGCTGCAATCGCAACGATCTGTGCCTTGAGCGCCCGGGCCGACCCGAAAAGGTCCGATGACAGCACCGCCACCCGCGCCTCGGGGAAAAGCGCTGTCGTTTCCTCGCCCAGCCGCTCAACGCCCGGGCCAACCGGCGCGAGCCGGTCTTCGGCCTTGCAAGACGGGCAGACAGATGGAATCGGTTTGGTTTCACCGCATTGATGGCACACGAGACGCTTCAGAAAACGGTGCTCGACCATGCGTGCGTCGCAGTGATCGCACCCGATCTGATGCCCGCAGGCCCGGCAAATCGTGACCGGCGCATAGCCTCGGCGATTGAGGAACAAAAGCGACTGCTCACCCGCCGCGATGCGTGCGCGCACCTCACCGGCCAGCGTGTCGGAAATCCACCGATTGCCCGGCAACACTTCTTCGCGCATGTCGATGGCGCCCATCTTCGGCAGAACTGCATCCCCGAAGCGTGCGGTCAGCTCGAGGCGTGTGTACTTGCCCGCCTCTGCATTGGCCCAGCTTTCCAGGGACGGCGTGGCCGATGCCAAAACCACTTGTGCCGAGGCCATGGACGCCCGCAAAACGGCCATGTCCCGCGCGTTATAAAGCACGCCATCCTCTTGCTTGTAGGACGTATCATGCTCTTCATCGACAACGATCAGCCCAAGGTCGCGATAGGGCAGGAACAGCGCCGAACGCGCCCCGACAACAAGCTGCGCACCCCCCTCGCCCACCATCTTCCAACAGCGGCGACGCTCGGTCATCGTCACGCCCGAGTGCCATTCGGCGGGCCGCGCGCCAAACCGGTCTTCGACCCGGGCCAAGAACTCTGCCGTCAGCGCGATTTCAGGCAACAAGACCAGCGCTTGCCGGTCTTGGGCCAGACAGGCGGCAACAGCCTCAAGATAGACTTCCGTCTTGCCCGACCCGGTTACCCCTTTCAAAAGCGTGGTGCCGTATCGCCCCGATGCAATGCCGGCGCGCAGCGCGCTTGACGCCTTCGTCTGTTCATCCGTCAAGGTGTACTGGCTTTGTCCGGGATCAAGCCGCGGATAACGAAGGTCGCGTGGGCTTTCCTCTTCTCGCACGACGCCCTGGCTGACGAGCCCTTTGATGACCGACGTCGATACTCCGGCCATTTCGGCGATCTCTTTGAGGGTGAAGGCCAAGCCTCCGAATTCCGACAACGTCGCGACCACGCGGCGGCGCGCGTCTGTCTGACGATCGGGTTCACCACGTCCCAGACGATAAATCTTGCGCATTGACGGCGGGTCACCCAACCCGGGCGAGCGTGTGGCGAGGCGCAGCATCGCGGGCATCGGGGTCAGCGTATATTCGGCAGCGCGTGTCAGAAACTCTCGCATTTCCTCTCGCATCGGGGCTGCGTCCAACACCCGGTTGACCGCGCGGACCTTGGCAAGGTCATATCCCCCCTCGCCCGCGCCCCAGACCACCCCCAACACCTTGCGCGGACCAAGCGGTACCTCGACGAACGCGCCCAGATGGCACCCACCTTCAGGGGCCTTGTAGTCCAGCAATCGGTCCAGAGGCTGGGTCGTCAGCACGGCAACCAGCGCGCCTTCATCGAAAAACGACGGCCCGGTCATCGCACGCCTCCGCTCAGGGCTTTCGGGACAGTCTTCCATGCGATAGAAGGCGACAAACCCCACGCTAGGAGATCCGATATGAAGTTTTTCGTCGATACCGCCGATACCGACGCCATTCGCGAACTGAATGAACTGGGCATGGTCGATGGCGTCACAACCAACCCGTCGCTCATCATGAAATCGGGTCGCGACATCAAGGAAGTCACCAAAGAGATCTGTGACATGATCGATGGTCCGGTCAGTGCCGAAACCGTTGCCCTGGACGCCGACGGCATGATCGCCGAGGGCCGCGAACTGGCCAAGATCGCCGACAACATCACCATCAAGGTGCCGCTGACATGGGCGGGGCTCAAGGCCTGCAAGACGCTGACGGACGAAGGTCGCATGGTCAACGTCACGCTTTGTTTCTCAGCCAACCAGGCGCTGCTGGCGGCCAAGGCGGGCGCGACGTTTATTTCGCCGTTTATCGGACGCTTGGACGACATCAACCTCGACGGGATGGATCTGATCGCGGACATCCGCGACATCTACGACAATTACGGGTACGAGACGCAGATATTGGCGGCCTCTATCCGCACGGTCAACCACATGACCGAGGCCGCGAAGATCGGCGCGGATGTTGCCACCGCGCCACCGGGCGTGATCAAAAAGATGGCCGAGCACGTTTTGACCGACAAAGGGCTTGAGGGTTTCCTGAAGGATTGGGAAAAAACGGGGCAGAAAATTCTCTGACGCTCTGCTAGACTGAGTGGAAGGAAAAAAGGGGCAGGCATGACCAACATCGCAACGATGACCGACGAAGTGCGCGAAAAGATCATCGCGCAACCCGACGTGATCCTCGAAGACCCCGACGTCATGCAGGCCCTGATCGCCGCCAACGAAAAGGCGATGGGCCACAACATCGTCGATCTACGCGGGATCGCCATGGAACGCTTGGCGACCCGCCTTGACCGGCTCGAAGACACCCATCGCACCGTGATCGCGGCGGCCTATGAAAATCTTGCGGGAACCAACCAGATCCACCGCGCGGTCTTACGTCTTCTTGATCCCGTGGATTTCGAGGATTTCCTGGCCTGTCTGTCAGGCGATGTTGCCGATATCCTTCGCGTGGACGCCGCCCGGCTTGTTCTGGAAAGCGTTACGGCGGAAGCCGATGACAACCTCGACAGGCTGGAAGACGTACTTTCGGTCGCAGCACCGGGCTTTGTCACCGATTATCTGACACGCGGGCGCGATGTGCCGGTGCGCAAGGTGACCTTGCGCCAGTTGCAGGAAGCGGAAGGCGGGCTTTACGGCGAAGGCGGTGGCTGGATCCGGTCGGAAGCCTGTCTCACGCTTGATCTTGGCGACGGCCGCCTGCCCGCGATGCTGGCGCTCGGCGCCGAGGACCCGCACCTTTTCTCGCCCGCGCATGGCACCGATCTTTTGACCTTCCTTGCCGGAACGGTTGAACGGGCCATCCGACGTTGGCTGGCGTGACCGGACAGACAAAGACAACGTTATCCCCGGCGCTGGCCGATGCTCTGGCGACCTGGCTTGACAGTCTTGGCGCGGTGCGCGGGCGTTCTGAAAACACGCGCGTCGCCTATCAGGCGGATGTCCGCGGCTTTCTTTCGTTTCTCCAAGGCCATCAAGGCGACAGTTTCGGACCGGCGGCGATCGGTCGTCTGACACAATCGGACATGCGGGCCTGGATGGCGCATGAGCGCGGTCGCGGGGTATCGGCGCGATCACTTGCGCGTGCCGTGTCATCGGTCAAAAGCTTTACCCGGTGGCTGGCGGAACGCGACGGATTTGATCCCACCACAGTGCTGTCGACGCGCAGCCCCGGGTTTGGGCGCAAGCTGCCGCGCCCCTTGGCGGAAGACGCCGCGAGCGCGATGATCGATCGGGTGGAATTGCAGGCGTCCGAACCATGGATTGCCGCCCGCGATGCCGCCGTGGTCACCGTTCTCTACGGCTGTGGCTTACGTATCTCCGAGGCGCTGGGCCTGAACGGCTCTGACCATCCGCTGTCCGAAACGCTTCGCGTCTTTGGCAAGGGCAGCAAGGAACGGATCGTTCCGGTGATCCCCCAGGCGCGTGCTGCCGTCGCGGAATACGTCGATCTTTGCCCCTTTGACCTGGCCGACGATGGCCCGCTTTTTCGCGGCGCGCGCGGTGGGCGTTTGTCCGCGCGGATGGTGCAAAAGGTGATCGAAGCGGCGCGCCTTCAGCTTGGACTGCCGGCTTCTGCCACCCCACATGCCCTGCGGCATAGCTTTGCGACCCATCTTCTGGCCTCTGGCGGCGATCTGCGGGCCATTCAAGAGCTTTTGGGCCACGCCTCGCTGTCAACGACGCAAGCTTATACGGCGGTCGACACCGCGCGTCTGATGGAGATTTACGACAAGGCACATCCGCGTGCGCGTGGCTAGGGGAGCCGCCAAAAGTTGCACATGGCAAAGAGTTACGTCATGACGGCCCGATGACCCTGCGCGCCCTGTTTGTTCACCTGCTTACCGCGACCGGTGCTGTCTTTGCCATGCTGGCCATGCTTGCGGCCGTGGAAGAGAAGTGGAGCCTGATGTTCCTTTGGCTTGTCGTGGCCTTTGCCGTCGACGGCTTGGACGGCCCGCTTGCGCGGCGCTATGACGTGAAGAACAACGCGCCACAATTCGATGGCGTGTTGCTGGATCTGATCATTGATTATCTGACTTATGTCTTTGTGCCGGCCTATGCGCTGTTCAAATCTGGTCTGTTACCCGGCTGGACGGGCTGGATCGCAATCATCGTTATCACCTTTGCCAGCGCGCTCTATTTCGCCGACACGCGGATGAAGACGAAGGACAACTCATTTTCCGGGTTTCCCGGGTGCTGGAACATGGTCGTGCTTGTCCTTTTCGCGCTGTCACCGAATTTCTGGGCCAGTTTGCTGATCGTGGTCGTTCTGGCGGTAACAATGTTTCTGCCCGTGAAGTTCATTCACCCCGTCCGGACAGAACGGTGGCGGACGCTGTCTTTGCCGATGGCGTTTGCGTGGACCGTTTTTGCGGGCTGGGCGGCGTGGGTCGATTTCGACGCGCAAAGCTGGGCGCATTGGGGCCTTGTCGTCACGTCGATCTACCTGGCTTTCGCCGGTGCGGCCCAGCAGGTTCTATACGGCCGCGACGGGTAAGTCGCGACCGTGATGGTCTAGCCCAAGGCGTCGTTGCAGCGGCTGCAGGTCGCGGGATGGACGTGTGTGCCGACATCCGGCAAGAGCTTCCAGCAACGCTGGCATTTCTCGCCATCGGCCTTTTCAAAGACAACACCGACGCCATCGACCTCGGGCAGGCGGAACGCCTCTGCCGGGCTCGGGTCACCCGTCAACGTGATGTCGCTGGTGATGCAAACATCGTCGAAGGGCACGGATTTGACGGCCGCCAGCACTTCGGCGTCCCGCACGTGCACGACCGGCGCGGCCTCAAGCGAGGCGCCGATCACTTTGTCCTGACGCTGCACTTCCAGCGCCGCGGTCACGACGCGACGCACACGCCGAATGCCGGCCCATTTCGCCGCAAGCGGTTCGTCAAGCCAATCAGCCGGAGTATCGGGAATGTCGATCAGGTGGACAGAGCTTTCGTCGCCCGGAAAGCGTTCAAGCCAGACCTCTTCCATCGTGAAAACCAGAATCGGCGCAAGCCATGTGGTCAGCCGGTGGAACAGGATATCCAACACGGTCCGCGCGGCGTTCCTGCGGTCCGACGGCCCATCGCAATAAAGCGCGTCTTTGCGGATGTCGAAATAGAACGACGACAGATCGACCGTGGCAAAGTTGAAGAGCGCCTGAAACACCCCCTGGAAATCATATTGGGCATAGCCCATGCGAACCTTGTGGTCGAGTTCGGCCAGCCGGTGCAGAACCCAGCGCTCAAGCTCGGGCATGTCCTGTGCCTCAACCCGCTCGGCCTCGGAAAACCCCTCAAGATTACCCAGCATGAAACGCATCGTGTTGCGCAGGCGGCGATAGCTGTCGGCGACACCTTTCAGGATTTCCGGTCCGATCCTCTGATCGTTGGTGAAATCCACCTGCGCCACCCATAGCCGCAGAATATCCGCACCGTATTGCTTGACCACCTGATCCGGCAGGATCGTGTTGCCAAGCGACTTGGACATCTTGTTGCCCTTCTCGTCCAGGGTGAAGCCATGGGTCAGCACCCCGCGATAGGGCGCACGGCCAATGGTCCCACATGCCTGAAGCATGGACGAATGGAACCAGCCCCTGTGTTGGTCGGTGCCTTCCAGATACAAGTCGGCAAGCCCGTCTTCGGACCCATCCTCACGGTCGCGCAACACGAAGGCATGGGTCGAGCCACTGTCGAACCACACATCGAGAATGTCGAACACCTGTTCATAGTCGTCGGGGTTGTGGTCGTTGCCCAAGAAGCGTTCCTTGGCGCCGGGCTGATACCAGGCATCCGCGCCTTCGGCTTCGAACGCGTCGAGAATCCGGGCATTCACCGCCGGGTCGCGCAACAGAAAGTCGGCGTCATCGGGCTTGGCGCCTTTCTTGACGAATGCGGTGAGCGGCACACCCCAAGCCCGCTGGCGCGACAACACCCAGTCGGGCCGCGCTTCGATCATCGAATACAGGCGGTTGCGTCCGGTTTGCGGCGTCCAGGTTACAAGCTGGTCAATGGAGTTCAGCGCACGCTCGCGAATCGTGGTCCCGTAATCGTCCTGCCCATCGCCGACCTCGCGGTCGATCGCGGCAAACCATTGCGGTGTGTTGCGGAAGATGAGCGGCGCCTTCGAGCGCCACGAATGCGGATAGCTGTGCTTAAGCCGCCCGCGCGCGAGAAGCGCCCCGACCTCGACCAGTTTATCGATGATCCGCGTGTTGGCGTCGCCCTCTTTGCCATTGGGCTTGAGAATACGTGCGCAGCCGAAGAACGGCAGATCGCTTCGAAATGACCCATCTTCGAGGACGTTATAGGTCATCGGCAGATTGTGCTTCACGCCGATCTGATAGTCGTCGTCGCCGTGGCTGGGGGCGGTATGCACGAACCCGGTGCCCGCGTCCTCGGTCACGTGATCGCCGGGCAAGAGCGGGACGTCATAATCCCATTCCCCATCGGCGCCATTTGCACCGCGGAACGGGTGGGCACAGACCAGCGTCGCCAGTTCCTCGGCCGGCACATCGCGAAGGCGGCGATACATGGTGTCGTTAAGGCGCGCCTGACCAAAGATGCTTTCGGCG
This sequence comes from Paracoccaceae bacterium, assembly GCA_013042605.1. Lineage (GTDB taxonomy): Bacteria > Pseudomonadota > Alphaproteobacteria > Rhodobacterales > Rhodobacteraceae > JABDPT01. The sequence goes on from JABDPT010000197.1 coordinate 8,677, forward strand.
AGGGCATCGGCCATCAGATACCGGTCACCGATACGCGCCCAGCATTCTTCGGGGCGCCCCGTAACCTCGTAAAGGCCGTATGAGATGCCCGACCCAAAGCAGATCGCGCGGTTCTGCGGGATGGTCCAGGCGGTGGTGGTCCAGATGATGACATCATGATCTTTCAGGGGCCCATCGGACACCACCGGAAACCTCACCCAGATCGTATGGCTCTGGTGATCGTGGTACTCGACTTCTGCCTCGGCCAACGCGGTCTGCTCGACCGGCGACCACATCACGGGTTTTGACCCCCGATAGAGCGTGCCATTCATCAGGAACTTCTGGAATTCCTCGGCGATCACCCGCTCGGCGTGAAAATCCATGGTGACGTAGGGCTGTTCCCACTTCCCGGTCACGCCAAGGCGCTTGAATTCCTCGCGTTGGATATCGATCCAGCCCTCGGCGAACTTGCGGCATTCCTGCCGGAAATCGACGACGGGAACATCATCCTTGTCCTGCCCCTTCTGGCGGTATTTCTCTTCGATCTTCCATTCGATTGGCAAACCGTGACAGTCCCAGCCGGGGATGTATCGGGCATCCTTGCCCATCATCTGCTGGCTGCGCACCACCATATCCTTGAGGATCTTGTTGAGCGCGTGGCCGATATGCAGGTGGCCGTTGGCATAAGGCGGGCCGTCATGCAGCGTAAAGGGCTCGCGCCCTTCCTTTTCGCGCAGGCGGTCATAAACGCCGATGTCTTCCCACTTTTCCAGCCACGAAGGCTCGCGCTTGGGCAAGCCTGCACGCATTGGAAAGTCGGTTTTCGGCAGGTTCAGAGTATCTTTGTAGTCGGGCGTCTCGGCGCACATGGGGCCATGTCCTTGAAAGCGGTCAATTCGGGATGTCGGTGGGGGCGGCGCGAGGGCTCAAACGCCTTGTCCCGGCGGCTCATCTGTCAGAGCGCCGGGCCTGTAATTCGAATGATGATCGCCAGAGCATGCATCATGGCCGCGGTTATAGGCGTCGTCCCCGGCGGCGTAAAGACAGTGTGTCAGCGGTCGCGTTTTCGAAACGATGTCGGCCAGTCGAAATAACACTCATGCAAGAAGTCACCCATCCCAACGCAAGCGAACAAGCTGAAGAAGGTATTTCTGTATGACCCACAATAATCGGATCAAACGCACCGCCCGCCGCATCATTTTTGGTAGCGTGCTTTTTTTTTGCAGCGCTTGGCGGTGCCGCGGCTTATGTCGTTGCAACAACCGATCGCGGTTGTATGACCGACAGCCTTGCCTCGCTTGCTCCGATGGACACGTCCAAGATTGATTCAAAACTGCAATACAAGGCCAACTTCACCAGTTGCTATGGTCGCTGACCGCCCGTGAATTTCCACCGCGAGAGATCGGAAACAAAGATGCAAACCTTTTCCCGGAAACTAATCGCTGGTTTGGTGACTGCGGCGCTGTTGGTCGGCGCAGCACAAGCCCTAAGTGCGTCTCAACTCAAACGGGACTATAGAGAATGCCGGATGACAATTCTGATCGATTTCATGCGAAACCCCGGCGAAACACCCGACGCCTACGCAGCCCGAGTGGAAGCGATTTCGCATCGTTCCTGCTTTGAACACGCCGTAGAGCTTGCCGCCGCAAGGGCGCTACCTAAATTGGAACGTGTTCGGACGCCCGAAGGCTGCGACGGAAAGATCACCGTGATCTCGAATTACGAGCCAACCGAAGCCGACCGTGCATGGATAGAAATGCTCAATGGCGTCGCTGCCGGAGCCTGTGCCGACGAAGAGTTATGGTCAGAGGCTCCCCGAACGGCAGATTGAATAGTCGCTTAGACCTCGGCTTTGCAATCAAGCACTAAACAGGCTCCCGACATAGAATGCTATGCCGGCAGCCACCCCGCCAATAGCCAGTGTTTCCAGACCTGACCGCCACCACGGGGCCAGCGACCAGATACTTTTCAGCGTGCCAATTGAAAAGAAGACCGCGCCCGTCAAGGCAAGTGAGACCGAAAACGCATCGGCGACGCCGAAGATAAACGGCATAAGCGGAACCAGCCCCGCGATCATGAAGGCCACAAAGGTGGCCATGGCGGCGCGAAACGGGGTCGGGTCAATCGGTGCCAGGCCATATTCATCGACCAGCATCAGGTTTATCCAAGCCTCGCGATCCGCCGAAATCGCATCAACGGCATCGTCAAGCACCGGTCCCTTCAGCCCCTTTTTGGAAAGGATTTCCCGCAATTCAAGCTTCTCGCCGTCTGGCTCTTCGTCGACATGTCGCTGTTCGATCTGGCGTAGCCGGGCCATGTTATCAGCCTCTGCCTTTGTGCCAGAGTAGTTGGCCGCCGCCATCGAAAATCCGTCGGCCAGAACATTCGCGATGCCCAGAACGATGATTACCTTCGTCGCGAGGCCTGCACCGACGACGCCAGCGACAATGGCGAAGGTCGTGACCGCGCCGTCTATGCCGCCATAAACCCCGTCGCGCAGGTAATTCTGCCGTGCGGGGGAGCGAAAGCGACGATGCACCTCTGCCGGGCTATGTCCATGTTCTTGCGCCATGCGCATAGGATGACCCAGATCGTCGCAAATGACCTTGAGCGTGATCAAAAACAGCTTACCACGGCACGTTGCCTAGCCGTTTTCGACGTGTTCCCAAACTTTCGACATCACTACCGCGCCCTCACCCACGGCACTTGCCACGCGCTTGACCGAACCCGCGCGTACATCGCCCACCGCGAAAATGCCCGGATGCGATGTGGCATAGGGGCTGTCGGCGCCCACGTCCTCGCCGGTCTTTACAAAGCCTTTGGCGTCAAGATCGACCAGCCCCGAAAGCCAGTTCGTATTCGGCGCCGCGCCCACCATGACGAAAACCGCCCGCGCTTCGATCCGCCAGTCTTCGCCAGAAGCGCCATCGCGGATCGTCACCGCTTCAAGGCCGTCCTCGCCATGCAATTCGGCAAGCTGCGTCTGATAGTGGATGGTTATCTTCGGATCCGCCTTGAGCCGGGACAACAGGTAGTCCGACATGGAGGCCGCAAGCGACGGCCCTCTGACCAGTAGATGTACGTGCCGCGCGGTCCGGCAAAGGAACATCGCGGCCTGCCCGGCCGAGTTGCCGCCCCCTATGATAACGACCTCGGTTTCCCGGCAATACCGCGCCTCGACATCTGTGGCCGCATAGTAAATGCCGTTGCTTTCGAACTCTTCCAGCCGATCAATCGGAAGCCGCCGGTATTGAACTCCGGTCGAGACGATAACCGACCGCGCACAGACCTCGGTCCCGTTTTCGAGGATGATGCAGAAAATCCCGTCCTCGCGCCTGCTAAGCGACACGGCCCGCCGCGGCACCGCAAAGCGGGTCCCGAATTTCATCGCCTGCACCTCTCCGCGCCAGCAGAGATCCGCACCCGAGATCCCCGTTGGAAAGCCCATGTAATTCTCGATCCGGCTTGATGTGCCCGCCTGCCCGCCAATCGCCAGATCGTCGAGAACAAGCGCCGAAAGCCCCTCGGCCCCCGCATAGACCCCCGCCGAGACACCGGCAGGCCCACCGCCCACAATCACCACATCGTAAATGTGGTCCACATCCGCCGCCAAATCGAGGCCGAGGATCCGCGCGATCTTTGCCGGCGTCGGATCCTCGATCACGTTGTCCTTGCCAAAGATCACCGCAGGCTCATGCTTTTGCAACGCGCAGACCCTGGCCTCGTGATCGGCATCGGCGCTGTCGATCTCAAGCATTCGCACAGGAATGCGATTGCGCCCGGCAAAGGCCGCGATCCTGCGAAGCTCGCGGCTCTGATCGGCGCCGATTATGGTCAAGGCCGCCTCGTTGCTTTCCAAAAGCCGCCGCCGTCGCCCGGCAAGAACCGTGACGATGATGTCGCTCATTTCCGGAACGCGGCTCATCAATTCCAGCATCGCTTCGCGCGGGACGGCAAGCACCCTTGTCGGCGCGACGCATCGAGACCCCAAAAGGGTCACACCACCGGTCAGAAAGCTGATCTCACCGGTGAACTGGGTTGGGCCAAGGGTAGCGTCGCCATAGCGTTTGCCGGTCATCGGGGCGACGGCCTCAACCTCCCCCTCTTCGACGTAATAAAGCACCTCAGACGGATCGCCGAGTTTCACCAGCATATGGCCCGCCGGATAGTCTTCGACTGTCCCGATCCGCCGCATCGCGCGCACGTGCGCCTCATGCAACGGAGTGCGCGCCATAGGCCCCAAATCAACGGCAAGCGACTCCATGCGATGATCTCCGATCTAACTCTTTTGCCCAAATAGCCCGGTCAATGCGCGCTTCACCAAACCCGTCACGGACGGCCGGGGTATCGCGTCAAAGGGCAACGGCCGACACACTTCCATCGCGGCAACACCGACGCGTGCGGTCAGGGCCCCGTTGATCAGACCCTCGCCGAACCTGCGCGACACTTTCGACAGAACACCGCCCCCCGCAACCGATCCAATCAGATCGTCACCGATGGCCACGGCCCCGGTCGCGACAAGATGTGTGAAGACAGCCCGCGTCAGGCGCCACGCACCGATCGTGCCGCCCCGCCCGCCATAGATCTCGGCAATCCGGCGGATCATACGAAGATTGGCAGTCAGCGCCGCAACCACATCCGCAAGGGCAATCGGAACCAACGCCGTCACGGTCGCGACCTGGCGCGCAGCAGCCTCGACCTCTCTTGTGGCCGCGGCATCAAGTGGGGCCAACAAATCGGCCTCGGCCATTGCGAACAGCGCATCGGCATCGAATGCATCACCCTGACGCTCGGCAAAGCGCTCCAGCCCCCAGGTAAGCGCATCGCGCCCTTTGTAAAGCGCGACCAACCGCTCCGTCACCTTTCGCGCCCCGGGCATATCGTTACCGGCCTTCGCCGCCTCGGCTTGCTCATGCAGGGCGCCCAGTCTGGCAAGGCGCGCCAGGGCGGCCCATTCTCGTAGGACGATTGCAAGGCAGATCGCAAGGAACGCCCCGACAAGACCAAGTGCCGCGTATCCAAGCACCGGGTTGCGGTCGATGAGACCGGTCACGAAGTCCCAGGCCCAAAGTGACAGTCCGAACGTGAACAGCGCCACGAGTACCCGCCAGAACCACCGTGCAAGGCGTGACGCGGGCCGGGTGGCAAGTGCCGCCATCGCTTGCATCGCCTGCCCTTCTGGCACGGGCGCATCGCTGACCGGGTCGGCCTCGGCGGGTGATGGTTCCGCAGCCCCGCTCTCAAGTTCGATCAGCACGGGGCCATTGCGATGCTCGGTCATAACCGGTCTCCGATCAGAAACTGCAACGCGCGGTCCAGCCGGATATGCGGCGGGCCTTTGCCGGGCCGCAGGGCACCGGGCTGGGGCGCGAAGCTCATGATGCCGTAGTCGGCATCCAGCCAGGTTTCGGCCCCTTGCCGCGCCGGCGCCAAAAGAACGCTTGGATCCTCTGGCAAGGCACCGGGATAAAACGCCGCTGTCTTGCCGGTGTCGCGCAAGATACCGCGCACGACCTCAAGTTGGCGTCCGTCATGATCGATCCGGTCTTCGGTGGTCACCCGCAAGGCCGCCAGCGACATCGCTTCGGTCGTTGCCCCGGCAAAATCGGCGCGCGCCCTCGCATCGGCCACAAGCGCTTCCATGATCGCCGTCAGGCGCGCGTGCTGAGCCTGATGCAGATGGTCGGCCTTGGTCGCGGCAAAC
>JABDPT010000216.1 GCA_013042605.1 Paracoccaceae bacterium
GAAGGCGCGCGGCATAATCAATTGGTCCTCTGGGGTAACGCTGGGGTAACAGATTGCCATGATAGCGTATATTACCCGATGATACTAACGAACGCTCACGACGCCATCAAGAAGCTTTAATAACAGCACTCTAACTACCTATCAGTGATTTGATTTGTTAGGTCTCGATAGGTGGTCAAAGTCGACTGTTAATCAATTGGTCGCAGGTTCGATCCCTACCGCCGGAACCAAATTCTCCTAAAAACTCAGGGTGCAACGATCGACTGCTGCCCACCTGCGTTCGAACGCAAAACAGCGACCTGGCGTTGCTCCAAGATTTCACGAATTAACCTTAATGCTGCACTGAATCCGGCCCGTTTACTGGGACATCTTACGGCGTGCAGGTGCTCGAATTGCGCCGAATTGTATCGAAGTAACCAGTAACGCCAGAAAGGTGTTTCGTCATGTTTATGAGTATTTGTCGCGTGTCGGCCATTGTCGGCCCGTCCCTGATCATGGGGGCGATGGTTGCAACCGACGCCCGCGCCCAATCCACCCCCTCCTTCACTGTTTCCGACGCCGAAAGCCTGGCCAAGTTCCGCCAGCGGTTCTTCAGAGACGATCAGAAACAGGGCCGCGATTATCAGCCTGCCGAAGCCAAGCGGGACGAAAAGAAGACCGCGAAAGAAAAGCTGAGCCGGTCCGAAAAAGCCATTGACCGTGCCAAGAAAACCGCGGCAAAGGCCGACGCGAAGGCGAAGAAGACGGCAGAGACCGCCAAGGCGACAGCGAAGAAAGCCGCCAAAGCTGCCAAGAAGGCTGAAGAAGTCACGAATTAAGCGGGCAGCCGGCCCCGCACGAGATCGGCACAATCTGAAATAAAACCATTGAATACGGCACGGAATCGTCACGGTTCCGTGCCGTATCCGCCTTCAGCCAACCACGATGACGCGATCAACTCTTTCATATCGCAGGTACGGTCCCGACGTCTGACGAGGGGAACAGCCTGCGCCTGTAACGCGTGAAAGTGAGACTATGATGGACAAGGACGACACAGCAAAGGATGCCCCGCTGAGCAACCGCAAGACAGATCCCGCGCCGATCAAGACCCCCGGACGCACCGATCCGGCCGCAGAAGACGATCAGGCGCCCAAGACAGACACAGACACCTATCGCTATACCGACTGGGCAAGTATCTAAGCCCGCTTCCGATCCGGCGCGCCGCCCGCTAGAACAAGGGGCATGAGCACGCCGCTGAAATCGATCCGAAATATCGGTCCCGCCCTTGAGGCGGCGTTCAAGCGGGTCGGGATCGACAGCGCCGAAGCGTTGTGCGCCCTGGGCACCGACGCGGCCTATGGCAAGCTTCTGGCCAATGGAACGCGGCCGCATTTCATCGGGTATTACGTGATCGAAATGGGGCTTCAGGGACGCCCGTGGAACGATTGCAAGGGTAAGGAAAAGGACCGGCTGCGCGCCCGGTTCGACGCGCTTGTGGCGGCCCATCACGACACGGGCCGCAGCGACCTTGAACGCATTCTCAATCAGATCGGCGTGGTCGAAAAGCGCTGAAAGACCCGATCGGCCGTTTAGTGCACCTGAAATTCACCGGTCACATTCTGCCACTCACCCGGAGAGATCATCTTGCGATGGGTGAAGCGCACGGAATGCAGCGGACCCTCGATCTCATCCTGCCAGTATTCGATGAATTTGAAGAGCCTCGGGTGGTCTGGCGCCAGGTCATAGTCCTGCCAGACGAACGTATTCAGCACGTGCTGAAAATCGGGCATACGGTAATAGAATTCTGCTGTCGTCAGCCCGTACCCCGCCAGCATCAACTCGGTCTCGGATGTCGTCATGCAATGCCTCTTCCTTGATTCTTTTCTTAATTGAGGCATGCGCCAAAGCTTAAATCAACGAAAACAGTGTATTAGCACTCTGCTCCCCTGGCTGCTTGCACAAAAAAGCGACACCCATTGCACCCCATATCCGCGATCTGTTAGGGTGCGGACAACAATATATAGATCAGCGCGCGAAAGACGGATCATCACGTGAGCGACACACCGGAAACGCCCGAAAATCAGGACGAAATGCCGCCAGAACGCCCTGTGCATGACGGCCCGACAATCTCCATCGCGGATGAGATGCGTGCGTCTTACCTCGATTACGCGATGTCGGTCATCGTGTCGCGGGCGATCCCCGATCTGCGGGACGGCTTGAAGCCGGTTCACCGGCGCATCCTTTATGCGATGCACGAAACCGGCAACACGCATGACAAGGCCTATCGGAAGTCGGCCCGCCCTGTCGGCGACGTCATGGGTAAATACCACCCGCATGGCGACAGTGCGATCTATGACGCGCTGGTGCGGATGGCGCAGGATTTCTCGATGTCGCTGCCGCTTCTGGACGGTCAGGGCAACTTCGGCTCGATGGATGGCGATAACCCGGCGGCCATGCGCTATACCGAAGTGCGGATGGACAAGCCCGCAGGCGCCCTGCTGGCCGATATCGAAAAAGAGACGGTCGATTTCCAGGACAATTACGACGGCAAGGACCGCGAGCCGACGGTTCTGCCCGCGCGCTATCCCAACATGCTGGTCAACGGTGCCGGCGGGATCGCGGTGGGCATGGCCACGAACATCCCGCCGCACAACCTGGGCGAAGTGATCGACGCCACGCTGGCGCTGATCGAAGACCCCGATCTAAGTTCTGAAGCCTTGACGGAATACGTGCCCGCCCCGGATTTCCCGACGGGCGGCGTCATTCTGGGGCGTTCAGGCGCGCGCAAAGCGTACCTTGAAGGGCGCGGCAGCGTCATCATTCGGGCCAAGACCCGTATCGAGGAAATTCGCAAGGATCGGTACGCCATCATCCTTGATGAGATCCCGTATCAAGTGAACAAGGCCGCGATGATCGAAAAGATCGCGGATCTTGTGCGCGAGAAGAAGCTGGAAGGCATCTCGGGTGTTCAGGATGAAAGCGACCGCGTGGGCGTGCGCGTGGTGATCGAGCTTAAGCGCGATGCCACGGCCGAGGTCGTGCTCAACCAACTTTACCGTTTCACGCCGATGCAGACGTCTTTCGGCTGCAACATGCTGGCGCTGAATGGCGGGCGGCCCGAACAGCTTACCTTGCGGGATTTCCTGAGCTATTTCATTACGTTTCGCGAAGAAGTTGTTGCGCGGCGCACCGCGTTCGATTTGCGCAAGGCCCGCGAGCGCAGCCATGTGCTCTGCGGTTTGGCGGTCGCGGTCTCGAACGTCGACGAAGTGGTGGCCACGATCCGGTCCTCGGCCGACGCGCCCGAAGCGCGGCAACGCTTGATGGAACGCCGCTGGCCCGCCGGGGAAATCGCGCCCTTCATCCGGCTGATCGACGACCCGAGCCATACGGTGAACGAGGACGGCACCTATAACCTGAGCGAACTTCAGGCACGGGCCATTCTGGACTTGCGCCTGCAACGCCTTACGCAACTGGGCGTCAAGGAAGTCACCGACGAACTTGAAGAACTGGCAGGTAAGATCAAGGAATATCTAGATATTCTGCGCTCGCGCGACCGGATCATGGGCATCATCGCCGATGAATTGCGCGTTGTGCGCGAAGAGTTTGCCGTGCCGCGCCGGACCGAGATTGTCGACTGGTCCGGCGATATGGAAGACGAAGACCTGATCGAGCGGGAGGATATGGTCGTCACCGTCACCTCCGCCGGATGGATCAAGCGCACGCCGCTTGCCGAATTCCGCAGCCAGCGGCGGGGCGGCAAGGGTCTGTCGGGCATGGCCACCAAGGAAGAGGATGTGGTCACCACGCTTTTCGTGGCCAACACCCACACCCAGCTTTTGTTCTTCACCACCGATGGCATGGTCTACAAGCTCAAGACCTGGCGTCTGCCGCAGGGTGGCCGCACGGCCAAGGGCAAGGCCATCGTCAACATCCTGCCTATCCCCACCGGCGTTTCGATTGCCGCGGTCATGCCCGTCGACCGGGATGAGGATGAATGGGACCAGTTGCAGATCTTCTTTGCAACCAGCGCGGGCGACGTGCGCCGCAATGCGCTCTCGGATTTCACCAACGTGATGCGCAACGGCAAGATCGCGATGAAGCTGCCCGAAGGGGTGAGCCTTGTGAATGCGCGCATCTCGACCGAAGACGACGATGTAATGCTGGTCACGGCGCTTGGCCGGGCCATCCGCTTCCCGACAACGGACGTGCGCGTCTTCAAGGGCCGCGATTCGACCGGTGTGCGGGGGATCAGGCTGGCCGAGGGCGACAGCGTTGTGTCGATGTCGGTCATTCGCCACTTCCGCGCCGAAGCCGATGAACGGGCCGCTTACCTCAAACAGCGCCGCCTGATGGCCGGCGCGACCGAGGAAGAGATCGAGCCCGACGAAGACGAGGATGCGGTTGCCGAGGGGCAGCTTTCGCCCGAACGCTATGCCGAAATGTCCGCAGCCGAAGATCTGATCCTGACCATCACCGCAGGCGGGTCAGGCAAGCTATCGTCCAGCCACGACTATCCCGTCCGCGGTCGCGGCGGCCAGGGTGTGATGGCGATGGACAAGGCCATGCGCGGCGGTGCACTTGTCGCGTCCTTCCCGGTCGATATGGACGACCAGATCATGCTGGCCACGTCTAAGGGCCAGTCGATCCGCGTGCCGGTCGATGGCATTTCCTTCCGCTCGCGCGCGGCGGGCGGCGTGAAGGTGTTCAACACCGGCGCGGGGGAAGAGGTCGTGTCGGTCGCCTGGATCGCCGATCAGGGCGACGAAGACGAGGATGCACAGGCATGACGGCAGACACCTTCATCTGGTTCGCCGCATTCGTGATTGTCGTGATTTTGGTGATGCTGGTTTTCCTGATCCGGCGGTTTCGCGGGATGCAGGACACGAATGCGCGCATCGAGCAAAACCAGCGCCGGGCGATCGAATTGCAGGAACGCCAGACCACGGCCATCGAGCGGATCGCCGAAAGTTTGGAAAAGCGGGGCTGACGCCGCGTCGGGCTCACCCTCCCCCGTTAACCATTTCATAACATTAATCTTTCGTTAACGACGACGGCTGTGGCAAAAGCGGATCATCGCCGCATTGGCCGGCGGTTATGCGTAAACCTTTACCCAGTTCCCTTGTGTCGGAGCCTTCCATGGTCCCATTGCCCCGCCTTGCCGCCGTTCTTTCCATTTGCCTTCTGGCCACCCCGATCGCCGCGCAATCCAGCCTTGGGGTGTCCGGGGCGACGTTCGACATTGGAGCGGTCGACGGTGACGCCTTTGTCGCCATCCGCATCGACACCGCCATCACCGGCCATCACGGTCTGCAATTCGATGCCGCGCTCTCGGATCACGATACCGGGTTGATCGGGCTGATGGACGGCCATCTCTACATGCGCCCAGCGAAGGGCCGGAAATACGGGCTCTTTGCGCAGGTTGGCGATGCTGACGGACACTCGCGCAGCTGGGGGGCTGCCGGGATCGAGGGGATGTTTGCGGCAGGTACGAACACCGCAGTCGAACTTCGCGGCGGGCTGGCCCTCTCACAACCCGGCGGTTGGGATGCGCTTTTCGCCGATGCGGGGGTCATCCGCGGGGTGAGCGACAGCCTGAGCCTTACCGCGCGTCTGACGCTGACCGAAATTGACGAAGTGGCGCTGAGCACCATCGCCAAAGAGGCCCGCCTTGGGCTGGAATACCGCCCGCGCGGCACCGCATGGGGCGCGTTCGCCGACATCACAGCCGACCGCGCCGACGGCATCGAGACGACGACCCTGCGCCTTGGCCTGTCGCTCACGCTGGGCGACGCTGGCGGCACGGCTCCCGAAACACGCCTTTTCCGCGCTGCCGATCCTTTCGGTCCTCTCTTCCGGCGCGGACGGCTCTGACCCCTTTCCAAACGCGGACCCATGGCCTAGATCGCCTGTCATGGACAAAACTCTGCACATCATCGGCGGCGGCATGGCCGGGTCGGAAGCCGCCTGGCAAGCCGCGAACGCGGGCCTGCGCGTCATCATCCACGAAATGCGCCCCAAGGTCGGTACCTTTGCCCATAAGACCGGACATCTGGCGGAAATGGTCTGTTCCAATTCCTTCCGCTCGGATGACAGCGAGCAAAACGCCGTGGGCCTTTTGCATTGGGAGATGCGCCAAGCTGGCGGTCTGATCATGGAAATGGCCGACACGCACCGCCTGCCCGCCGGGGGCGCGTTGGCCGTCGACCGCGATCCGTTTGCAGAGGCTGTGACGGCACGGCTGACCGCGCATCCGAACATCACGGTAGAGGCGGGCGAGATCACCGACCTGCCCGAAAGCGGGCACTGGATCATCGCAACCGGCCCCCTGACTTCCGGTGCGCTCGCGCAATCCGTGCTGAAGGCCACAGGCGAGGAAAGCCTAGCCTTCTTCGACGCCATCGCCCCGATCCTTTACGCCGACACGATCGATATGGAGATCGCCTGGCGCCAGTCGCGCTATGACAAGGGCGAGACCGAGGAAGAGCGGACCGCCTATCTCAACTGCCCCATGACAAAAGCCCAGTACGAGGCGTTCATCGACGCGTTGCTGGCGGCCGACAAGACCGAGTTCAAGCCGGGCGAAACCGCCGGATATTTCGACGGCTGCCTGCCCATTGAGGTGATGGCCGAGCGTGGGCGCGAAACGCTCCGCTTCGGGCCGATGAAGCCGGTGGGCCTGACGAACCCGCACAAACCGGACGAAAAGCCCTATGCGGTCGTCCAACTGCGCCGCGACAACAAGCTTGGAACGCTCTACAACATGGTCGGCTTTCAGACCAAGATGAAGTACGGCGCGCAAACGGATGTTTTCCGGATGATTCCAGGGCTAGAGAATGCTTCTTTCGCGCGGCTCGGTGGCATCCACCGCAACACCTTCATCAACTCACCCCGCCTGCTCGATCACGAGATGCGGTTGAAATCGCACCCGCATATCCGCTTTGCCGGGCAGATCACGGGGGTGGAGGGCTATGTGGAATCGGCTGCGATGGGCCTTCTGGCCGGACGCATGGCCGCTGCCGAACTTTCGGGCCGGACGCTTGATGCCGTTCCCGCTACCACCGCTATGGGGGCGCTTGTCAGCCACATCACGGGTGGCGCGGATGCCAAGACCTTCCAGCCGATGAACGTGAATTTCGGCCTCTTCCCGCCGGTCGAGGGTCTCAAGGGCGGGCGGCGTGGTCGCAAGGATCGCTACAAGGCCTATACCGACCGCGCCAAGGCCGATTGGCAGGGCTGGCTGGCCGCCACGCGTCTGGACGAAACCGCGCTAAGCGCCTAGCCTTCACGCCATGGCAGAAACTACTCCCGAAGGGCTCTGGGCCCCGCGATCGGTCGATGACACGCTCAAGGTCTATGCCGACTGGGCCGACCGATACGAGGATGATGTCCGCGAAATGGGCTATGTCACCCCCGCCCGCATCGCCATGGCGCTGCGGCAGTCGGGGGCCAATACCGCGAAACCCGTGCTTGATTTCGGCTGTGGGACAGGCCTGTCCGGGCTGGCCCTGAAGGCGGTGGGCTTTGCCGCGGTCGACGGCACGGACGTGTCGCCGGAAATGCTGGCACGGGCCGAAGAAAAGGGCGTCTATCAGCATCTTTGGCTCAGCACCCCGGGCGACATGGGCCATGTCAAATCCGGCACCTATTCGATCATCACCGCGACCGGCGTGATCAGCCTTGGCGCGGCCCCTCCCGAAACGCTCGACATGCTGTTGGGCGTGCTTGCGCCGGGTGGATTGCTGGCGCTGTCCTATAACGACGCCACGTTGGAGGATGCGGCCTATACCGGCAGACTTGCCGGTATTCTGGCCGCTGGCGGGACCGAGCTCTTGTTTGAAGAACACGGGGCCCACCTGACGTCGAAAGGCATGAACGCCACTGTCTATATCCTTCAAAAGACGTGAGAACACGCTTCGCCCCATCGCCCACCGGACCGTTGCACTTGGGCCATGCCTATTCCGCGATGCTCGCCCATGAAATGGCGCGCGCCGCGGGTGGCGAGTTCCTGCTGCGGATCGAGGATATCGACCAAAGCCGCGCGCGCCCCGAATGGGAAGAGCTGATCTATGAAGACCTGCGGTGGTTGGGGCTAAGCTGGGACGGACCGGTGATGCGCCAGTCAGAGCGGCTGGAAATCTACCGTGGCATCGTCGGTGAGTTCTGGATCGCGCTGGAGGCCTTTGCCTGCACCTGCAACCGCAAGGACATTCTTGCCGCCGCATCCGCGCCGCAGGAAGGCGCCCCGGCTTTCGGCCCCGACGGCATCGTCTATCCCGGCACCTGTCGCCAGAACAAATCCGTTTGGGAACGGGAAGATCCGCCAAAAGACGCCGCTCTCCGGCTGGATATGGGGCTTGCGGTCACGCGGGACGGGGTGTTCGACCACCGGATTGACACGCCCGACGGCGGCCGCCGTGTTGCGCATTTCCTTGAGACCGGCGCGGGCCCCAATGGCGAAACCGGGCAGATCACGTTCACCGACCGCGAGATGGTGGAGGATGTCGGCGACATCGTTCTGGCCCGCCGCGACATGGGAACGTCCTATCATCTGTCGGTTGTCCTTGATGACGCGGATCAGGGCATCACCCATGTCATCCGCGGCGAGGACCTGTTCGAGGCCACGAAGATCCACGTGGTTCTGCAGCGCCTTCTACACCTGCCCACGCCGATCTATCACCATCACCGCCTGATCCGCGACGAGGCCGGGAAACGCCTTGCCAAGCGCGACGATGCCCGCGCCATTCGCACCTATCGCGACGAGGGCGCCACACCTGCCGACATTCGCGCCATGGTCGGGCTTGCCGTGTAACCCTTACTTTTCCGGCGACATCAGCTCGACCTCGTCACCCCCGGCGACAGAGGTGTAAAAGCACACCCGCCGGTTGGTATGGCACGCAGGACCCACCTGCCGGACAATCGCCAAAAGCGTGTCCCGGTCGCAATCGACCCGCAGATCGACCAGTTCCTGTGTGTGGCCCGAGGTTTCACCCTTGACCCAGAACGCCGCTCGCGAGCGCGACCAATAGGTCACGCGCCGGGTCTCAAGCGTCTTTTCAACGGCCTCTTGCGTCATCCACGCCATCATCAGAACCTCATGGCTCTCGGCATCCTGCGCGATCACGGGGATGAGACCCTTGGCGTCATATCGCAGAGTTGCAGGATCAAAACCCATCCCATATCCTTTCCGCAGAGGTGTGACGCCCTATCTAGGCGTAGACCGAAGGAAGGGAAAGCCATGTCCGAGACCGACCTGATCAAGCTTTATTCGGGCCGCATTCTCGAACTGGCGGCGGATATTCCGCGCACCGGGCGGCTTGATGCGCCGCAAGCCTCGGCCACGTGCCGCTCACCGCTTTGCGGCTCGAACGTGACAGTCGATCTCTCATTGACGGACGGACGCATCTCGGAGTTTGCGCAGGACGTCCGCGCCTGTGCCCTGGGCCAGGCCGCCGCATCGGTCGTGGGGGCGAATATCATCGGGTGCAGCCGGGCAGAGATCGGCGCGGCGCGTGATCAGCTTGCCGCGATGCTGACCGAGGATGCTCCGCCCCCGGACGCGCCCTTTAGCGAGCTTGAGGTTCTGATCCCGGCCCGTGCGTTCACCAACCGCCACAGGTCGATCCTGCTGGCCCTCGACGCGACGGCCGAAGCGATGGACAAGGCCGCCCGCGCAGCCTGCGCCTGAAGCGCCGTTAGCTATTTTTTCAAGACAAGACCCCGCTCAGACAGCGGCGACAAGGTCGATCTCGACCGACGCGCCAACCGCCAGCCCGGTCACCCCGATACAGGTCCGCGCCGGCAGCTTGCCCGGCTCGAAATAGCTCGAATAGACCGCGTTCATCCGGTCGAAATCCTGAAAGTTCACCAGATATACGCGCGCAAAAGTGACACGGTCGAACCCGGTGCCAGCGGCGGCCAGCACGTCGGCCAGGTTCTCCATCACTTGCCGGGTCTGCGCCTCGATTCCCCCGTCGACAAGTCGCGCGGGGTCGTCTTTCAACGTCGGCATCTGGCCAGTGACAAAGAGGAAATCCCGGGCCCGCACCGCGTGGCTGAACGGCCCGACGCGTTCGGGCGCGTCCGAAAAAACAAGGTGTTCGATGTTCAAGGCGCTCTCCCCTTCGCTTGCCCGCTCAGCTTAGCAAGCCGCGCGGTCAGGGCCAGCGCAAATCAGCCCGGCGTCAGGCGATAGGCCGCGCCCTGCCCGACCGACAGGATCCAGAGCGCGCCGTCGGGCGCCTCCACGATGTCGCGCACGCGGGCGGTTTCAGCGCCTTCGATCCGCTCGGCCTCGCGCAGGTTGTCACCCGCCGCCTCAAGCCGCGAGATCAGCCCGAACTTGAGCGAACCTACGAAGACATCGCCCTGCCATTCGGGCCAGAGCGTGCCTGAATAGATCGCCATGCCAGAGGGCGCGATCGACGGATCCCAGTAATGCGCGGGCTGTTCCATGCCCGGTTTGGCCGTGCCTTCGCCGATCGACATGCCCGAGTAGTGGCGCCCGTAGGAAATGACCGGCCAGCCATAATTCGCGCCCGCCATCACGCGGTTCACCTCATCACCGCCGCGCGCGCCGTGTTCGTTCACCCAAAGCACGCCGTCGAGATCTAGGGCCGCGCCTTGCGGGTTGCGGTGGCCGTAAGACCAGATTTCCGGCAGCGCGCCGGAGGTGTTCACAAACGGGTTGTCCTCGGGCACCGACCCGTCGCGGTTGATCCGGATGACCGCGCCGTTGTGATTGGACAGATCCTGCGCTGACGGGCGATCCGCCCGGTCGCCCGTAGTAAGGAAGATCGTACCGTCAGGTGCCTCGACAATCCGGCTGCCGAAATGCCGCCCGCCGCTCGAGCCCCGCGCCATTTCGAAGATGACGCGCAGGTCTTCAAGCGCATCCCCCGCATCGTTCAGCCGACCGACGGCCAGCGCCGTGCCCGCACCGCGCCGCTGCGGGGCCGAGAAGCTCAGAAACACCTCGCGGCTTTGGTCGAAGTCGCGCGGGATCATGACGTCGAGTAACCCGCCTTGCCCCTCGACCACGACTTCGGGCACGCCAGCAACGATATTGCGCGCGCCGGACGCGTCGAACCGCAACAGGCGACCACCGCGTTCGGTGATCAGCCAACCGCCATCCGGCAAGAAGGCAAGGCCCCAGGGCTCTTCAAGCCCATCGGCCTTGATTTCCACGTTGATCGGCCCCGCCGAGCTGTCCAGCGCAGCGCTGGAAATCGGGGTGAGAGAGACCAGAACCGCCGTTACAACAGGCAAGATGACCCGCATTGGAAAAACTCCTCGAAATCCCATGGGGTTCAGATAGGTCCGCGAGCGGCAATCTTCCAATGAACCAAGCGCAAAAACGCTCACAAAGCCGTTTAAGGAAGTCTTTTCATTTCAATTCAAAGGCACTAGTTTGCCGCATCGTAAAAAAACAGACTGTCAGGGAGACACAAATGAAAACATTGCTAACGGCTACGGCCGCTTCAGCACTCATGGCCACCGGCGCATTCGCCGCCGGTCATGGCGAAGAGATCAAGATCGGCGTCATTCTGGGCTTCACCGGCCCGATTGAATCGCTGACCCCGTCGATGGCTGCAGGCGCCGAGCTTGCCATGCAGGAAGTGACCGACAGCGGCGCCCTGCTGGGCGGTGCCAAAGTGACGCCCGTTCGCGGCGACTCGACCTGCATCGATGCCGGTGCGGCAACCGCCGTGGCCGAACGCCAGATCACCGGTGACGGTGTCAAAGGCATCGTCGGCGCCGATTGCTCCGGTGTGACCGGCGCGATCCTTGCCAACGTGGCGCTGGCCAACGGTGTGGTCATGGTATCGCCGTCGGCGACATCGCCGGCGCTGTCGACCGCCGAAGACAACGGCCTTTTCTTCCGCACCGCGCCGTCGGACGCCCGTCAGGGTGTCGTGATGACCGAAGTTCTGATGGAACAGGGCATCAAGGAAGTCGCGGTCACCTATACCAACAACGACTATGGCAAGGGCCTTGCCGACAGCTTCCAGGCCGCGTTCGAGGCCGCTGGAGGCACCGTAACCATCAACACCGCCCACGAAGACGGCAAAGCCGACTACTCGGCTGAAATCGGCGCCCTGGCGTCGGCAGGCGGTGACCGGCTTGTCGTTGCGGGTTATGTCGACCAAGGCGGATCGGGCATCGTGCGCGCCGCGCTTGATTCCGGCGCCTTCGACACCTTCCACTTCCCCGATGGCATGATCTCATCGGCTCTGGAAGCGAACTTCGGCGACGAAATCGACGGTTCGACCGGTCAGCACCCCGGCACCGACAGCCCCGGTGTGGCACGCTTCACCGAACTGGTCGGCGATGCCTTCGACGCGACCTCGCCTTTCACGCCCGAAAGCTATGACGCTGCGGCGCTGATCATGATGGCGATGCAGGCCGCCGGTTCGTCGGACCCTGCCGAGTACAAGGATCACATCATGGATGTGGCCAACGCCCCGGGTGAGCTGATCTATCCCGGTGAGCTGGCCAAGGCGCTTGAGATCATCGCCGGTGGCGGTGATGTCGACTATGTCGGCGCCACGGCGGTCGAACTGATCGGCGGCGGCGAAAGTGCCGGCAACTACCGCGAGATCGTCATCGAAGGCGGTGAGATCACGACAGCGAAGTTCCGCTGAACAACTGACAAGACAAGAAAGCAGCCCGAAGCGATTCGGGCTGCTTTCCTACATCCCAAGGGGCGGGATCGGGAAATGATCAGAGTTGAAAACCTGAGCAAGCACTTTGGGGGCTTTCGGGCCGTCGACGGGGCATCGCTTGAGATAACGGAAGGGTCGATCACCGGCCTGATCGGCCCGAACGGTGCAGGGAAAACCACGCTGTTCAACGTGATTGCAGGCAACCTTAAACCGACCTCCGGCACGGTTTTCATGGATGGCGAAGACATCACTGGCCTGCCTCCGCATGATCTGTTCCACAAGGGCCTGTTGCGGACCTTCCAGATCGCCCATGAGTTTTCGTCGATGACGGTGCGCGAAAACCTGATGATGGTGCCCGCGGGGCAGTCAGGTGAAACGCTTTGGAACGCCTGGTTCGGGCGCGGCCGCATCGCGCAGGAAGAAGCCGAGCTTCTCAAGAAAGCCGATGAGGTTCTGGAGTTCCTGACCATCGACCACCTGAAAGACGAACGCGCGGGCAACCTGTCGGGCGGTCAGAAAAAGCTGCTCGAGCTTGGCCGCACCATGATGGTCGACGCCCGCATCGTGTTTCTGGACGAGGTGGGCGCGGGCGTGAACCGCACCCTTCTCAACACGATCGGCGACGCGATTGTGCGGCTGAACAAGGAACGCGGCTATACTTTCTGCATGATCGAACATGACATGGATTTCATCGGCCGCCTGTGTGACCCGGTGATCGTGATGGCCGAAGGGCATGTCCTTGCCGAAGGTCCCGCCGCCGACATCATGAAGAACGAAGCGGTCATCGAGGCCTATCTGGGCACCGGGCTGAAAAACAAGACCAAGGCGGAGGCGGCGACGTGAGCGATAACGCCTATCAAAACACGCGCGGCAACAAGGACAGGTCCATCACCAACCCGGATGGGCGCAGCACATCGGATGCAATCGAAGACGGCGGGACGATGCGCCCCGGACACGCGGATGGCCCGTTTCTGATCGGCGAGAACATGACCGGCGGCTATGGCAGCGGCGCGGATATTCTTCACAACTGCACCGTTGCCGTCGATCAGGGTGAGATCGCCGTCATCGTCGGCCCGAATGGTGCGGGCAAATCCACGGCGATGAAGGCCGTTTTCGGCATGCTGAACCTGCGCGAAGGGTCCGTTTGGATCGGCGGCAAGGATATCACCGACCTGACCCCACAGGCGCGTGTCGCACAAGGCATGGCCTTCGTGCCGCAAACCTCGAACATATTCACGTCGATGACGGTCGAGGAAAACCTTGAGATGGGGGCATTCCTGCGCCGCGACGATATTCGCGCGACAATCGAACAGGTGTACGAGCTTTTCCCGATCCTGAAGGACAAGCGCCGGCAGGCGGCCGGTGAATTGTCGGGTGGACAGCGCCAGCAGGTTGCCGTGGGGCGTGCGCTCATGACCCAACCCCAGCTCTTGATGCTGGATGAGCCGACCGCAGGTGTGTCGCCCATCGTGATGGACGAGCTTTTCGACCGGATCATCGAGGTGGCGCGCACCGGCATCTCGATCCTCATGGTCGAACAGAACGCCCGGCAAGCGCTTGAAATCGCTGACAAGGGCTATGTCCTCGTTCAGGGTCGCAATGGCTTTACCGGCACCGGGCAAGACCTTTTAGCGGACCCCGAGGTTCGCCGCAGTTTCCTGGGGGGCTAGGATGCTGGCCACGCTCATCGTGACGACGTTGCTTGAAACGCTCGGGCTTGGCCCGCGTCCGATGACCTGCAGCTTCGTGACCACCGGCCCCGGCGATGCGGCCATCGAAGTCGTGCTGCATCCCCGGCCAAGCCTGAAGGATACCCCGGGCCGGTACCGGGTCGAAATGGTGGTGAACGACTCGCTGAAACTTCCGGCATCAGCGCAACCGATCACCACGACGAAAGGCCGCGACATCATGGTGCGCGGCGTAGATAGAAGAGACGTGTTTTATACGATTGGAGTCGATGAACAGGGCAATGCCGCTCTCAATGTGCTTTGGACCAAACCCGTCGCGTCCGCACCGCGAGAAGTCACGCGTGTGGGGACGTGCAGAAATCATAAAAGGTATATTGACCAATGGCTTACAATGTAAATTTGAAACTTTTTCAAACTGCTGTTTCGGGCATCTTCCTCATGGTCCTTGCCCAATCCGCATCCGCTGCCGTTAAGGAAACGATAATGGCCTGCGGGTTTACCAGCGAATGCTATGAAACCCAGGGCTGCAGTGAATCCGACCTGTCATTCCAGCTTTCGGTCATCGAAAACGGCGCGGCCCCGCCGACCGAACCGGGTGGTGTCCCGCTCCCGGCCTTGGGCGAGATCGTGCAGGGCTCGGATACCCAGATCGGCGAGGTCATGCGCATGGATACCGGCGCGTTGATGTACCGGGCCAATTACCGTCTTGTCGGTCAACGCATCCGTGTGGCCCCGCCCGCGATGCTGACGATCATCCCCAATGGCGAAGCCCGCTATACCGCGCATTTCCTCGATGTGGCGCTGTCGATCACCTATCGCGGGCGCTGCGAGATCGTGGAAGACGAGCCCGAAACGACCGAAACCCCGACCGAATAACCCCGTCCGAACCGCATGCAAATGATCCATGAACGGAAGAGCCAATGATCGACTTTCTCAATGCTTTTGTGGCACTTTCGAACTTCGTGCTGATCCCGGCCGTGTCCTATGGCAGTCAGCTTGCGCTTGGCGCGCTTGGGGTCACGCTGATCTATGGCATCCTGCGGTTTTCGAACTTCGCCCATGGCGACACGATGGCGTTCGGGGCGATGGCCACCATTCTCGTGACCTGGTGGTTCCAAGGCATGGGCGTATCGCTGGGCCCGCTGCCGACGGCGCTTCTTGCCCTGCCCTTCGGCATCGCGTTCACGGCACTTCTGCTCTTGGGCACCGACCGCATGGTCTATAAGTTCTACCGGCGGCAAAAGGCGGCCCCGGTGATCCTTGTGATCGTGTCCATGGGCGTGATGTTCATCATGAACGGTGTTGTCCGCTTCATCATCGGCGTCGATGATCAGCGGTTTGCCGATGGCGAACGCTTCGTCATCTCGGCCCGCACGTTCCGCGAGATGACGGGGCTGAGCGAGGGGCTGGCCCTGCGCACGTCGACCGTCATCACCGTCGTCACGGCGGTGATCGTGGTTGCGGCGCTCTTCTGGTTTCTCAACCGTACGCGCACCGGCAAATCGATGCGCGCGTTTTCCGATAACGAGGATCTTGCGCTTTTGTCGGGCATCAACCCCGACCGGGTGGTGGCGTTCACGTGGATCATCGTCGCCGGGCTCGCCACCATCGCGGGCGTGCTTTACGGCCTCGACAAGTCCTTCAAGCCCTTCACCTATTTCCAGCTTCTTCTGCCGATCTTCGCGGCGGCCATCGTGGGTGGGCTGGGCAACCCCATCGGCGCGATTGCGGGCGGTTTCATCATCGCGTTTTCCGAGGTGACGGTGACCTATGCCTTCAAGAAGGTGCTGGGATACATCCTGCCCGAAAGTCTTGAGCCTGACAGCCTCGTTCAGCTTCTGTCCACCGATTACAAGTTCGCGGTGTCCTTCGCGATCCTGATCATCGTCCTGTTGTTCCGGCCAACCGGCCTATTCCGAGGGAAAGCGGTATGAGCATTCCGTTGAAAAACACCCTGCTGTTCGTCCTTGTCTTCGCGTTGATCGCATCAACCGGGTTCACCGATAGCTGGAACGTCGCCCTTGGCATCTTCAACATGGGGCTGATCAGCGCGATCATGGCGCTGGGGGTCAACATGCAGTGGGGCTATGCCGGCCTTTTCAATGTCGGTGTGATGGGCTTCGTCGCCCTAGGCGGGCTGGGCGCGGTGATCGTGTCGATGCCGCCTGTGGGCGACGCCTGGGCCGCGGGTGGTCTGCGGGTTGTCCTTGGGCTGATCCTTGGGGCCGCGACGATTGTGGGGGCGATCCTCTTCTGGTCGCGCATGCCCGCGGGGCGCATGCGCGCGATTGGCATCGTCGTCATCCTTGTCGCCGGCTTCTTCATCTTCCGCGCCGTGTTCGATGGTGGCGTTCAGGCGGTCGAAGCCATTGATCCCGCTGCCACAGGCTATCTCGGCGGGCTTGGCCTGCCGGTTTTGCTGGCCTGGCCCGTGGGTGGCGCGCTGGCCGCGGGGGCGGCCTGGATCGTGGGCAAAACCGCGCTTGGGCTTCGCTCGGACTATCTGGCGATTGCGACGCTGGGGATTGCCGAGATCATTATCGCGGTGCTCAAGAACGAAGACTGGCTGAGCCGTGGCGTCAAGAACGTCATCGGCATCCCCCGCCCCGTTCCGTATGAGATCGACCTTCAGAACAGCCCCGCCTTTATCGAACGCATGACCAATTGGGGGTACGACCCGGTCACCGCCTCGGCGATCACGGTCAAGCTGGCCTATGCGGGTCTTTTCATCGTCATCCTGCTGGGTCTCTTGTGGCTGAGTCAGGCCGCGCTCAATTCGCCCTGGGGCCGGATGATGCGCGCCATCCGCGACAACGAGGTGTCCGCCGAAGCCATGGGCAAGGACGTCACCCGCCGGCATTTGCAGATCTTCATCCTTGGCTCGGCGGTCTGCGGGCTGGCCGGGGCGATGATGACCACGCTGGACGGTCAGTTGACGCCCGGCACCTATCAGCCATTGCGCTTTACCTTCCTTGTCTGGGTGATGGTGATCGTCGGCGGGTCGGGCAACAACTTCGGCGCCGTTCTGGGCGGGTTCCTGATCTGGTTCCTGTGGGTGATGGTCGAGCCCTATGGTCTGGCCGTGATCGAGCTTGTGACGGCAGGCATGGCCGACGGGTCGGCCCTGAAGGACCATCTGCTCGATAGCGCGGCGCATATGCGCTTGCTGACGATGGGTCTGATCCTGCTGATCGTTCTGCGCTTCAGCCCCCGCGGTCTGATCCCCGAGCGCTGATGCGGTTTACGGAAGCTGACCGCGCGCGTGAAGCCAGCGCGCGTAAAGCCAGAACAGGATGGACACAAGGGCGGCGGCGGCGATGACGACGTCGCCGGTAAGGCCGGTCACGATGCGCATCGGCGGGTCCGACAGCGCAAGAAGCCAGATCGCAACAAAGGTCATTGCACCGGCCGATATCGCCAGGATCAGCGCCGAGCGCCTCCAACCCGCAAGCATCATGACGGCGCCGATCAACCCGCCCCATGCGCCAACCGCCCAAGCGGCATCGACACGCACCGGCATGTTGGTGAAATAGGCGATCTGATCTTCGGTGAACAGCGCCAGATAGTCGTCAGCGCGGTATTGTGTCAGCGCGTAATCGGCTGACGCGCCTGCGAACCATAGAACGGCAAGGACGGTGACGGGCCAGAAGTGCCAGGGGCGATGCATGGGTCGGCAAGCTCCGAACGGGATACGAACCGCGCCACCTTGCCGTGATCCTCCTCATTCGTCGAGTCCGAAGCCAGCAACATCCGCGCCTCGTTCGCGTTCACATCCGGGGTCTGGGTCAGATAACCCGCCTGCGCCGCGCGATAGCGCAGGCGCGGCAGCGCGGTGAAAAGTGTGCTCCGGGTCTCATCGCCAAGCAGGGACATCGCCGTTTCGGTCGGCAGAAACGCCTCTGCCCCAAGCCCTTCGATGGCCAGCGTAACATTCTCTTCAAAGACAAGATGCACAAGTTCGCCCGACGACACGCCGACCGGCAGGACGCCTGGAAGATGGATCAGATCGCCGGCGGTCACCAGAAAGTCGGTCCGACCAAGCAGGCTGACTGCCTCTGGCCGATCCAGCATGAGGCGCTGACCCGCAGCAACAACAACGTCGTTTTCCGGCTGCCCTTGCCCAAGCGCACCTGCGCTGATCCAGACCGCAAATCCCGCCAGGTCGACCTCGACGACCGCCGCAACCTCATGCAAGCGGCCTTCAGTATCGGTGACATAGTCGCCGGCCACCACCGCGCCCGCGTTAAGTAACCCGCGATCGGTCTGCACAAGCGTATTTGCGCCAAGACCGGCAGGACGCAATCCTTCGCCCAACGCCAAGCTGGTCTCATCCCGCAAACACTGATTGTCGAAAAACATCGTAATCTCAACCTCTTCCGGGATGGCACATACGCCAAGACCGGTTCCACCTAGGTTGAGAACAATCAGGAAAATATGGCCAATTTTAGGTAAAGGTCTGGAAACAATCGGACATCCGCCGACGCAGCACCCTTACCGGCAAGGCCTTGCCTAACCGTCATCGCGTGGGCGGGACGTATCGGCGATCCGTTCGAAGGTGGTAAAAAGCTCGTCGAATTCGATCCGCTGCGCGTTCTGCCCGCGCCCGGCCTTGTCGGGGCGCACGCATTCGGCCCAGACGCCATTGGTGCAAATCAACTGAGTTTCCGCGAACATCAGCCGGATATAGGTCACGCCGAAAGCGTCGATCTCGTGTATGCCGCGATTATCGACGATATGCTTGGCGGCGATCAGCACCTCGTCAGCGCCGTCATGATCCAGACGCGACAGATGCACCGGCACCAGAAGCCGATGATTTTGACTGACTTGCATGTCCCGATCCGGAAAGCCCGGGCCCATCGCCCCGCTGCGGATCAAGATCGGGCGCAAGTGGTCGTGGCGGCGCAGCGTGTCCCAGTCAAGCTCGGCCCGGCCCACCCACGCCACCGGTTGTGCACCGTTGTCGCGCGTCATGACCAGATCACCGATATCCAGCGTTTCGACGTTGCGCAGACCCGATGGCGTGGCCACGCGCGTGCCATGGGCGAAGGTGGGCAATGTCGGCGATCCGCTGGTTGCGGGGGCCGATTGCCCAACCTCTCGCGCCGGGCTGGCCTCCGCCAGCGGTGGCGCGAGGGCCGGTTCTTCTGCCACCGCATCGAAGGCGTTGGTGGCCGTCGCACCGCCCCAAAGCGCCACGCGGTAGACCGTGCCATGGAAGTGGGGGCCTGCTCCATCCGGCGCGGCCCCGACACTCATCGGCAGGAACAGCCCGCTGGCGAAACTGAACCCTTCCGAAATCGGCAGATGGTGACGGTCGTCAGGGCGCGATGGAAGGGCGACGGTGACGCGGCCCTTGCCGCGAGGCCCCGGCCAGGTGACCATGACAACGAACCGCTCTCCGACCGGAACGCAGCCATCGGGCAGCACGATGCGCTCGCTTCGCCCCCGCAGGCCGGTCAGATCGACCGCAACCGCGCCGCCGGTGGTCACCACGACACGAAACGCGCCGTCTTCGTGGCCGGACACGCCCCGCGCAACAAGAATGCCGCCGGACGCATCATGCGCGCAGGCATCGATCACCAGCCGGCGCACAGACTGCGCCTTTTGCGGTTCGCCCACGATTTCCACGAAATCGGTGCGCCCGTCGAAACGGGTGCCCTTGCCGAAATCCCATTGCGCGATTTTTCCCATCGCCGCCCCGCTGTCTTGCCGAATGCCGGGCGTTTCGCACCCGTCGGCCCTTTTCTTCTTGACCGACATCCATGCCTTCGCACGGCTGCCGGCGCAGATCATTTCCGGGCGTTTGGCCAGCAGCGCGCCGGGTTGGCAATCAACCCGGCGCACCATGATCCGCACCCTTTCCCCCAAAGATCCAGGCGCAGACCATGCGCTTCCCGAAGACCCAACACTTCGGGAACGCCCCCACTTGAGGAAACCTAATCAGAGGGGTTTGGGCACGGAAGGAAAACTGGCGGAAATGTGGCGACAACGGGCCCGAACGGGGGCGCTGAAAGGGCGCG
>JABDPT010000198.1 GCA_013042605.1 Paracoccaceae bacterium
GCGCCAAGGCTCACGCAGCTTGCATGGATCAGATCATGAAGGGTGGCGGGGTCATTGCCGTCGGGCACAGGTCTGGACGGCGGCTTTGACATCGCATCGTACCTATACCGGCAAACCCACGACGAACCGCGCGCCCAGCGGTTCGGAGGTGATGTCGGTATCGGTGGGACGGATGTTCTCGGCCCAGATCACGCCGCCATGCGCCTCGACGATCTGTTTCGAGATCGCGAGGCCAAGGCCCGAGTTGTTGCCGAAATGACCGGCCGGGCGTTCGGAATAGAACCGGTTGAAGACCTTCGTCAGCGCGGATTCCGGAATGCCCGGACCTGTATCCTCGACCACGATCAGCACCCGGTTTTCGCGCTTGCGCACCCAGACCCGGATCGCGTCGCCATCGTCGCAGAAGGAAATCGCGTTGGTGATCAGGTTCACGAAAACCTGCGCAAGGCGGCTTTCCAGCCCCTCGATGATGATCGGGTCCTTGGGCAGATCGGTGATGAACTCGATCCCCTTGCCCTGCGCCTCGCCGCCCAGATGGTCGGTCAGGCCGCGCACCATTTTCAGCAAATTGAAGGTTTCTTCTTCTTCCTTGACCAGCTCACTATCAAGCCGCGACGCGTTCGAGATATCGCTGACCAGCCGGTCAAGCCGGCGCACGTCATGTTCGATCACATCAAGCAGCTTGTCGCGCTGTTCGTCCTTCTTCACCAGACGCAGCGTCCCGATGGCCGAGCGGAGTGAGGCCAGCGGGTTCTTGATCTCATGCGCGACATCCGCCGCGAACTGTTCGTTTGAATCGATCCGGTTGTAAAGTGCCGCCACCATGCCGCGCAGCGCGCCGGACAGACGCCCGATCTCGTCAGGCCGCGCGGTCAGGTCGGGAATACGCACCCGGCTGGGGCTGATCTTGCGCGAGTTCTTGTCGCGCCCGATCTCGGCCGCCGCCGCCAGGTCGGAAAGCGGGTTGGCGATGGTCGAGGCCAGCACAAGGCTCAGCCCGATGGACACCAGAATGGCGATGACGAACATCTGCAGCACCTGCTCGCGCTCGTTGCGCACAAGCGTGTCGATCTCGCCCGCGACACTGGTCAGGGCGACAACGCCGATCGACTGATCGTTCACGACAATCGGCGTGGCCACCGAAAAGATCGTGTTGCCGTCGGGGTCGGTCCCGGTGCGCACCTGCGTCTGGCCGCGCAAGGCGGCATCGACCAGCGCGCGGGCCAGCGCCTCGCTGCTTTGTTCGGGCCGTTCGATGTCGGGGGGCGAGAAGATGCGCGACAACCCCTCCCACGCGACATTCAGGAAATCGGTGATCAGGGTCGTTCGGTTGTCGCTTTGCAGACCGGACACGGGCGGGATATCTTCCGCCGGGGCGCCAACGGTCGTCGCGACGATCTCTCCATCGGGCGAGAAGACGAACACATCCGCGGATCCGACCAGATCAAGCGCGGCCAGCGTCTGCGCAGGTTCGAACGGCCCGCGATTTGCATCGGGGGCCGCCGCACGCAGCGAAAGCTGCGCCTCGAACACGCCGGAAATCAGCTCGGCCTCGGTGACAAGGCCGCGCTCGCGTTGCAGAACAAGGCTGTCGCGGAAGGGGTTGAGGAACAGAACCCCCGCGACCAGCACGAGGATCGCCAGAAGATTGAACGTGATGATCTTCCGCGCAAGCGGAGACCGGTTGATCGAGATCAGGCCACGCTCTTCCCGCTTGGCCCGTAACTCGCTCTCAACCTTTGCGTCCGGTCCGACCCAATCCTCCCCCAAGACAACATCTGCCTTTTGAAGAGGTTTGGCGCCCACCACGTCTATCCCCGACGCCTTGTTCATCTATTCTTCGTTGTAACGATACCCGATGCCATAGAGCGTCTCGATGGCCGAAAACTCGGGGTCCACCATGCGCATCTTCTTGCGCAGACGCTTGATGTGGCTGTCGATCGTCCGGTCATCAACATAGACCTGATCGTCATAGGCAACGTCCATCAACTGGTCGCGGCTTTTCACGAAGCCGGGCCGTTGAGCGAGCGCTTGCAGCAGCAGGAACTCGGTCACGGTCAGTGACACGTCCTGCCCTTTCCACGACACCGCGTGACGCAGCGGGTCCATGGTCAGCTCACCACGGGTTAGCGTCTGGCCGACCTCGCTTTCGCCGATCGCGTCGCCTTCCATCACTTCCTGACGGCGCAGCAAGGCGCGGATGCGTTCCACCAGCAGGCGCTGCGAAAACGGCTTTTTGACGTAATCGTCGGCGCCCATGCGCAGGCCGAGCACTTCGTCGATCTCGTCATCTTTCGAGGTCAGGAAGATCACGGGCATCGCGGTTTTCTGGCGCACGCGCTGCAACAGGTCCATCCCGTCCATGCGCGGCATCTTGATGTCGAACACGGCCATGTCCGGAAGCTTCTTGTTGAAAGCGTCCAACGCGGCCTGCCCGTCGTTATAAGTCTCTACTTCGAAGCCCTCGGCTTCAAGTGTCATGGATACCGACGTCAGGATGTTCCTGTCGTCATCCACCAAAGCGATCCTCGACATGTATGAGGTTCCTTGTTCTGCTCTGTTGCCTTGTTGTTTTCCGGCATCTTCATCCCATTAGGTCAACAGAATCAATGATTATGTGCGAATCAAATCCATTCGCCCGGCTCATGTGTCACGAAAACAAGCAACGAATGGCTAAACTGGGGCAAACCCGTGTCATGATTGCGCTAACCGCGGCATGGTTGCGCTAACTCCGCTCTTTATCCCGGTTTCGCGGACAAACGTCCATGTTAAGATAACCATGACGCTGCCTTGCACCGGGGGCGTGTAGGAAATTTCACGATATACACACGCGGCGAAGGAGCGGCAGGAATGACAATCGGACGGGTCAACCCGAAAATGCGGCTGGAAGACCAAGGGATTAGCGGTTTGGCCGCGGTTCACTACAACCTTCTGGAGCCCGCGCTGATCGAAGCGGCCCTGAAACGCGACGAAGGCAGACTTGGCCGAGGCGGCGCGTTCATCGTGACCACCGGAAAGTTCACGGGGCGCTCTCCGAAGGACAAACACGTCGTCAGAACGCCCTCTGTCGAAGATAGTATCTGGTGGGAAAACAATGCCGCAATGTCGCCCGAAGGCTTCGATGCGCTTTATGACGACATGCTCGCCCACATGGCCGGGCGCGAGTATTTCGTGCAGGATCTGGTCGGGGGCGCGGACCCCGCGCATCAGATCGACGTGCGCGTCGTCACCGAACTGGCCTGGCACGGGCTTTTCATCCGCCACATGCTGCGCCGGCCCGACCGCGACGATCTTGACAGCTTCGTGCCCGACTTCACGATCATCAACAGCCCGTCCTTTCAGGCGGACCCGAAAAAGCACGATTGCCGTTCGGAAACGGTGATCGCCATCAATATCGAGCGCAAGCTGATCCTGATCGGCGGCACGGAATATGCGGGCGAGAACAAGAAGTCGGTCTTCACGCTTCTCAACTATATCCTGCCGGGCAAGGGTGTGATGCCCATGCACTGTTCGGCCAACCACGCACCGGGCAACCCGGTGGACACGGCCGTCTTCTTTGGGCTGTCGGGCACCGGCAAGACCACCCTGTCCGCCGACCCGTCGCGCGTGCTGATCGGCGACGACGAACACGGCTGGTCCGAACGTGGCACCTTCAACTTCGAAGGCGGCTGCTATGCCAAGACCATCAACCTGTCACCAGAGGCAGAGCCGGAGATCTTCGCCACGACGCAGAAATTCGGCACCGTGATCGAGAACATGGTCTATCACGAAGACACGTACGAGCTTGATTTCGACGATGACAGCCTGACGGCCAACATGCGTTGCGCCTATCCGCTGGACTATATCTCGAACGCATCGCCCAAGGCGCTTGGCGGGCATCCCAAGAACATCATCATGCTGACCTGCGATGCCTTCGGGGTCCTGCCCCCCATCGCGCGGCTGACCCCGGCGCAGGCGATGTATCACTTCCTGTCCGGCTTCACCTCAAAGGTGGCCGGGACCGAGCGTGGGGTGACCGAACCCGAGCCGACCTTTTCCACCTGCTTCGGCGCGCCCTTCATGCCGCGCCGGCCCGAGGTCTATGGCAACCTCTTGCGCGACAAGATCGCCCGCCACGGCGCGACCTGCTGGCTGGTGAACACCGGCTGGACCGGCGGCGCCTATGGCACGGGCTCGCGCATGCCGATCAAGGCCACGCGCGCGCTTTTGACGGCAGCCCTTGACGGATCGCTGGCCGAGGTGACGTTCCGCAAGGACCCCAACTTCGGCTTCGAAGTGCCGGTGTCGATCGACGGGGTGGCCGATATCCTGCTTGATCCGCGCCGCACATGGCACGACGCCGAGGCCTATGACGCACAGGCCGCCAAGCTGGTTTCGATGTTTGCCGAGAACTTCGCGCAATACACCGATTTCATCGACGACGACGTGCGCGCCGCCGCAATCGGGTGAGCCCGGACAAACGGCGCGATTTTTTCGCAAGACCACTCTTGCGATGCGCGCCGTTGCCCCGTATGAAACGCGCGCCTTTGGGGTGTAGCCAAGTGGTAAGGCAGCGGTTTTTGGTACCGTGTATCGTAGGTTCGAATCCTACCACCCCAGCCAGGCACTTCTCCCATTCGAGACGGTGCGAGGTGCGGCGCGGATAGTGCCGCTATTTCCGTCGGTTGTCAGATCGGCGCGCAGGCGCAGACCGCAAGGACCTCCGCAAACCGGTCCGAGATAGCGCAAAGTCTGCGCAGGGCATTTCCATGGCACGAGGTGCGGATTGGGGCGATCAGAGAGTCGCGACCAGCGTGCGCTGATCTGACCAGTCAGACGGAAGCTCATGCGTTTTGCACCAGTCTGAGGTGAACCCCAGCGGCTGCTTCCCGTCGATAACATCCCGGACGATGTTCGGCGCAAGGAAGGCGAGGTCGATCATCTGCTGGATACGGCGCTTTGACGAGCCTTCTGCTTTCGCAATCTCAGTAAATGTCTCTCCAGCCTTGATCCGCTCGAACCAGACATGGGCCCGGGCAATGTTCCTGATCAGCGTCTCGTCCTGAAAGGTCGGAGCATCGCCAAGGATGATGCGAGTTTCTACGCCGCGCTTCCGGAGCTGGAACGGATGGGTGGAGGTGAGCCATTCAGCGTCGATAGTGTTCGATCCAATCGCCAACTTCTCCGCGAGCTCTGTGGCAGCGATCTCGAGCAAGATCGATCCCGGTGCGATGTCGACACGCCGAACCAGCGCGAGAAGCTCGCGGGTCTCGCAATCAGTTGTGAGGTTCGAGAGTGCTGTAGAGGTCGCGGCAATGTCTTCTGCCGATGCAGCGGGCACCATCGACGCGGCGAAGCCCGGCCTCGACACCCGGGCCCGGACCAGATCGGCGACACGACGTTCAAGCTCTTCTGCCGACAATCGCCAGGCTCCCGAATGCGTCTCGCCGCTCCTGGCCACGAGCCGATGCGAGATGTAATACCTGAGCCGCGTCCCTGTCCGGGTCTTCGAATGCGAGGGCGACAGACGGTCTCCGGTCTCATCGAAGAGCTTCCCGCAGAGCAGCGACTTCCGATTGGCTGATGCCTTGCCC
>JABDPT010000218.1 GCA_013042605.1 Paracoccaceae bacterium
CGGCAAAGCGCGGCTCCATTGGCAGAAGCGACGCATAGTCGGGCAGGGCCGCCACGCCGTCACCCGGCGCATCCGGCAGGATATCGCGCACCCGGTCTTCATCGAGCAAGAGCGACACCTGCGCCCGCAACACCTCGTGCTGCACATGGTTCGACAATTGCAGGCCCATCAGCTTGGCAATCGAGATGCTGTCTGCGGGCTGCCAGGGTGCGATCTGTGGCGGGAAAATCCAGAATTCCGGCGCGCCGCGCCCGCGCGCGCCCTCGTTGATCTCGGCAAGCCAGGTATTCACCCCGGCGGAATAGGCGCGCAACGCCTCTTGCGTATAGGCGTCCTGTGCGGCCACCGACTGCACCGAGAGCGGATAAAGATCGAGCCGCCGCATCAGATCGTCAATGGCAAAGGTGCGCGCGCCAAAGACCTCGGACAGCCGCCCCTGCACCGTGCGCCGCGACATCATCATCTGCCAAAGCCGGTCTTGCGCGTGGGCAAAGCCAAGGCCGAAATAGACGTCGCGATCCGACGCCCCGAAGATATGCGGCACATTGGCATTGTCGCGCACGATCTCGATCGGGGCGCTGGGGCCGGCAACCTCCAGCGTGGCGTCGTAATCGGGGATGGACCGCGTGGCGAACCAATAAAGCAGGACCATTGCCGCCAGCCCCAGAAGGACCGCGCCGGAAAAGAACCTCAAAAGCCAGCGGAAAAGCGTTGCCATCGGTGCGGATCAGACCTTCAGCATCGGTTGACGGGGCGGGGTGGTCGGTTAGGTAAGGGCAGAGTTAAGCGATTTCGGGCAGGGAGGAAAGCCATGGCGAAAATAGCGTTTCTGGGGCTGGGGGTCATGGGCTATCCCATGGCCGGTCATCTGGTGAAAGCAGGCCATGATGTGACGGTCTATAACCGTACCGCCGCCAAGGCCGCGGCCTGGGCCAAGGCGCATGGCGGATCGCATGCGCCAACACCGCGTGAAGCGGCAGCAGGTGCAGAGTTCGTGATGGCCTGTGTCGGCAATGACGACGACCTGCGCGCGGTCTGCAAGGGGCCCGACGGGGCCTTTGCGGGTATGGGCGACGGCGCGATCTTCGTTGATCACACCACGGTGTCGGCGGCTGTGACCCGTGAGCTTTACGCCGAAGCGGGCGAAGCGGGCGTGGGCTTCGTCGATGCGCCTGTGTCGGGTGGTCAGGCGGGGGCCGAAAACGGTCAGCTTGGCATAATGTGCGGCGGCGATGCGGCGATTTATGACCGTGCCGAACCGATCATGGCCGCCTATGCCAAGGCCTGCAAACGGCTTGGCGAAAGCGGCGCGGGGCAGTTGACCAAGATGGTCAACCAGATCTGCATCGCCGGCCTTGTTCAGGGCCTGAGCGAGGGGCTGCATTTCGCGGAGAAAGCCGGGCTTGACGCCAAGGCCGTGGTCGAAGTCATCAGCCAGGGCGCTGCCGGGTCGTGGCAAATGTCGAACCGCTATGAAACCATGATCGACGACGAATTCGACCATGGCTTTGCCGTCGACTGGATGCGCAAGGATCTGGGCATCTGCCTGCAAACCGCCAATGAAAACGGCGCGAGCCTGCCGGTCACGGCGCTTGTCGACCAATTCTACAAGGACGTGCAGAAGCTCGGCGGTGCACGCTGGGACACCTCGAGCCTGATCAAACGCTTGCGCGCCATGGGCTGATCCGGCCCTTCTTCTGGCTGCAAATATCCCGGGGTGAGCGGTGCAGGGCCGGCGGCCCTGCGGCGCGAGGGGCGGCGCCCCTGATCGTCAGATCGACAGGCGCGCCGCCTGCGCCCCGCGCTCGCGATAGGGCGTGGTGTTGTACTGAGCTCGGTAGCATTTCGAGAAATGCGACGGCGAGGCAAAGCCGCAGGCAAGGGCCACGTTGATCACGCTCATATCCGTCTGCATCAGTAGGTTGCGCGCCTTTTGCAGGCGCAGTTCCATGTAGTATCGCTTGGGCGACCGGTTCAGATAGCGGCGGAACAGCCGCTCCAGCTGCCGGGTCGACATGCCGACATCGCGGGCCAGGATCGACGGGCTGATCGGCTCTTCGATATTGGCCTCCATCATCTGGATGACCTGGCTCAGCTTGGGATGGCGCACGCCGATCCGGGTCGGCACGCTCAGACGCTGGGTGTCCTGATCGGTTCGAATGGTTGTATAGATCAGCTGATCCGCCACGGCACCGGCCAGTTCTTCGCCGT
>JABDPT010000224.1 GCA_013042605.1 Paracoccaceae bacterium
CAACGGCCCCGCGATACCGCCGCGCATCTGCGCGGCAAGGCACTTCAATGCCACAGCGGCCCCAGCATATCCCGCCCAATATCCGAACGCGGCAACCCGGCGGCCGTTCTGGTCAAGCAGATACTCCAGATCATAAAGCCGCCCGCCGCCCGCTACCATCCGCTCAAGCAAGACACGTCCCGCCGGTTGCCCCTTATAAGCGTGCCCGAACATGATGTGGCGGTGGATTAGCGGGCTGCCATCTTCGGGCAGTTCCTTCAGACCGAACACGAACGCGTCGCGCGGCGCGTCGGGCCAGCTGTTTTCGGGTGCGATCTCGGCCCCTGCGGCCCTGTAGCCTTCAATACCCACCGCGCGAACAGAGCTTTCTTCAACAGTCACGCGGATGCCGGCCGCAATCAGCCTGGCTGCGCCTTCGGGCATCAAGCCGACCCGTTCCTCATTCTCGCGCTGCTCGGCACGCACCCACAGATGTGTCATCACCACCTCACTTTATCCCAATTCGATAGGCTATCGCGCAAACCTTGCCAATTGCCCGCGCGCCGCAAACCCGCCGCTAACTGTCGCGCAAGGGCTGGTGTGAAGCGCGTCGCAGTGCTTCTATGATCTCGCGAACAGGGAGAGCGCGAATGTCGGAAACGGTGCGGTTTACGCTGGATGGGAAAGAGGTTGAGGCCCAGGGCGGCGAAACGATCTGGGAGGTGGCCAAGCGTCACGGCACCCGGATTCCGCATCTTTGCCACAAGGATGCGCCGGGGTATCGCGCCGATGGCAACTGTCGCGCCTGCATGGTCGAGATCCAGGGCGAACGCGTGCTGGCCGCGTCCTGCATTCGCACGCCGACCGACGGCATGGTTGTCAACAGCCAGGATGACCGGTCGACCCGCGCCCGCAAGGCGGTGATCGAACTTCTGGCCGCCGATCAACCGGCGCAGGATGTGGCGCATGACAAGTCGGCACATTTCTGGGACATGGCCGCCGAACAAGGGGTGTCCGAGAGCCGTTATCCGAAGCTGGAGCCAGATCGCATTCCGCTTCTCGATGACAGCCATATTGCGATGCGCGTGAACCTTGATGCCTGCATTCAATGCGGGCTCTGCGTGCGCGCCTGCCGCGAGGTGCAGGTCAATGACGTGATCGGGATGGCCGGACGCGGGCATGACAGCTATCCGGTTTTCGATTTCGACGATCCGATGGGCGAGAGCACCTGTGTGGCCTGTGGCGAATGCGTTCAGGCCTGTCCGACCGGGGCGCTGATGCCCGCCAGTATTCTGGATGGAGCCCAGCAGGGCGACAGTGCCGATTTCGATGAAGAGGTAAAGTCGATCTGCCCGTTCTGCGGGGTGGGCTGTCAGGTGTCGCTCAAGGTCAAAAACGACAAGATCGTCTATGCCGAGGGGATCAATGGTCCGGCCAATGAGGGGCGGCTTTGCGTGAAGGGGCGGTTTGGCTTTGACTACATCCACCACCCGCACCGCCTGACCAAGCCGCTGATCCGGCGGGCGGATGCCCCCGAGAAGGGGCTGAATGTCGATCCGGCCAACTGGCAGACCCATTTCCGCGAGGCGACGTGGGAAGAGGCGCTGGATGTCGCGGCGCGGGGTCTGGTCGATCTGCGGTCCTATTATGGCGGCAAGGCGATTGCGGGCTTTGGGTCGGCAAAATGCACCAACGAAGAGGCTTATCTCTTCCAGAAATTCATTCGGCAGGGCTTTGGCCACAACAATGTCGACCACTGCACGCGGCTTTGCCATGCGTCGTCGGTGGCAGCCCTGATGGAGAATGTTGGCTCTGGCGCAGTGACGGCGACCTTCAACGAGATCGAGAATGCGGACCTCGCCATCGTGATCGGGGCCAACCCGACCGAAAACCACCCTGTTGCCGCCACCTATTTCAAGCAGTTCGCCAAGCGCGGGGGTGAGTTGATCGTCATCGACCCGAGGGGTCAGGCGCTCAAACGCCACGCGACGCATATGCTGCAATTCCGTCCCGGCACGGACGTCGCATTGCTTAATGCGATCATGAACGTGATTGTCGAGGAAAAGCTTTACGACCGGCAATATATCGAAGGCTTTACCGAAGGCTTCTTCGAGTTCCGCGAACATATCCGCGCCTTCACGCCCGAGCGGATGAGCGCGCTGTGCGGTATCGATGAAGACACGATCCGCGCCGTCGCCCGCGACTATGCCGGGGCGCGCAATGCGATGATCTTCTGGGGCATGGGCATCAGCCAGCATATCCACGGCACTGACAATGCACGCTGTCTGATCAGTCTGGCGCTTCTGTGCGGTCAGGTCGGGCGATCCGGGACCGGGCTGCATCCCTTGCGCGGGCAGAACAATGTGCAGGGCGCGTCCGATGCGGGCCTGATCCCGCAGGTCATGCCGGATTATCAATCGGTCACCGACGGCGAGGTGCGCGAGCTTTTCCGCCATATCTGGGGCGGGACCGAGATCGACGCCCAGCCCGGCCTTACCGTGGTCGAGATCATGGATCGTGTGTACCGGGGCGAGATCAAGGGGATGTACATCCTGGGCGAGAACCCCGCCATGTCCGACCCGGATGTGGAACATGCCCGCAAGGCCTTGGCGCATCTCGATCACCTGGTGGTGCAGGATATCTTTCTGACCGAAACCGCGAACTTCGCGGATGTGATTCTGCCTGCCTCGGCCTTTCCCGAAAAGACCGGGACCGTCACCAACACCAACCGACAGGTGCAGATGGGCCGCCCTGCCGTGCCGCCGCCGGGCGAGGCGCGCGAGGACTGGCGGATCATCGTCGATCTTGCGAACCGCGTCGGTATGGATTGGGATTATGACGACCCGCGCGAGGTTTTCGACGAAATGAAGATGTCGATGCGCAGCTTGCATCACATCACGTGGAAACGGCTCGAAAACGAAGGGGCAGTGACCTATCCGTGCCTGTCAATGGACGATCCCGGTCAGCCGGTCGTGTTCGGCGATGGCTTCCCGCGCCGGGCCGGGCGCGCGATGTTCACGCCTGCGCGCGTGACCCCGCCGGCCGAGGTGCCCGACGAACGCTTCCCGATGATCCTGACCACCGGGCGCCAGCTTGAACATTGGCACACGGGTGCGATGACCCGGCGAGCTACGGTGCTGGATGCCGTTGAACCCGAAGCGAACTGTTCGATGCATCCCAAGACCTTGCGCGCGCTGGGCGTGGCGCCGGGCGAGCATGTGCGCCTGACCACGCGGCGTGGTTCGGTGGATGTGATGGCCCGCGCCGACCGCGCCGTGGCCGAAGACATGGTGTTCCTGCCCTTCGCGTTTGTCGAGGCGGCGGCCAATATCCTGACCAACCCCGCGCTTGATCCGTTCGGGAAGATCCCCGAGTTCAAGTATTGCGCGGTGCGGGTCGAAGCGATTTCGGATCAGGTGGCCGCCGAGTAACGGCTAAAGCCCAAGCGTGACCCGTGCGGCGGGCATCGCGATTGCAGCGACAATGCCCACCATCGCGCCGATGCCAAGGCGGATCATGGGGGCGCCAAGCCGTGGTCCGGCAAGGCTTAGAAGGCCGCAAACGATGGCATAGAAGACAAGTGCAAACGGGTCCATTTCTGGATTCTTGCACGCCCGCCTGCCTTTTGTCGAGCGACCGGGGCTGAATGAGGCAGATTTCGTGAAGATCGATGCGACCCGTTTTCTTGATGATCTAAAGGTCTTGCGCAGTTTTGGTGCGCAATCCTCGGGGGTGGTGCGCCCTGCGTTCTCCGCGGCTGATATCGCCGCGCGCGAATGGTTGATGGCCCGAATGACCAAGGCGGGGCTGACGGCGCGTATGGACCCGGCGGGCAATGTCTTTGGGCTGACCGACGGTCCGTCGCTATTGATCGGATCGCATAGCGACAGCCAACCAGAGGGTGGTTGGCTGGATGGCGCGCTTGGTGTGATCGCAGGGCTGGAGATCGCGCGCGCGGCGCAAGAAGCAGGCGGGCCGCCGATCTCTGTCGTTTCGTTTCAGGATGAGGAGGGGCGCTTTGGCGCGTTGACCGGAAGCGATATCTGGTCGGGTGTTCTGCGGCTTGAAAAGGCCGACACGCTGACCAATGAAGACGGGGTCCGCTTTGGTGAGGCACGCAAGGCGGTGGCGCATCTGGCGGGCGATGACGTTCGGCCGGATCGCTTCACCGGTTTCTTAGAGCTTCACATCGAACAGGGGCCTGTGCTGGACACCGCACGGGAAAGCATCGGTGTTGTCACCGCCATCGTGGGTGCGCGGCAATTGACGGTGACACTCGAGGGCCAGCAGAACCACGCGGGCACCACGCCGATGCATCTGCGCCGCGATGCCTTTGGCGGGTTGGCACAGTTTGCCGAGGCGTTGCGGGCCGCGCTTGCGCCGGTTGTCACACAAGCGAGCGTCTGGACCATCGGGCATGTAGCGGTA
>JABDPT010000229.1 GCA_013042605.1 Paracoccaceae bacterium
CCGTCACGCTTTTGCGCGCCGCCGTGGACCGGGGCTTTCGCCCGTCGATGACCTTTCATCCGGGTACGCAATGTGCCGCCCCTGCGGCCTGGGCGAGCTATATCGCGACCTGTGCAGAGGTGGCCCGGACGGCGGGCGTGACGCTTTGCCGGCTTAATGTCGGCGGCGGTTTCGCCGCACACAGAAACGGTCAAGCCCCTGATCTAGAGGCAATTTTCGCACGGATTTCCAGCGCGACAGCGGCGGCATTCCCTGACGGTGCACCCGCGCTTATCTGCGAGCCGGGTCGCGCCATGGTCGCCGAGGCGTTTTCGCTCGGCACGCGGATCAAGGCTCTGCGCCGCGACGGATCGGTCTTTCTCAATGACGGGATCTATGGTGGGCTGGCCGAGGCTCCGATCCTTGGCAATACCGACCGGATCGTCACCCTGTCGCCCGACGGCGTGCCGCGCCGCGGGTCACCGCGCCCGCACACGGTCTTCGGCCCGACCTGCGACAGCCTTGACCGCCTGCCGGGCGAGATCGCGCTGCCGTCCGATATGGTTGAGGGCGATTATGTGATCTTCGCCGGGCAAGGGGCCTATTCGTCCGCGACCGCGACACGATTCAACGGTTATGGCCGGATTGATCAGGCGACGGTGCAATCGCTGGACTGAAACACGCCGTCACCGAATTGTTCCTCGACAGAGCCAGTTGCGCGGCCAGATACTGTCATCATGAGACGGGCCAGCATTCATAGTAGGCCATGGCAGTTCTAA
This sequence comes from Paracoccaceae bacterium, assembly GCA_013042605.1. Taxonomy (GTDB): domain Bacteria; phylum Pseudomonadota; class Alphaproteobacteria; order Rhodobacterales; family Rhodobacteraceae; genus JABDPT01. The sequence continues at coordinate 759 of JABDPT010000229.1, forward strand.
CCGGCCTTCTGCGACGCGCGATGTCGCGGTTCGGGCGGGTCGAGATTTCGACCCCCCATGCCGTGCGCGGCCCGCGCGACCACGTGATCATCATCGACGGCACCATGTCCTCGCTTCAGGACGGGTATGAAACCAATGCCGGCATCACCTACAAGCTCTTGTGTGAAGCCAGCGCGGACAGCGCGGTCGCCGTGCGCTATGAGGCGGGTATTCAGTGGCAGACCTGGCGCAGCACGCTTGACGTGATCGAAGGGCGCGGCATCAATCGCCAGATCCGCCGGGTCTATGGCTATCTTGCCTCGCGCTACCGACCGGGTGACCGGATTTTCCTTTTCGGCTATTCGCGCGGGGCCTATGCCGTGCGCTCGCTGGCCGGAATCATCGACCGGGTCGGGCTTCTGACCGCGAAATACGCGACAGAGCGCAATATCCGGCTGGCCTACCGGTATTACGAGCGGGCGGCGACCAGTAACGCCGCGCGTATCTTCCGCGCCTCACGCTGTCACCGCGAGGCGCCGATCGAGATGGTGGGCGTGTGGGATACCGTCAAGGCGCTGGGGTTTCAGGCCCCGCTTGTCTGGCGCTGGACTGAACGGGCGCACGCGTTTCACAACCACGCGCTGGGCGCTTCGATCCGGCATGGCTATCACGCTCTGGCACTGGATGAGAACCGCGTGGCTTATGAGCCGGTAATGTGGGACTGTTCGCAGGACTGGCCGGGTCACGTCGAACAGATCTGGTTTCGCGGCAGTCATGGCGATGTGGGTGGGCAGCTATCGGGCTTTCACGCGGCAAGACCGCTGGCCAATATCCCGCTGACATGGATGCTGGAAAAGGCCGAGATGTGCGGGCTGACGTTGCCGGATGATTGGCAGTCACGCTATCCGACGGACCCGACCGCGCCCGCGGCCGGAACACTGCGCGGATGGAGCAAGTTCTTCTGGCGACGCAAGAAGCGTCGGGTCGGGCTCGGCCCGTCCGAGGCGCTTCACCCGACGGCCGAACGTCCGACCGATGACGGCGGGGTTCTTGGCTGGATGCGGCGCGCGCGGCCCGTTCAATAAGGGAGCGCGAGATACGGGGGCGCTGCCCCCGACGCTGCGCGTCTCCCCCGGAATATTTCTGGCCAGAAGACGTTTGTTACCCGGGCGCATCGAGGATGATGCAGGTGGTAGAGCCTGTAGCATAGAGCCTGCCATCGTCCAGCCCGCGCAATTCGGCGCGGGCGACGACGGTGCTGCGCCCGGCATGCTGAACTTCCGCGCGGGCCTCGACCAGCGTGTCCGGGGAAAGGGCGCGGGCGAGATTCACCTTGTATTCCAGTGCCGTATAGATCTTGTCCAGCGGCAGAGTGGTTTGCGCGGCACATCCAAGCGCGCTGTCAAGGATCGTGCCATACCAGCCGCCATGCACCACGCCCAACGGGTTGGGAAACCGCCCATCCGGCGCGCCGCGAAAGACCGCGACGCCTTCGCTGACCTCGGTCAAGGCGATCCCGATGGTGGAGGCCATGGGCGACTGGGGCGCGTTCCCGGCGACAACCGCGCGAAGATACTCAAGGCCGGCGACTTGGCGGGGGTCGGTCATCGATAAAAGGCTCCGCGTCAAATTGCGCGGAGCCTAAGTGCGCCGGGGTGCCTGATCAATCGGCAATCAGGCGACCTTTTCGAGCGTCACCTCCGGGGTGATGCCAAGCGCATGCACCACGTCGCGCGTGAGGCCGGGCTTGTTGAGCGTGTAGAAGTGCAGGTTCTCGACCCCGCCGTCCATCAGGTCCGAACAAAGCTCGGTGCAGACGGCGGTCGCCAGAAGGTCGGCACGGTCGTCGCGGGTGGCGGTTTCGAAGGCGTCGGCAAGCCACTGGGGCACCTGCGTGCCGCAGCGGGCCGCGAACTTCTTGACCCCGGCCCAGTTTTCGATGGGCAGGATGCCGGGAATGATCGGCGCGTCGATCCCGGCGGCGGCGCAGGCGTCGCGGAAGCGAAAGAAGGTTTCGGCCTCGAAGAAGAACTGGGTGATGGCGGACCCGGCACCCGCGTCGATCTTGCGCTTGAGCCATGTCACATCGGCGGTTGGATCGGCTGCATCGGGGTGCGGGTCGGGGTAGGCACCGACGCGGATATGGAATTTACCGGTCTCGGCAAGGGCCGCGACAAGTTCGGCGCTGTCGGCAAAGCCGTCAGGGTGGGGGGCGAAGGTGCCCGCGCCTTTTGGCGGGTCACCGCGCAGGGCCACAATCTCGCGCACGCCGGCGACGGCATAGCTTTCGGCGATGGCCAGCGTTTCGGCGCGGCTGGCGTTCACGCAAGTCAGGTGCGCGGCCACGTTCAGGTCGTAATGCGCGCCGATGGTCTTGACCGCGTCGTGGGTCAGGTCGCGCGTCGTGCCGCCCGCGCCATAGGTGACCGAGACGAAATCGGGGCCAAGGGGGGCCAGCGTCTGGACCGTGTCCCAAAGGCGGAAAGACCCGTCGAGCGAGTGCGGCGGGAAGAATTCAAAGGAAATCCGGGGGGTGGACATGGCAGGCTCCGATTGAGATCGACACCCGCTTGTCCCATGCACAAGGATGTGAGACAAATTCATAATTCTCAATAACGTTATGAGGCGTGCAGCAATGCATATCGAATTTCGCCATCTGCGCACGATCCGCGCGATCCACGAGGCCGGGGGGCTGGCGCGGGCGGCCGATCAGCTGAACATCACGCAATCTGCGTTGAGCCACCAGGTCAAGGGGATCGAGACGCAAGCCGGGGTAGAGCTGTTCGTGCGCCGGTCCAAACCGCTCAAACTCTCGTCTGCCGGAATGCGCCTTTTGGCGCTGGCCGAGAAGGTCCTGCCCGAGATCGAGGCGCTGGAACAGGAGTTCATGGGCCTGCAATCGGGCAAGACCGGGCGGCTGCATATCGCTATCGAATGCCACGCCTGTTTCGAGTGGCTTTTCCCGGTGCTTGAACAGTTCCGCAAGGCTTGGCCGGATGTAGATGTCGATATTCGCCCCGGCCTTGCCTTTGATGCCTTGCCCGCGCTGAGGCGTGAAGAGGTCGATCTTGTCGTCTCTTCGGACCCCGAGAGCCTCGAGGGCGTCGATTTCACCCCGCTTTTCGATTACGAGCCCGTTTTCGTCGCCTCGGCCCAGCATCCGCTTGCGTCAAAACCCTTTGTTGAAGCCGCGGATTTTCGGGGGCAGACGCTTATCACCTATCCGGTGGACCGCGCGCGGCTTGATGTGTTCAGCCAGCTTCTGACCCCGGCCAAGGTGGAACCGGCATCCGTGCGCCAAGTGGAACTGACCGCCGTGATCCTGCTTTTGGTGGCGTCCAACCGCGGCGTGGCGGTCTTGCCCGACTGGGTCGTGCGCGAGGTGCGGTATAGTTCGGATTATGTGACGCGGCCGATCACGAAGGCCGGGCTGACCCGGCGGCTTTACGCCGCGACGCGCAGCGACGAGACCACCAAACCATTCATGGCGCACCTGTTGCAACTGGCGCGGACAGTGCCGGTGAAACTGCAGCGTGGGCAGTTGGAAACCAGCGTCTAGCCGGTGTCTTGCACGATCAGTTGACCCAGAGTTTACTTCTAAATCCCGGCCGTATCTGGCAGTCGGAGCAGCGCGGAATGCACTGCGAACAAGGAACCTGGGCGGGTGAGTGAATGACTGAATTGCGGAACGCCGACGTTCTGGCGCAGCGACTGGCCGAGGCCGGGTGCAGGCACGCGTTCGGAATGCCCGGGGGTGAGGTTCTGACCCTTGTCGACGCGTTGGCGAAGGCTGGTATTCAGTTTCATCTGGTCAAGCATGAAAACGCTGCCGGATTCATGGCCGAAGGGGTTTGGCATCGCACTGGCGCGCCGGGGATCATGCTGGCCACCCTGGGCCCCGGGGCGATGAATGGCGTGAACGCGGTGGCCAATGCCCATCAGGACAGGGCGCCGCTGATCGTGCTGACCGGTGCGGTCGATGCCGATGAGGCGGAAACCTATACGCATCAGGTTCTTGACCATCAGGCGGTTTTTGCGCCGATCACAAAGGCGACGTTCCGGCTTGCTCAGGGCGCGGTAGCGACCGTTGCGGACAAAGCACTTGCCATCGCCGAGGAAGGGCGCGCGGGGCCGGTGCATATCGATGTGCCGATCTCGCTGGCCGCGGCGACCGCGCCAAACGCACCTGGGCCGCACCGCGCGACCGCCAGTCCGGTAGCCCCGGCGGTCGGCACGGCGCTGGATGAAGCGCGGACGTGGCTGGCCGCGGCCAAGCGCCCGCTGATGGTCATCGGGATTGATGCCTTGCGCGAGAGGGCAGGCACCGAATTGCGCGGGTTCTGCGAACGCTTCGGCGTTCCCTTCATCACGACCTACAAGGCCAAGGGGCTGATCGACGAACGTCACCCGCTTTGCCTTGGCGCGGCCGGTCTGTCGCCCAAGGCCGATGCGATCCTAACGCCATTGATTGATAGTGCGGATCTGATCCTGT
>JABDPT010000235.1 GCA_013042605.1 Paracoccaceae bacterium
GCAGCGCGGTGTTCTTCGGCGTCACGCTTGTGGTGGCTCTTTTGTGTCTGCTGTTTCTCAGCGAAACGCCCCCTGGTGCGATCGTCGTTCTGGCCGCCGCGATTGCCGGGTTCGCCACGGTGGTCGAAGCCGATAGCTGGCAGGGATTCGACAACCTTTTCCTGCCAATGGGCGTCCAGATCTTCCTGATCGCGACGCTGGGCCTCGACAATTGGGATATCGTGCTGCGCATGGCGTTTCTGGCCGCCGGGTTGACCGGCGTGGCGGTGCTGGCCCGGCTTGTGGGAATGAGCGCGCAGGTGGCGCGGGTCTATGGGCTTGCGATGTTTCTCTTGCTGTCGGTGACAAGCTTGCAAAACGCGGTCTTGCCCGCGCTGATGCTGTTGGCGCAGGCGCTGGCCGCGCGCGGCGGCGGCAGCGAGGGCAAGGGGCTTGAGCGTCTGGGCGTTGTCGGGGCGCTGGCCATCATCAGCTTCGGCTTTCTGGCGGCGGGCGAGGTGACGGGCATCAACGCGCTTAGCTTCTATGCGCTTGCCACGGGGGCCGCGGCGGCGGGGCATATCGGGCTGGCACTGGCCGCGCGCCCGATCTGGATGCGCGTGCTGGGCGGAGGGCTTACGGTGCTGGTGCTTTATGCCACGTGGAACCTCGTCATGGCCCAGAACTCTGCCGCCGCGCTGTGGCACCCGCCAATCCCGACGGCGGGATTGATGGTGTTCGTTGCAGCCTATCTGGCATGCGTGATCCAGCCAGAGCTTTTCGCGCGCCAAGCCACGACCCGCGTCGCGCTTTTGGGCGCGGTGCCGGCGGTGCTGATATATGTCGGGCTGATGATGATCGAGGGGGCGGTATGACGGACGAGACGGTGCAAGGAGCGGGCGCCAAGGCGGTGATCTATCGCGATGCTCCGGGCTGGGACGGGCGGCGCACGGCGGCGGTGGGCAAGTTTCGCTGCGACGATGCCGCGGCGGGCGCGGATCTTTTGATGGGGGTCGTCGAAACGCTGCGGCGTGAAGGCTTCGACGCGGTGATCGGGCCGATGGATGGCGACACCTGGCACAGCTACCGGCTGGTGACCGAAACCGACGGAAGCGCGCCGTTTCTGATGGAGCCGACAAGCGGGAAGGCAGACCTCGCCGCGTTCCAGGCGGCGGGGTTCGAAGTGATCGAGCATTATTTCTCGGCCCACGCCCCGTTGAAAACCGCGCTTGGCCATCCGCCGGACCCGGACCCGGCCATCGAGATTGTGCCCTGGGACGGCAACGATCCCGAAGCGCATTTTTCCGCCGTCTACGATCTGTCGGTCGAGGCGTTTGCGGGCAACGCATTTTACACGCCGATCTCGCGCGAGGCGTTCCTTGCGATGTATATGCCCTTCGTTCCGCTTCTGAAACGCGAGTTGATCCTGCTGGCGCGGGGGCGCGAGAACGGCGCGCTGCTTGGTTTTCTGTTCGGCATTTCGAATTACGCCCAAGGTGGCGCGCCCGATACCGTCATCCTGAAAACCTATGCCAGTCGGCGCGCAGGTGTCGGGCATCGGCTGGCCCACGCGTTCCACGCCGCGGCGCTTGATATGGGGTTCGAAACGGTGATTCACGCCCTGATCCACGACGCGAACCTCTCTGCCGAGCGTAGCGCGCAGCACGGGGCGACCGTGTTCCGCCGCTATGGGCTGATGGGGCGGGTGTTGAGTGGCTGACCTTGTCACAACGTTCGCGCAGACCGCGCGGCGAAGGGGCGACGCAACCGCCCTGATCACGCGGCAGGAAACCGTGGGATTTGCAGAATTGGAGCGGCGGGCCGACGCCTTTGCCGCGCGATGCGCCGCCAAGGGGATCGGCAAGGGTGATCGCGTGATCCTTGCCATGCCGGTTGGGATCGACCTTTTCACAGCGCTTGCCGGTGCGTGGCGCGTGGGCGCGGTGGTGGTGTTTCCCGAACCGGCCATGGGTCTGCGTGGTTTCCTGCATGCGGTGCGGGTGACACGGCCCAAGGCACTGATCGCGACCGGGGCCTATCGCCTGCTGCGCCTCTTGCCCGCCTTCTGGGGCCGGGCCTGCCTGGGACCAAGACCGGGCGGGGCGGGGTCTTTCGCGCCTGTAACACTGGAGGCTGGCGATCCTGCGTTGATTTCCTTTACCTCGGGGTCGACCGGCGCGCCCAAGGGGATCGTTCGCAGTCACGGGTTTCTGATGGCGCAGAACGCGGCGGTGTCACCGCTTTTGGTATCGGACTCGGACGAGGTCGATCTGGTCGCCTTTCCGGTCTTCACGCTGGTCAATCTGGCGGCGGGCCGGGCCTCTGTCCTGCCCGATTGGCGGTTGAACCGGCCCGAGGAGGTGACGCCCGAAGGCTTGGCCGCGTGGATCCGCGAAACCGGCGTGACACGGGCGCTCTTGCCGCCTGTCTTGTGCGAAAGGCTGTCCGCCGCCGAAAACCGGGGCGCGTTGCACACCGTCTTTACCGGCGGTGGCCCGGTCTTGCCCCAGCTTGTCGACCGCTTGCAGGGCCTGCGGGTCGTATCGGTTTACGGCTCGACCGAAGCCGAGCCGATCGCGGAACTCGACTGGGCCGATGCGGATGCCGAGGCACGGGCCGAGATGCTGGCAGGCGGCGGGCTTTTGGCGGGACAGCCCGTTCCTGAGGTGCAGTTGCGGATCGTGGATGACGAGGTGCAGGTGGCCGGTGCCCATGTAAATGACGGCTATCTCGATCCGGCGATGGATGCGGGCATCAAGCTGCGCGAGGGTGGCACCGTGTGGCACCGCACGGGTGATGCTGGGCGGCTTGATGACCGAGGACGGCTCTGGCTTCTGGGGCGGTACGGCGCGATTGCGACGCGGGACGGCGCGCGGATCTATCCCTTTGCGGTCGAAGTGGCGGCGATGGGCCTTCCGGGGGTGCGCCGCGCCGCGCTTTGGCAAGGCGACGGCGCGATCCGGCTGGCGATCGAGGGTGCGGGGGCGGATATGGCCGCGTGCGATGCCTTGGCTGACCGCTTCGGGATCGATGGCGTAACCATGGTCGACGCAATTCCGATGGACCGCCGCCACCGGTCGAAGGTCGACTATACCGCGCTCGATGGGTTGATGCGGGGCTGACCACTATTGAAAGAGGTCGCGGATCAGATCGGCGAAGGTCAGATCGTGGTCGAAGGCGCCATCGGCCAGAAAGGCCCGCACCTGTGCGATGACCAGCGGATCGTTCATCATAAAAGTATGCGTGACGGGCAAGACGATGTGATCGGTCAGCCCGGGCAGACGCGTGCTTTCGACAGATACTTTCCCGTCATCGGGGCCTTCGATGATGTCGGAATAAAACGGGTTCAGCGACCGGTTGCCCGCGATCACCCCAATTTCGACGCTGGGCAGGCCAAGCTGGTTCGGAACGCTGCCCGGACCGGTGCCAAGTGCCAGGCCCGCAGGCCCGTTGATCCATTCAAACGGTTCGAGATCGCCGAACGCATCGACAAGTTCGGTGCCCTGATTGGGCGGGGCCAGCATCACGACGCGGCCCATATTGGCCGGGCGATGGGTCTCAAGCCAGGCCCGCACCAGAATGCCGCCCATCGAATGGGTCACGAAATGCGTCCGCTCGGTCCCGCAGGCGGCGACGGCGCGCGGCACGGCGAGTTCCACCAGCTCGTCGATGGGCAAATCCGTGGATGGATAGGTGAGGTTCACGGTGCGGTAGCCATCGGCCTTCATCGCCTGTTCGAGAATCGCCAGCGATGCGGAGCTGCGTGCCAGACCGTGCATCAGCACCACGCAATCGGCCAGTGCCGGAAGCGGGATCAGAAGGGCCAGAGCAAGGGTCGCGGCTTTGAACATATCGTTAATCTAGGGAGTGCGGGGGCCTTGTGCGAGTGGAACGTTGCGTGGCCCCTCGCCGCGGCGCGGCATTGCGCTAGGTTCCTTCGGGATGAATTCGGAAAACGGGGTTATTTCGATGACCATAGCGGTAATCGGGGCGGGTATTGCGGGTGTTGCCGCAGCCCTCGATCTGCAGGATGCGGGGCATGACGTCACGGTGTTCGACAAAAGCCGCGGACTGGGCGGTCGTCTTGCGACGCGGCGCGATGCGGCGATCTCGCTTGACCATGGGGCACCCGGTGTGGTCGCCCACGACGCCGCCTTCGCAGCGGCTCTGGCAAGGGCGGGGGGTGCGGTCTGTCCCGATTATGGATTTGTCGGCCAGCCGGGAATGTCGTCGCTTGTCAAAGGGTTGGCGGACGGTATCGCGGTCTCGAACAGCGTCGAGATCGCATCTGTCGACCCGACGCGGAATGGTATCGTTCTGACCGACCAGACCGGGGGGGAGCATGGCGGCTTCGACCGGGTCGTGATGGCCGTACCGGCCCCGCAGGCCCGTGTTTTGGCGCGCGATTTCCCGCAAGCCGACAGCGCGCTTGCCGCCGTCGTCATGGCGCCGGTCTGGAGCCTTTTGCTTGCGTTTGACACCGCGCAGCACCTGACCGGGGCCACATCGCCCGTGTTCGACGCGGTCGTTCACAATTCCGGCAAGCCCGGCCGGGCCGAGACGCCGGACACATGGGTGGCCCATGCCACGCCCGAATGGACCCGGGCGCATCTTGAGGACCCGCGCGACAAGGTTCTTGAGGCGCTCACGTCCGCCTTTGCCGGTCTAAGCGCGGCACCACTGCCCACGCCGATCTATCACACGGTGCATCGCTGGCGGTATGCGCGATGCGAACGCCCGCTTGGCGCGCCCTTTGTCGAGGCGCTGGGCGGTCGGCTGGTGATCGGCGGCGACTGGGCGCTGGGGTCAGAGGCCGAAGACGCCTGGCGCTCGGGCAAGGCGATGGCGCAGGCGCTTCTCGCATAGGCTTTTCAAGGTCGCGCGAAGCGACTAGGACGGCGGCCATGCCCGTAACCCTGACTTCCCTGTCCGATCTTGCCGCGCTGCAGGCCGATACGGTGATCGATGTCCGTTCCTCGGCGGAATTCGCGGAAGATCACCTGCCCGGGGCGATCAATCTGCCGGTGCTGAGCGATGCGGAACGGGCCGAGGTCGGCACGATCTATGTTCAGGACAGCGCCTTTCGCGCGCGTCGGATCGGGGCCGCGCTGGTCGCCGCCAATGCCGCGCGTCATTTGCAGGGGCCCCTGGCCGACAAGGACGGAAGCTGGCAACCGCTGGTTTACTGCTGGCGCGGGGGGCAACGGTCGGCCTCGTTCGCCGCGATCCTGACGCAGGTCGGTTGGCGCACGCAGGTGCTGACCGGCGGCTATCGCAGTTATCGGCGGATCGTGGCGCAGGCGCTTTACGACGACGACTGGCCGACGCCGCTGACCCTTCTGGACGGCAATACCGGGACGGCGAAGACCGAGCTTTTGCACCTGCTGGCCGCGCGCGGGGTGCAGACGCTGGATCTGGAAGGGCTGGCCCGTCATCGGGGTTCGATCTTCGGGCCGGTGGCCGAGGCGCAGCCAAGCCAGAAAGCCTTTGAAAGCGCGATTGCGGGGCAGTTGGCGGGGTTCGATCCGGCACGCCCCGTGGTGATCGAAGCGGAATCGAGCAAGATCGGTGACTTGCTGGTGCCGCCATCGCTTTGGAAGGCGATGGCGGTCGCGCCACGCATTGAGGTGGCCGCACCGCTTGGGGCGCGCGCCGAATACCTGACCAGGGCCTATGCCGATCTGGAGGCGGCGCCCGACCGGGTACATGCACAGCTTGACCGGCTGGTGCCGTTTCATGGGCACGAGGTGGTCGCGCGCTGGCACAAGATGGTCGAGGCGCGCGACGGGCGCGCCCTCGCCGAAGACCTGATGCGGGTGCATTACGATCCGCGCTATGCCCGGTCGCGCGGGCGCAGCGACGGTGCGCAGGTTGAGCGGTTGGAGACCGAAACGCTGGGGCAGGACGCGTTGGACGCGCTTGCCACGAAGATTGCCGCCCGGATCAGGTGACGGTGATCTGCGGTGGCGTGTCTGTGATGCTGCCGATGATCGCCGCCTGATGCCCGGCCTTGCGGATGGCCGTCAGCGCGCGTTTTGCGGCGTCGGCCGGTAGAGCGGCCATCAATCCGCCCGAGGTCTGCGGATCGAAGAGCAGGGCGGTTCTGGCGGTACCGGGATCGGAAAAGGTCATGCGGTCGGCCGTCTTGCGGTTTTCGGGATATAGCGTGGAGCGGATGCCTCCGGCCGCCAGCGCCTCGGCCCCGGCGTAAGTCGGGATACTGCTCAACGACACTGTGGCCCCCACGCCCGACGCGTCGCAGATCGCCATCAGGTGCCCGGCAAGCCCGAAACCGGTGACGTCGGTCATCGCATGGGCCCGGGCCAGCGCGCGGGCGGCGTCAGCCTGACCCTGCGCCATGGTGGCAAGGGCGGCGGCAACATCGGCCCCGTTCGCGCGTAGGGCCATGTCGGCGGCCATCAGGGTGCCCGATCCAAGCGGGCGAGTCAGCAAGAGGCTGTCACCCGGCTTTGCGCCCGCAAGCGTGATCGCGTCGCCCGCCAAAAGTCCGGTGAGTGTCAGGCCGATCCCAAGCTCGGCCCCGATGCTTGTGTGCCCGCCCACGATCTCGGCCCCGGCTTCGGCACAGGCTTTGGCCGCCCCGGCCATGATCTCGGCCAGCGTGCTTTTCTGCATGGCGGGGGTCATGCGCGGCAGGATGACATTGACAAGCGCGGCCTGCGGGGCGGCGCCCATGGCCCAGATATCGCCAAGCGCGTGAACCGTCGCGATGCGCGCGAACAGGTAAGGGTCGCCCGTGAAGGCGCGCAGGTGGTCGGTGGTCAGAACCTGCCGGGTCTTGCCCATGGCCAGAACGGCCGCGTCATCGCCCGGTGCGCTCAGCACATCCTTGCGCTTGGATGGGGGAAGGTCCGCCAGCATCGACGACAGCACCGGCGCGCCCACCTTGGCACCACACCCGCCGCAAAGCGATTGGCTGCTGTCGCTGAACGCATGCGCGCCGCCCGCCATATCGCGGGGAAGCCGGGGGGCGGGCATCGCGGGCAGGTTGGCCAGCCCGTCCATGAACCGCCGGTCGATTCTGTTTTTGAGCCGCCAGACCCAGCCGCCGCGCGCGACCTGACCCCATTTTTCACCCAGGGCGTCCCGGTCTCCCAGCGAGATCAGCTTGAGGTAATCGGTCTGCGGCTGGAAGCGCTTGCGCGCCGTGCCGACAAGGTCGGCGCGCAGGTTATGGGTAAGAACCGGTGCCGCGCGCACCGCGAACACCCCGGCCTTGGGGCGGGGCGCGTGGACAAGGTTCACGCAATCCCCGGCGGCATATATCGCCGGATCGCTGGTGCGCAGCTGGTCGTCGACATCGAGATACCCGTCCGTCAGATCAAGCCCGGTGGTCGCCAGCCAGCGATAGGGCCGCGCCCCGGCCGCGCCCACGGTGAAGGTCGCGGCGAAGCGGCGGCCGTCGCGCAGGATGATCTCATGCGCGTCGACGCGTGTGACCTCGGCCCCTTCGATCAGGCGAATGCCCATGGCGCGCAATCGTTCGATCAGGGCGATCCGCGCGGCGGGGCCAAGACCGGGCAGGGCCTGCCCGGCATCGATGACGGTGATCTGTGCCTTGCGCCCGTGGCTCGTGAGGTGGTGATGCATGGCCATGGCAAGCTCGGCCCCGGCCACGCCGCCGCCGATGACCGCAATCGCGGCGTCGCCGGAGCCGTCGCGATAGGCGGCCCATTTGGTGGCGAAAGTGCCCAAGGGTTTGGCTGGCACCCCATGGTCCAGAAACCCGGGCATATCAGGCATGTCCGAGGTGATGCCAATGTCGATCGAGGCGATGTCAAAGGCGATGTCCGGACGTCCCGAGACGTGGATCCGGCGGTTTTCGCGGTCTATCCCTTCCGCCTCGCCCAACACAAGCCGCGCGCCCGCGAACCGGGCCAGCCGAACCAGGTCGATTTCGAGTTCGTCGCGGCCATAATGCCCGGCGACGAAGCCCGGCAACATGCCCGTATAGGGCGCGGTCGGGCCGGGGTTGATCAGGGTCAGCCGCGCGCCGGGAACCGGCCGCATGCCCCAGCGGCGCAAGACCAGCGCGTGGGCGTGACCGCCGCCGATCAGAACCAGATCGCGGGTCAGGGGCAGGGGCAGCGTATTCATGATCTCATGGCTAGGGGGTTTCGCCGCAAGATGCGAGTGGATCAGGGCGCAAGCCATGCCCCGGCGAAGCCATCGTTGCGCAGAAACACCGCCCGCCGGTGCAGATCGGGGCCGAGATTGAGCGTCTCGATGGCGTCGATACGTGCGGTCAGGATCGTGAAACGGCGAAAGTCCGGGGTTGGGTCATGGTCGGCAGGGTCGTCGATTTCGATGCCCGGCGCGGGCGTTCCGCCATAGGCGCGGCGGGCGGTGTCGGGGATACGGTCCCAATCCTCGGGGGTGCCCGGTGCCAACGAGATAAGCGTGCGAAGCCGGATCTGGAATTGTTGTTCCTGATCCCATATTAACATTGAACAAGAGGGGTTTGTGGCGATTTCCTGAACCTTGTTCGAGGCGCTGTCGGTGTGAACCTCCACTGACCCTGCGTCCCGATCCAACCCGCGCAACACGACCATCCGCGCCTCGGCCCCGCCGTCCTGGCCGACGGTGGCCAGCACCGGGTGGCGCGCGGGCGCGGTGCGGTCGGCGACACCCGCTTCCAGCATGTCCCATACTCGGGCCAGCGTTCCGGGTAGGGTGTGCGGCAGGTCAGTCATAGCCCGTCATCTCCAGATACCCGCGCCCCGTATGCGAGCCGGTGATACGCACCGGTCCTTCCCAATAGGCCACGGTGGTGTCCATCCAGCTTTGCGGATTGACGGCGTGGATTTCCACATCAACCCCACGGGCGGGCAAAGCGACGCGCCAGCTTGTCGGTACCTCGCGGCCATCGACGTCCGTAATCACCAGAGGTTCAGCCTGTAACACACCGTTCGGAAATGGAAATGTCTCTCCATTTGGTTCGATCCACGTGCCGACGGCGTAGGCTCCGCCGCTGGCATCGCGCAGGCGGTATCCCATAAGCTTGGCGCCATCGTCAAAGTGAAGCGAGACCCAATCCCACCCCGTCTGATCCGCCGTCAGTGGCTGGGACGACCACTCGCGGTCGAGCCAACCGCTGCCGGTCACGGAAACTTCGCCGTCAGGCAGCATCAATTTCCCAGAGACTTCATAGAATGGCTGAGAATAATAATGGCTGGCTTGCCCGGCCTCGGATTTCACCGAAAAGCCCTGTTCGCCCTGAAGAATGAAAGGCCCTTGCGCATCGAAGGACAAATCATATCCGAAATCAGTACCTTGAGCGGTGACATTGACGTTTTTCAGCGACGGTCCCTGCATCGACCATTCATCGATCCAGGCGTGGAAGGGCGATGCCTCGACCCCTGCCTGACCGATACCATTGCGGGCAAAGCGTTCAGTGGAGTGATGTGCGTCCGGCGTGGTCACGGCGGCGTGGCCCATCCAGAGCTGCGGGCTGTTCCAGCCGGATTGCGTGTCGTCGCCGGAGGCAGTGGCGCTTCTGAAGAGGGTCCATTGAATGCCGTAGTCGCGCCCGTCGTCGCCCGTCAGATTGGCGGTCAGGTACCACCATTCGATGCGAAAGTCGGGGTGCGGGCCGTGATCGGCAGGAAAGCTGAAACGCGTTTCTGGGTCGGGCATGGCAAAGCCGTCCGCGCTTTGACCCATGCCTGCAAACCCCTGGGACAAGGCCGTGGCCGGCGTCAGGAGCAAGATCAGGAAGGCGGCGTAAACCTTATCTTTCATTGGTAAATACCTTCAAGAGAACCGCAGGTTCAGTGCGCGACAGGCGCAGGGCGGGCCAAAGGCTCGCCAGCCCGGCGGCAAGCAGCGCCAACACTCCGAGGACAAGCCAGTCCCGCGGGAATAGATGCATCGGCAGCCGCCAGCCGAAGGCTTCGACATTGATCACCGCAAGCAGGACCCATGCCAGCACCAGACCGACAGGTATCGCGGCGACCATGGTCAGGCTGGCCAACATCAGCGCACGGCCCAATTCGATCCGTGCAAGGTCGGCGCGTGTCAGGCCAAGGGCCCAGACCGGGGCAAGTTGCGGCAGGCGGGTGGAGGCCAGCGTCAACAGGGATGTCAGGATGGCAAAACCCGCGACGGCAAGCGTCAGCACATTCAACGCACCGGTCACGGTGAAGGTCCGGTCGAAAACCTCGATCGAAAACCCCTTGAGCGCGTTCTGATCCACGAGGTTCTCGGGCGGCAGGCCGAACTCGGTGATCAGCGCGGTGGCCAAGGCGTCCTTCTCGGCCGGATCGAGACGCAGGCCGAAGTTGAGCCGTTCGACATCCGGGAACCGGGTTGTCAGAGCATCGATCCCGATCAGGACCTGTGCAAGCGGGTTGCCGTAATCGCTATAGACCCCCGCCACCTCCATCGGCGGGCCGCCGGGTACGGGCAGCATCGTGCCGGGCCACAGGCCATCGCGGCGGGCAAGCTGTTCGTTGACCAGCACCGCATCGCCCGCGGCCACCCTGTCCCACACATCGGGCAGACGCGCCAGAAGGGGCCAGTTGTCGCGATAGGTCGTGTGGTCGGCGACGCCATAGATCTCGGCCGGGGCGCCGGCAATCTCGGCCTCGACATTCCAGATCGGCAGGATCGCATCGACACGGGGTTCGACGAAGGCGACGAGGGCCGCGGCGTCTTCGGCGGTTTCGGCGCTGACATAGAGTTCCGAGGCAAGCCGTTGGTCGAGCCATCCGGTGAAGGTCAGCCGGAAACTCGACACCATCGTGCCCACGCCGATATTGGCGCTCAGCGCCAGCAGAAGTGCCATGAGCGCAAGGCTGAGACCGGGAAGCTGCTGGCGGGTATCGGCCCAGAACCATTCGGCCGTGGCGCTGCGGGCGGTCCGGGCGGCAAGGGCGAGAAATCCGCTCAGAAGCGCGGGAAGGGTCAGCGCGGCGGCGATGAGGAGCGCGCCAAGCATCAGGAACCCCGCGACAAGGCCAGATCCGAAAAGACCGGACACGAGCGAGACGAGGACAAGGGCCGCCGCGGCGGCAAGCTGAAGCCAAAGCGTTGATTGGCTCGCCCGCGCCCAGGCGCGGGGGCGGGCGGGGGCAAGGACCGGCAGGCGCGCGATCTTCCAAAGCGCCCCGGTTGCGGCGACGGCGGTGCCCGCCACCGCGATGCCCATTCCCGCCGCCCACCATGCCGGGCGGATCGTCAGCGCGCCTTCGACGGGCGCGCCGTACAGCCCGCGCAGGGTGGCCGCGACATCGGGCAGAAGCGCGGCGGCGATCAGATAGCCAAGCGCCACGCCCAGCGCACCCGAAAGAAGCGCCAGCACCAGAAGTTCGACGACCAAAAGCCAGGTCAGGTCGCGGGCGGGCAAGCCAAGCGCGCGCAAGGTGCGAAAGACCGGGCGCCGCTGTTCGAAAGCAAGGCCGATCGCGCCGTGCACGATGAAAAGGCCCACAGCGAACGACAGAAGGCCGAAGGCGGCGAGGTTGAGGTGAAAGCTGTCGGTCAGCCGCGCAAGGTCCGCTTGCCCGCCAGAGGGGCGGAATTCGAGCTCTGGCGCGATGTCGGACAGGGCCGGGCGGTTCAGCGGCTGTGTGTCCAGCACGATCAGGCGCGACAATCGCCCCTCTTTCTCGAGCAGCCGTTGCGCGACGCCGATATCCGTAAAGGCAAGGCTTGGCGCCAGACCTTCTGTGGCGGTCACGGGCGGCAGATCGCCGGATGACAGGCGCGCAGCGGTTGCGGGGGCGGCAAGGATGCGGCCCGGTGCGGTGAGGAACGCGCCCAGCCCGCCGTCGACGGCCACACCCGCGGCGGCTACATCGGGCGGGGCGGTTAGCGGATCGATCCCGACAAGGCGTACACGCCCCTGATCGGTCATCATCCAGCCTTCGACAACCGGGGTCACGAGCCAGCCCGCGCGCCGCAGGGTCACATACTGTGCCTCATCCATATCGCCGGTGGGGGCGACGATCACGGGTCGCGAACCACCCACTGCGTCGGCGGCGGCGTCATAGCTGGCGCGCGCTTCGGCATTGATCGCCTGCACCCCCGACCAAAGCGCGGTGGCAAGGGCGAGGCCCAGAACCAGCGTGACAAGCTGGAACGGGTGCCGCCGCCAATGCGACAGAAGGGTGAGGAAGGCGGTTTTCCTCATGCGGTCACACGGCCATGCTGAAGATGCAGACGGCGATCTGCGCGGGCGGCAAGCCGGTCGGAATGGGTGACAAGCAGCATGGCGGTTTCGGCCATGCGCACCTGGGCCAGAAGCGCGTCGATCACCGCGTCGGCGGTGGTTTCGTCAAGGTTGCCCGTGGGTTCATCCGCCAAAAGCAGCTTGGGGCCAGGCAGGATCGCGCGGGCGATGGCGACGCGCTGTTGCTGGCCGCCCGACAGCTGTTCGGGATACTTGCCCAGATGATCCTGAAGCCCCAGCGTTTCAACAAGGTTCTCCAACCGCAGATGCCCGTATTCGACCCCCGCGAGGCGGGCCTGAAACGTGATGTTCGCGGCCACGGTCAGCGACGGGATCAGGTTGAACTGCTGAAAGACCACGCCGATGTCGCGCCGCCGCAAGGCCGCGCGCCCGCGATCATCCAAGGTGGCAATCGCCGTGCCATCGATGGTGACCTCGCCCGCATCCGCCGCCTCGAGCCCGCCCACGATATGCAAGAGCGTCGATTTCCCCGAACCGCTTTCGCCGGTCAGGGCGACGGTTTCGCCGGGCTTGAGCGTGAGGGACACGCCGTCAAGCACGGCCACCGGGCCGTTTTCGCCGGGATAGGATTTCTTCAAGTCGGTGACGGAAAGGAGCATGGGGCGCCTTTTGGCTTGGCTGTTGTCTGCGTATCTAGCTGGGTTCTGCGCCGTGGCGAGGGGGATGTGCGGGCGTGTCTCAGTCGACCGGCAATCCGCTTGGCACCGCATCGGGTCGCCCGAGCGGGCGTTTGAGGGCGGTTTCGCCAGTCAGAGCTTCAAGAAAGGCCACCAGAGAACTGATTTCCCTGTCGGAAACAGGAACCGGTGCGATATCGAGCTTGGCCGCCTGCCGCGCCATTTCGCGGCTGTCGGCGCGGATGACGAAGTCGATCTCGCTGAGCCACGGTACCTCTGGCAGGCGTGCGTCGGCTGGGCTCCAGTTCGCGCGGGCGGTCACCGGATCGAGGTGATGGCGGACCATCGCCTCTAGCGTCGGGTAAGCGCCGT
>JABDPT010000244.1 GCA_013042605.1 Paracoccaceae bacterium
TCAGAGGATCGGCGGCGGCGGGAAATCGACGATCTGTTCGACCAGTAACAGGAAAACCGACGCCCCAAGCAGCGCATCGAACCGGTCGAACAAGCCGCCATGCCCCGGGATCAGGGACGAGCTGTCCTTGACCGCGCATTTGCGTTTCACAGCGCTTTCTGCGATGTCGCCCAACTGTCCGGCCATGGCGATGGCGATGGAAATGCCGATCAATTCGATACCCGTGCCTGTGGCCGCGATAAACGCCACCGCGACGATCGCCGCGCCGATCCAGCCCGCAACGGTGCCCGACCATGTCTTTTTCGGGCTGACCTTCGGCCAGAATTTCGGCCCGCCGATAAAGCGGCCGGCGAAATAGCCCATCACGTCCGCGACCATGACGATGCAGACCAGCCACAAAAGCCAGATGAAGCCGAAGTCATCCCGAAGGATCATCAGGCCATAGCCCGCAAGCATGATCATCACGGTGTAAAGCGCGTAAATCGTTCTGTTTTTTTCAAGACGACCCAAGCCGAAAAGCGCCGGCGCCACCAGAAGCGGCAGCGCGAAACCGCCCGGGATTTCACCGGCGACGAAAAGCGCGGCCCCTGCGGCCAGCGCCAGCCAGGTCGCTTCGGGCCCGCCGCCCAGCATCCGGGCCAATTCCCAGATCATGATGCCGCAAGCGAGCGCGACAAAGATGTGAAAACAGATGCCGCCCAGCCAAACAAGGCCCAGCCCTACCGCGCCAAGAACCGCCGCCGACACAAGGCGAGTCGTCAGGTCATCCCATTGCCCGGCGGGCTGGGTCATCCCGGGACGGCGCCAAAGCGGCGGTCGCGGCGGGCATAGCTGCCCACGACCCGCGAAAACTCCGCCGCCGTGAAATCGGGCCACAGCGTGTCGATGAACTCATACTCCGAATAGGCCGACTGCCAGAGCAGGAAGTTCGAAATCCGCGCCTCGCCACTGGTGCGAATGACCAGATCGGGGTCGGGCAGGACGTAGGTATCAAGGAACCGCGCCAGCGTTTCGGCGTCGACGGTTTCGGGGTCGATCTTGCCCGCCGCGACTTCGCGCGCCAGTCGCTTGGTCGCGCGCGCAACCTCGTCGCGCCCGCCGTAATTCAATGCCACAGTCAGGTGCACCGCGTCATTATCGGCGGTCAACAGCTCCAGCTCGTCCATCAACCGCACAAGCGTTTCGTCAAGCCGGATCCGATCGCCGATGAACCGCACGCGGATACCGTTGTCGATCAGCGCCCGCGCCTCGCGCGTGATATAGCGCCGGAAAAGCGCCATCAGGCCCGATACCTCGGCCTGCGTCCGCTTCCAGTTCTCGGTCGAAAAGGCAAAGATGGTCAGGTACTTGACCCCAAGATCCGGACAGGCCTCGACAATCTCGCGGACGCGGCGCGCACCGGCATGGTGACCATAAAGCCGGGGACGCCCCCGCTTTTGGGCCCAGCGGCCATTGCCATCCATGATGATGGCCACATGGGCCGGGTTGGTCTTGGGACAATCGTTCTCTGACACGCGTTACTCCTGAACATGCGATCTGCAGGTCAAACCTGCATGATCTCTTCCTGTTTGGTCTCAAGCGCCTTGTCGACATTGGCGATGGCCGTGTCGGTCAGCTCTTGCACCTCATCGTGCCAGACCTTGTGGTCGTCTTCACTCATCCCGTCATTTTTCATCTTTTTAAGCTGTTCCATGCCGTCGCGCCGCACATTGCGGATCGCAACGCGGGCGCTTTCGGCATATTGGGCGGCGACCTTCGTGAGCTCGCGCCGGCGCTCTTCGTTGAGCTCGGGGATAGGCAGACGAATGGTCGTTCCGTCGATCACCGGGTTAATGCCAAGCCCGCTTTCACGGATGGCCTTTTCGGCCTTTCCGACAAGCTGTTTGTCCCAGATGTTGATCGTGACCATGCGCGGTTCTGGCACGTTTACCGTTCCCACCTGGTTAATGGGAGTCATCGCGCCATAGGCATCGACCATCACCGGCTCGACCATCGATGCCGATGCGCGGCCGGTGCGCAGTGACGCGAATTCGTGGCGCAGCGCTGTCATCGCCCCATCCATCCGCCGCTGCAGATCGTCAATATCAAGTTCGAAATCGTCCGCCACGTCTCACCTCTTGCCGTTCTGGCCCCGGCTCGTTCTGGCCGTTGCCCGCGTTATAACCGTTTGTTCGCGGATTTGTATAGGTTTGCAAGGGGCCGCGTGCCGCCGTGTTCCCCGCACCACGCCCGCACCACGCCTGTCAGTTGACGATGGTATAGGTGCCATCACCCGCGAGGATGCCGCGAAATCCGCCCGGTTCGTCCAGCGAAAACACGATGATCGGCAGGTCATTGTCGCGCGCCAACGCAATGGCGCTGGCATCCATCACGCCCAGATGCTTTTGCAGCACGTCGTCATAGCTGATCTTGTCATAGCGAACGGCATCGGCGTGCTGCTTGGGGTCCTTGTCGTAGACGCCGTCGACCTTCGTCCCCTTGAAAATCGCCTCGCAGCTCATCTCGTTGGCGCGCAGCGTGGCGGCGGTATCGGTGGTGAAATAGGGGTTGCCGGTGCCCGCGGCAAAGATGCAGACCCGCTTTTTCTCAAGGTGGCGCACCGCGCGGCGGCGGATGTAAGGCTCGGCCACCTCGTTCATCGTTATCGCGCTGATGACCCGTGTGTGAATGCCCAGCCCCTCAAGCGCGGATTGCATCGCCAGCGCGTTCATCACGGTCGCCAGCATGCCCATATAGTCGGCCGTCGTCCGCTCCATCCCCTGGGCCGAGCCTTGCAGCCCGCGAAAGATGTTGCCACCGCCGATGACCATGCAAATCTCGACGCCAAGCTCGTGCACCGACTGTACTTCGCGGGCGATGCGTTCGACCGTGGGCGGGTGCAGGCCATAGTTCTGATCCCCCATCAGCGCCTCGCCCGAGATCTTGAGAAGTACGCGTTTGTAGGAAACTGCCGGGGCCGGTTCGGCGACGTCTGTGGTCATCTGCGCGTCCTCTCGCTTGCCGCAGTTCACGGCGGTCTTTTGCGTTGCGGCGCAAAATGTCGGAAAACGCGGCAAGGTTCAATCGGCAACGGGCAATCGGGCAATGGGATGGATGGATAATGTGGTGGCAGGGGTCGACCCGGCGCGTCCGGTTCTGATTGCCGGGCCGACGGCCAGCGGAAAATCGGGGCTGGCCATGGCCATTGCCCGCGCGCAAGGCGGTGTGATCGTCAATGCCGACGCGCTGCAGGTCTTTGCCGACTGGCGCATCCTCACCGCCCGCCCGTCACCCGAGGATGAGGCGGCGGTTCCGCATGCGCTTTATGGGCACGTCCCAGGCGATCAAAGCTATTCGGTGGGTCAGTGGCTGCGGGATGTGGCCCCGCTTTTGACCGGGCCGCGCCCGATCATCGTTGGTGGTACGGGGCTAAACTTCACCGCCCTGACCGAAGGGCTGGCCGACATTCCGCCGACCCCGGCAGAGGTGCGCGCCCGCGCCGACGCCCTCATGGCGCGCGAAGGCAAAGAGGCGCTCTTCGAAGCACTCGACCCCGCCACAGCCGCCCGCATCGACCCCGCGAACCCCGCCCGCATTCAGCGCGCATGGGAGGTGCAGGAAGCCACCGGGCGCGGCATCGCCGCCTGGCAGGATGAGACCGGACCACCGCTTCTGCCCCTGCACAAGGCGCATCCCATCGTCCTGAACGCGCCGCCCCCTTGGCTCAACCCGCGCATTGCACAGCGATTTGACATGATGCTGGACGCGGGCGTGCTGGACGAGGCCCGCGCCAATGCGGCGACCTGGCACCCCGCCCTGCCCTCGGCCAAGGCGATCGGGGCCGCGGAATTGATGGCGCATCTGAACGGCACCTTGTCACTGGAGGAGGTTCGCGACCGAATAATCACCCTGACGCGACAATACGCCAAACGTCAGCGCAACTGGTTCCGGGGGCGCATGAAAGACTGGCACTGGCAAGACATGCATTGACCGGAAAGGCTTTTTTAACCACAAATCGCGGGTGGGGGCGTTGCGAGGGGTCGCAGGTTCCTTAATGAGTTTCGTATCTCAGCGCGGTCTGTGGGGGGCCCGTCCTATGCTTCAGCTTCGTGATCCCGACGCGGGATATCGCATTACGTCCATGCAACGGCTTGCCGCCGGCGGGCGCTGGCACACCGAAGCCATGCGCAGCTATGGCCGCCCGATGCTTTATTGGTTCACGCGGGGTCAGGGCAAGATCACCATCTCGGGCAGTGCGCGCGGCTATGGGCCCAATAACGTGGTCTTCCTTCCCACCGGCACGATGCACGGGTTTTCGATGCTGGGCCATGTGCAGGGCACGGCGCTTCACATTCCCCGGGCCCTGGCGTCCGAGTTCCCGGACACCGCGCTGCACCTGCGCCTGCGCAACAAGTCACAACAGGCCGAGATGGCGGCTATGATCGACGCGCTCGAGCGTGAGAATGCCGGGCAACTGGCGGGTTGCGACCGGGCGATGGCCCATCATGCGGGGCTGATCGCGATCTGGCTTGAACGCAACGCCGATCTGGCCGAGCGCCCCCACGACAACGGCGCCGCCGCCCGGCTTAGCACCGCCTTCACCGCACTTCTCGAACGCGACTTCCGCACCGGCGCGAATGTCAGCAGCTATGCCGCGAAACTCGGCGTCACGCCGACGCATCTCAGCCGCGCCTGCCGCGAGGCAAGCGGGCGCTCTGCCTCGCGGTTGATCGCGGACCGTGTGCATTTCGAAGCGCGCAAATTATTGACAAAAACCGACCTGCCGGTGAACGAGATTGCCCGCCAGCTTGGCTTTGGCTCACCGGCGTATTTCACACGTGCCTTTCAAAGCGAAACAGGCGCCACCCCAACGGCCTTCCGCCGCGCCGGATAGTTACGTTACGATTTGGCCTATTTGGGGCCAAAAAACGTAACACGGGGTTGCACTTTCGCCCATATGTCGTTTTTGATACATTCCATTGTCGCTTTTGTAACACGATCACCGCACAGGAGGCGTTGACCTGACGCCAGAAACAATGCGGAATGTTAATCGGAGAGCGCGCCTACAGGGATCGAAAGACCGATCTTCTCGTGCACTTTGCGATCCGGGTTGGGACGCCCGGGAACCGACAAGAAAGCTAAAAGTCTCAATGGGAGAAAAGAAAGCCTATGACCACTCAAACCATCAATGGAAAACCCGTGCATTGGGCGGCAGATATGTATGCCCAGGAATGCCGGGACGGAAAGCTCAGCCGACGCGAGTTTCTGGCGCGGGCTTCCGCTCTGGGCGTGACCACGGCAGCGGCCTATTCGATGATCGGCGCGACCGCGCCGGCACAGGCGGCCGGTCACGCGCAGTCGGGCGGCACGATGCGCGTTCAGATGAGCGTGCGCGGCCTGAAAGACACCCGCTCGTACGACTGGTCCGAAATTGGCAACCAGACGCGCGGCAACCTTGAATACCTCGTCGAATACAACAACGACGGTACCTTCCGTGGCATGCTGCTGGAAGGCTGGGAGGTCAACGACGACGCCACCCAGTACACCCTGAAGGTCCGCCCCGGCGTGACATGGGACAACGGCGATCCGTTCACAGCGACCGATGTTGCCCGCAATATCGAGCGCTGGTGCGAAAAGGATGTCGAAGGCAATTCGATGGCCGCCCGGATGGGGACGCTTGTCGATGCCAACACCAACAAGCTGTTGGAAGGCGCGCTGACCGTCGTTGACGACACGACCCTTACCGTCCAGTTGCCGCAGCCCGATATCTCGCTGATCCCGGGTTTTGCGGATTATCCCGCGGCCATCGTGCATGCCGATTATGACCCCGAAGACACGCAGAACGCCGTCGGCACGGGACCTTACGCCATCGAAGAGCTCGAGGTTGGCGTCAAATGCTCGCTGGTGCGCAAGGACCGCGACTGGTGGGGCACCGACGTCTATGGCGGACCCTATCTAGATCGTATCGAGTACGTCGACTATGGCACCGACCCGGCGGCATGGCTGGCGGCCATCGAATCCGAAGAGGTGCACTTCCTGCATGAATCCGTGGGTGAGTTCATCGACATCATGGACGCCATCGGTCTTGTGAAGTCCGAGGTTGTGACCGGTGCGACGATCGTGGTCCGGCCCAACCAGCTTGCCGAAGTCGACGGCATGCGTCCTTACGCCGACAAGCGTGTGCGCAAGGCCATCACCATGGCGGTCGACAACTCGATCTGTCTTGAGCTTGGCTATGGCAATCGCGGCGTTCCGGCCGAAAACCACCACGTGGCCCCGGTGCATCCCGAATATGCCGAACTGCCACCGCTGGTGCATGATCCCGAGGGCGCCCGCGCCCTGATGGAAGAAGCGGGCATGGCCGACTTCGAACACGAGATCATGTCGATCGACGATGACTGGCGCAAGAACACCACCGATGCCGTGGCCGCACAGCTGCGCGACGCCGGGATCAAGGTGAAGCGGACGATCCTTCCCGGATCGACGTTCTGGAACGACTGGACGAAATATCCGTTCAGCTCGACAAACTGGAACCACCGCCCGCTTGGTGTTCAGATCCACGCGCTGGCCTATCGCGGCGGCGAAGCCTGGAACGAGTTCGGCTGGGCCAATGACGAGTTCGACGCCCTGCTGGCCGAAGCTCTGTCGATCGCCGACGCCGACAAGCGCCGCGAAGTGATGCGGAAAATGGAGATGCTGATCCAGGAAGAGGGCGTGACCATCCAGCCGTATTGGCGGTCGCTCTATCGCCACCTTCAGGAAGGCGTCGTGGGTGCCGATACGCACATCTCGTTCGAGCATCACCACTACAAGTGGGGCTTTGCAGCCTGATACGAAGAACTGGGGGGCCGCGCAGATCGCACTGCGCGGCCCCTCTCAAATGAGCGGGGGGCTTGGCTGACATTCGTCGGCCAGACAACAAGACGCCCACGAGGGCGCCGCACCTCGCCACCGGACAACAGGGAACGCTATGGGCCTATTTATCCTGCGCCGGGTCGGGGTGATGATCGTCACCGCACTCTGCCTGACATTCATCGTCTTCTTTCTGACGAACCTTTATCCAAACCTCGAAAAGCTTGCCAAAACCCAAGGCAACATGCGGATGACCGATGATCAGGTCACGTCCTATCTGACACGCAACGGCTATCTTCAGCCCCTGCCGGTCAAGTACGGGCAATGGCTTGGCGTGCTGCCCGGCTGGACCGGTGAATCGCCCGAGGGCGATCCCATCGGCCGCTGCGTCGAACGAAACCTCGCGCCCGAGGATACGCCGAGCTTCTGCGGCATTCTTCAGGGCGACTGGGGCGAAAGCACGGTCTTCAAGGATGAAGTGGGCAAGATCATCGGTACCCGGCTGGGCCTGACGGGTAAGCTGATGTTCTGGGTCATGGTCCTGATGGTGCCGTCCGCGCTTCTAGTTGGGGTGCTCGCGGGGATGCGCGAGGGATCGAAGCTTGACCGCTCTCTCTCGACCTTCTCGATCGCGTCGACCGCGACGCCGGAGTATGTGTCGGGCGTTATCTTCATCACGGTCTTCGCCTCGTCGGCGACGGGCCTGAAATGGTTCAAGGGCACAGCCACGGCGGCGGCCGATAACGCAACGTTCGAGAACTTCTTCCTGCCGGTTCTGACCATCGCGCTTTACGGGATGGGATATATCGCCCGTATGACCCGCGCCTCGATGACCGAGGTGATGACCGCGCAGTATATCCGGACCGCGCGATTGAAGGGGGTCAGCTTCCGCAACATCGTTCTCAAACACGCGCTGCGCAACGCGCTGATCGCGCCCTTCACGGTGATCATGCTCCAGTTCCCATGGCTTTTGAACGGCGTGGTGATCGTCGAGACGCTCTTCAACTACAAGGGCTTTGGCTGGACGCTCGTACAGGCGGCCGGCAACAACGACATCGAACTTCTGCTGGCCTGTTCGGTCGTGGCGGTCTTTGTCGTGCTCGTGACACAGCTGATCTCGGATATCGGCTATGTCTTCCTCAACCCACGCATTCGCATCGCTTGATAAAGGAGCCTGAACAATGGAACCATTGACATGGACAGGCACCCTTGGCGGCGTGCTCAACCCAATCTTCTTCACCGCGACGGCGGTGTTCCTTGTGGCCGTGCTGGCCCAGATCGTGCTGTCGGTCGTCACCGGCGGGGCGCAGGCCCAGGGCGATATGTTCGTCGCCACGAAGGGGCCCGCGGACTATGCCGGGATGATCGTGAAATGGAGCTTCGGCGTCATTGTCGCGACGATCCTTGCCTATCTCATCGGCGGGATACTTGTGCCGGGGATCGAGGCGAAAGGCATAATCGGTGCGATATCGAGCCGGCTCTTGCCGGTCTGGATCGCACTGGTGGTGGTCTTTGCGGCATCGATCATCTTCAAACGCAGACTTGGCCTTTACGGCAAGCTCTTTGACAGCCCCATCGGTATGATTGGCTTCGGCATGGTGATGTTCTGGGTCTTTACCGGCATCTTCGCCGCGATGGACCTGATCGTTACGCATGACGCGCTGACGCAAGTGTCGGGCATGAAGAACAAGGTACCCGGAACCCCGCTGAGCGGGGCGGAAGGGGCCGATTATCCCTATTACCTGCTGGGCGGCGACAACCTTGCCCGGGATGTGTTCAGCCGGATGATCTACGGCGCGTGGGAGGTGCTGAAGATCGCGCCCTTCGCCACCATCTTTGCCTTCATGGTGGGGATCACCCTTGGCCTGCCTGCCGGATATTATGGCGGGAAGCTCGACACGTTCCTGTCATTTCTTGCCAACCTCGTTCTGGCCTTCCCCGTGATCCTGCTTTTCTACCTCTTGGTGACCCCCGAAATCGTGTTGACCGGCATCCCGATCTATATGGCGGGTGTGCTTTTCCTCTTTCCGATCATCTTCCTGACGATCCTTTTCAACTCGCGGTTCTTT
>JABDPT010000249.1 GCA_013042605.1 Paracoccaceae bacterium
TCACTTCGCCCGCCGACATCTCGGGTTGCAGATCATAGGTCGCGACCTTGGGTGAAGGCGCCATATAGCGGTCTTCGCCGATCTCGGGCGTTTCCTTGCCGCCGTTCAGGAAGAACGTCACATGCGGGTACTTTTCGGTCTCGGCCAGCCGGAACTGACGCCGCCCATGCTTGGCCACCCATTCGCCCAGCGTGTTCACGATCTTCTGTTTGGGAAAGACGGTCGTCATGAAGGTGTTGTGCTGTTCGGAATAGTCGACCATGCCAAGAAGCGCGGCATAGTCGGGGCGCGGCCCGGTTTCGAACTCCTCGAACCCGGGCTCTCCGATCGCACGAAGGATTTCGCGGGCGCGGTCAGCGCGGAAATTGATGAAGAACACGCCATCGCCGTCCTTGATGCCTTCGTAATCGCCGAAGATGTAGGGCTCGATGAATTCGTCAGTCGCGTCCAGATCATAGTTCGTCTGAATTGTATCGAGGAACGCGGCGAGTCCGTCGCCGGATCCGAGCGTATCGCCCTCTCCACGAACGATGACCCGATAGGCCTTCTCGACACGATCCCAACGATTGTCCCTGTCCATTGCGAAGTACCGTCCTGACACCGTCGCGATACGCGCGCCTTCCGGTAGGTCCTTCCACAGCTTACACAGTTGCTGTTCTGCAGATTGTGGCGGCACGTCGCGGCCATCTGTGATGGCGTGAACGGCGACGGGCACGCCGGCCTTCGCGATAACTTTTGCGGCGTGAGCGATGTGATCCTGATGCGAATGCACGCCACCGGGCGAGGCCAGCCCCATCAGATGCGCGGTGCCGCCGCTTGCCTTCATCTTGTTGATGAAATCCTGCAGCGCCGGGTTTTTGGCGAAACTGCCATCCTCAATTGCCAGATCGATCTGCCCCAGGTCCATCGCGACAACCCGGCCCGCGCCGATATTGGTATGCCCGACCTCTGAATTGCCCATCTGTCCCGATGGCAGGCCGACATCTTTGCCGTGGGTGATGAGTTGCGCGTGCGGGCAGGTCGCCATCAGCCGGTCGAAGGTGGGTGTGTCAGCCAGGGCCGGGGCGTTTGCGGTCGTGTCCGCGCGCAGGCCCCAGCCATCAAGAATGCACAGGACAACGGGTTTCGGGATGCTCATGGGTGCGCCTCTTTCGGGGTTTGGCCTTGTCTAGCGCGATACGCGGGAAAGCGGAACAGCGACCTTTCCGGAACCCGCGCCGGCCGGCCCGGCTCAGACGAAAAATGGCCCTGCCGCTTGGAGGTCGGCAGGGCCAAGTAAAGTGCCGTGGATAGCCACAGGCACCGGCGGTATTCGATAAATCTCAGGTCATTTCGGCGCGGATCTGCTGGCGCAGGATGTCGATGGGGATCTGCTGTCCTTCGCGCTTGAAATGCCAATAGGTCCAGCCGTTGCAGGACGGCGCATGCTCAAGCGCCGCGCCGACCTGATGGATCGAGCCCTTCACGTCATCGGCGATCAGCGTGCCATCGGCGCGCACCTTGGCCGTCTTGCCGCGTGGGCTGGTCAACACCTCGCCCGGGCGCAGCATGCCGCGTTCGACAAGCTGGCCGAACGGCACGCGCGGTTCGGCGCGCTTTGAGGTTGAAACCGTCAGAGCCTCTTTGTCGAACTTGCGCACGTTGCCGATGCGCTTTTCCGCGACCTTGCGATACGCCGCTTCGCGCTCGATCCCGATGAAATCGCGACCCAGCATCTTGGCCACCGCACCTGTGGTGCCGGTGCCAAAGAACGGATCAAGCACCACGTCGCCCGGATTGGTCGTTGCCACAAGCACCCGGTGCAACAGGCTTTCGGGTTTCTGGGTCGGATGTGCCTTGTCGCCGTTTTCGTCTTTCAGGCGCTCGTGCCCCGTACAGATCGGCAAGACCCAATCCGATCGCATCTGCACCCCTTCGTTCAACGCTTTCAGCGCTTCGTAATTGAAGGTGTACTTGCTGGCCTCTTCCTTCGACGCCCAGATCAGCGTCTCATGCGCATTGGTCAGCCGCTTGCCGCGAAAATTCGGCATCGGGTTCGATTTGCGCCAGACCACGTCATTGAGGATCCAGAACCCCTGGTTCTGAAGCTCTGCGCCCATGCGGAACACGTTGTGATACGATCCGATCACCCAGATCGCGCCATGCGGCTTGAGAAGACGCCGGGCGGCGGCAAGCCATTCGCGGGTGAACCGGTCATAGACCTTGAAACTGTCGAACTGATCCCAGTCGTTATCCACCGCATCGACGCGGGAATTGTCGGGGCGGTGAAGTTCGCCCTTAAGCTGGAGGTTGTAGGGAGGGTCCGCGAAAATCAGGTCAACCGACCCTTCGGGCAGGCTGTTCATGACGTCGATACAGTCGCCATCCACGATCTGATTGAGCGGAAGCGCACGCGCCCCCTTGCTGGTCTTTGTCGTCATCTCTGCCTCTGTCCCGGGGCCTTTGTGGCCGTCGTGTTGTTGGCCTCAAAGATGAGTCAAAGGTGATTCGCCGTCAAATTCTTTTTTGAATCAGTCACTTACAGTTTTTGCTTGATACAATATGTTGTGCACGGGCTTGAACGAACGTCTATGATGTGGGGTTGGCCCGAGATTTCGAAGGGCCTTCAGATGCGCGGCGGTCGGATAGCCCGCGTTCTGCGCCCAGCCATAGCCGGGGTGCTGTTGCGCCAAATCCACCATGATCTCATCACGGGTGCATTTCGCGATAATCGACGCGGCAGCGATCGACAGGCTGCGTCCATCGCCCCTGACCAATGCGTCGCAAGGAAGGGTAAGGCCGCGGGGGATCATATTGCCATCGATAAGCGCGTGATCCGGGGGTGGATTCAGGTCGGCAAGCGCGCGCTCCATCGCCAGATGCGACGCGCGCAGGATATTGAGGGCATCAATCTCTTCGACAGATGCGATGCCGACACCAACCGATGCGAGGGCCTCGATCTCAACCTTCAGACGATTCCGCGTTTTCGCCGACAATTTCTTTGAATCGTTCAACCCGTCGGGCGTGCGGTCCTGCTGCAAGATCACGGCCGCCGCAACCACCGGCCCGGCCAAAGGGCCGCGCCCCGCTTCGTCAACACCGGCAACGCGCAGGATGCCGGTGGAAAGAAGTGCGATTTCGTGAGTGAAATCCGGGCCGGGTTTTGACATCGCATCAGTCAAACCAAGCCGGGCATGGTCCGCAAGGGGAAACCGACCGGAAAAAATGGTGGCCAGAGGGCAAGCCCCCCCGGCCACCGGAAGCGGAGCTACATACTCGAGGACTATCCGCTTCGTACCGTCTGCTCGATTATTCTGGTTACCGGGCTGCGATCTGCCAGCCGCTGCGGCGCAGGCACCGCGCACCATAGGCCCGTCGCGGGCCACGGTCGGTATCAAGGCGGAAAGCACAACGGTTGGGCAGCCGGTCGATATTCACACCGGCCCGGCGCAGACACCGGGCGGAAAAGACGCGCGGCGGGCCGACATTGGTCCGATTGCTCCACAGGCAGCGTTCGGGAAGCGCCCGGCGCGCA
>JABDPT010000254.1 GCA_013042605.1 Paracoccaceae bacterium
GAACGCGAGATGCAGCTCTCGGACGAACATGACGGCATCATCGAGCTTCCCTCGGGCGAGGTGGGCGAGCGGTTCGTCGACTGGCTGGCGGCGAATGACCCGGCCAAGGCCGACCCGGTGATCGAGATCGCGATCACCCCGAACCGGCAGGACGCGCTGGGCATACACGGCATCGCGCGCGATCTCGCCGCGCGGGGCCTGGGCACGCTCAAACCACTGAAGATCACACCCTTGCCCGGCACCTTCGACAGCCCCGTCAAGGTGACCATCGACGCCGACCTGAAGACGGGCGGATGCCCCCATTTCACCGGCCGCGTGATCCGGGGCGTCAAGAACGGCCCGTCGCCGCAATGGCTGCAAGACCGGTTGCGCGCCATCGGCCTGCGCCCGATTTCGGCGCTGGTCGATATTACCAACTTCTTCACCTTCGACCAGAACCGCCCGCTGCACGTCTTCGACGCCGATATCGTGAAGGGCGATCTGCGCATTCACCTGGTGGAAACGCCGGTGGCGATCATGGCGCTCGATGACAAGGAATACACGCTGCAACCCGGCATGATGGCGATCTCGGATGAAGCGGGTCCGGAAAGCATCGCCGGCGTCATGGGCGGCGCGCATTCGGGCGTGACCGAAGAGACGGTGAACGTGTTCCTCGAAAGCGCCTATTGGGATCCGGTGACGATTGCCCGCACGGGCCGCGCGCTGAAGGTCAATTCAGACGCGAAATACCGGTTCGAACGGGGCGTCGATCCGGCGCATACCCTGCCCGGGCTGGAAGCGGCGACCCAGATGATCCTCGATCTTTGCGGTGGCGAGCCAAGCCACGTGGTCGCCGATGGCGCGCCGCTTGACACCGACCGCGCCTATCCGCTCGACACCGACCGGGTGCAGTCGCTCGTGGGTATGGAGATCCCGGCCGAGGTGCAGCGCGCCACGCTGGAAGCGCTTGGCTTCACGCTGGCGGGCGACATGGTCCACCCGCCATCCTGGCGGCATGACGTGCTGGGCACCGCCGATCTGGTGGAAGAGGTCGCGCGCATCGCGTCGCTGACCAAGCTGAAGGCCCAGCCGATGCCGCGCATGCAGGCGGGGGTCCCGAAGCCGATCCTGACGCCGATGCAGGAACGCGAAGGCATCGCCCGGCGCATTGCCGCCGCACTCGGCTACAACGAATGCGTGACCTACAGCTTCATCGACGAAGTGTCGGCCCGGCTCTTTTCGGGCGGCGAGGATGCCACGCGGCTGGAAAACCCGATCTCGTCAGAGATGAGCCATATGCGCCCCGCGCTTTTGCCCGGCCTGTTGCAGGCCGCGGCGCGCAATCAGGCACGCGGCTTCATGGATGTCGCCCTCTTCGAGGTCGGCCCCGCCTTCCACGGCGGCGAACCGGATGAGCAGCACCTGCAAGTCTGCGGTATCCTCGTGGGCCGCACTGGTCCGAAGGACGTGCATGGCAGTTCGCGCGCGGTCGATGTCTATGACGCCAAGGCCGATGCCGAGGCGATCCTGTCGGCCATCGGTGCGCCCGCCAAGACGCAGATCCTGCGCGGCGCGCGCGAGTGGTGGCATCCCGGACGGCACGGCATGATCTGCCTCGGGCCCAAGAAG
Source organism: Paracoccaceae bacterium (assembly GCA_013042605.1). Classification (GTDB taxonomy): domain Bacteria; phylum Pseudomonadota; class Alphaproteobacteria; order Rhodobacterales; family Rhodobacteraceae; genus JABDPT01. The sequence goes on from JABDPT010000254.1 coordinate 1,609, forward strand.
GTTCTCGGCATCTTTGGCGAGTTGCACCCCAAGACGCTCGCGGCGATGGATGTGAAAGGGCCGGTGGTCGCCTTCACGCTTTGGCCCGCCGAAGTTCCGGCCCCGCGCAACAAGACCGCGACACGCCCGGCACTCACCCTCAATGACCTGCAGGCGGTGGAACGCGACTTCGCCTTTGTCGTTGACGACGATGTCGAAGCGCTCAACGTCGTGAACGCCGCAGCGGGGGCCGACAAGGCCCTGATCGAGGATGTGCGCGTCTTCGACGAATTCATCGGCGGCGCGCTGGGCGAGGGCAAGAAATCGCTCGCCGTCACGGTGCGGATGCAACCCACGGAAAAGACGCTGACCGAAAAGGATATCGAGGCCGTGTCGGCCAAGATCGTCGAAAAGGTCGGCAAGGCAACGGGCGGCGTGCTGCGCGGATGATCAAGACCCGGGGCCCTGCCCCGGACCCCGGAATATTTCCGGCCAGAAGACGGATGGAGGAATGGCGATGACTTTGAAGGTTTACTTGTCGGGAGAGATTCACACCGACTGGCGCGAACAGATCACCGAAGGGGCGGCGGGGCTTGATGTGGCGTTCAACAGCCCGGTGACCGACCACGCGGCCTCGGACGATTGCGGTGACGCGATCCTTGGCGCGGAAGAGAACAAGTACTGGCACGACCACAAGGGGGCGATGGTCAATGCCATTCGCACCCGCAAGGGAATCGCCGATGCCGATGTCGTCGTGGTGCGCTTTGGCGAGAAGTACAAACAGTGGAATGCGGCCTTCGATGCCGGCTATGCCGCGGCGCTTGGCAAGTCGCTGATCGTGCTCAATCCGCCCGAACATCAGCATGCGCTGAAGGAGGTGCACGCCGCCGCCCTTGCCGTCGCAGAAGAGCCGCGTCAGGTGGTCGAGGTGCTGCGCTATGTGCTGACCGGCACGCTGCCCGGCTGACGCGGGGTTGCGCGTGACAATCGGGGCCGCGCGCGGCAAGGTTTGCCGCGGCAGGGAGGCCCCGACATGACCGATTATCCGCATCTTCTGGCACCGCTCGACTTTGGCTTCACGGTTCTGAAAAACCGCGTACTGATGGGGTCGATGCATACCGGGCTTGAGGAAACGCGCGACTGGAACCGCGTGGCCGAGTTCTATGGAGAACGCGCGCGCGGCGATGTCGCGCTGATGGTCACGGGCGGCATGGCGCCCAATCCCGAAGGCGGCGTCTTTCCCGGGGCGGCGGGCCTTTATACCGCCGACGACATCGCCAACCACCGGATCGTGACATCCCGCGTGCAGGACGCGGGCGGCAAGATCGCGATGCAAATCCTGCATGCCGGGCGTTATGCCTATGGGCCCAATTGCGTGGCACCCTCGGCGCTCAAATCCCCGATCTCGCCGTTCCCGCCCACCGAGCTTGACGAGGACGGTATCGAAAAGCAGATCGCCGACATCGCGACGGCGGCGGCGCGCGCGCAGGAAGCGGGATATGACGGGGTCGAAGTGATGGGGTCCGAGGGGTATTTCCTCAACCAGTTCCTTGTCACCCATACCAACAAACGCACTGACCGCTGGGGCGGCAGCTATGAGAACCGGATGCGTCTGCCCATCGAAGTCGTGCGCCGGGTGCGCGCCGCCGTGGGGTCGGAATTCATCGTGATCTACCGTCTGTCGATGATCGATCTGGTGCCGAACGGGTCGACCTTTGAAGAAGTCGTGCAACTGGCCGGAGAGATCGAGCGGGCCGGGGCCACGATCATCAACACCGGCATCGGCTGGCACGAGGCGCGCATTCCGACGATCGCGACAAGCGTGCCGCGCCGCGCGTTTTCCTGGGTCACGCAAAAGCTGATGGGGCATGTCGGCATCCCGGTCATCACCTCGAACCGCATCAATACGCCCGAAGTGGCCGAGGCCGTGCTGGCCGATGGTTGCGCCGACATGGTGTCGATGGCGCGCCCGTTTCTGGCCGACAGCCAGTTCGTCGCCAAGGCCGCGCGCGGGCAGGGGGCGACGATCGCGCCCTGCATCGCCTGCAATCAGGCCTGCCTCGATCACACGTTTTCGGGCAAGATCAGCAGTTGCCTTGTGAACCCGCGCGCCTGTTATGAGACCGAACTGGTGATCGCGCCGGCCGTGGCATCCAAAACCGTGGCGGTCGTGGGCGCCGGGCCGGCCGGGCTTTCGGCCGCGCTGACAGCGGCGGAGCGCGGGCATGCCGTGACCCTCTTCGATGGGGCCGACGATATCGGCGGACAGCTCAACTATGCCCGTCAGATCCCCGGCAAAGAGGAATTTCACGGGCTGGTCGATTACTTCCGAACGATGGTCGGGGAATCCGGGATCACGTTGAAACTTGGCGCGCGGGTATCGGCAAAGGATCTTGCCGGTTTCGATGAAGTGATCATCGCAACCGGCGTGCGCCCCCGCAATCCGGAGATCCCGGGGCAGGACGCGCCGCATGTGGTCAGCTATGGCGACATCCTCTCGGGTCGTGTCACGGCGGGCAAGCGCGTGGCCATCGTCGGCGCGGGTGGTATCGGGTTTGATGTGGCCGAGTATCTGGGCACCGATGACAGCCCGACCGAGGACCTGCCCGAATGGCTGGAGGAATGGGGCGTCGCCGACCCCGAGGCGCATCGCGGCGGCCTTCGCCCCGAAGGCCCGCAACCCTCCCCACCCGTGCGGCAGGTCACGCTTTTGCAGCGCAAGGCCGAAAAGCTGGGGCGGCGGCTGGGCAAGACGACCGGCTGGATCCACCGCGCCGCGCTTCAGATGAAGCAGGTCAAGATGATCGGTGGCGTGAACTATGAAAAGATCGACGCCGAGGGGCTGCATGTCAGCTTTGGCGAGGCACGCGAGAACCCACAGGTGATTGCCGCCGATACGATCGTGCTGTGCGCGGGCCAGCTGCCCGAACGCAGCCTTGCCGATGATCTGAACGCGCTTGGACGTGTCGTACACGTGATCGGCGGGGCGGACGTGGCCGCCGAGCTTGACGCCAAGCGCGCCATCGATCAGGGCACGCGGCTTGCGGCGGCGCTATGACGACGCTGACGCGGGACGACGCGATTTCGCGGATCGCAGAGCTTCGGCTTCCCAAGCTTGATTACGAAGAGCTCTATTTCGCTCTGACCGAAAACGCGAACATCCCGGATGTCGATTTGCCGGACGATCTCAGGCAGCAGGTTGAACGGGCGAAGGTCAAAGATTTGCACGATCCGCGCTTCATACCGCTGCTCATCGCGCGGCAGAGCGAGCGGTTGCGCGAGTACACCAACCGCTACCTTTCCGAGTGCCTGGAAGCAGAGACAGGCGAGAGCGTTGTTTTGACCGGCGCGTACACCCCTTTGCCAGCTATCTGCCCGTGCTGCGGCGCCGCTTCACTGGAGGAACAGGGCGTGTGGGAGATCTGCACGGTCTGCTGGTGGGAAGATGACGGTCAGGGCGATCACAACGCCGACGACGTGCTGGGCGGCCCAAACGGCGGACAGAGCCTGACCCGCGCCAGGATCAACTACCTCACGCACGGCATCTTCGATCCGAAGCGCGACGACCTGCGTGCGTATCAAGTACCTCGATATGCCTATGCCGAGAGACGGCGGTTCCGGATGACTGCGGATGGCAAAGGCGTGATCGAGGTGCCTTTGGACAGTGCCTGACCACCCACAAACCGGGCAACAGCACGGGTTCGAAACGCGCGGGCGACGAGCGACGCGCCTTTGAAACAGACGTGAAATAATTCGCGAGAAATCGCCTGAAATTGACCAAAACCCTGAAATTCAGGGCTTTTCGCCGTTTCCCCCCACAAAACGATCCTGAAGATACCCAAGTATTGTCGGTCGAAATCCGCATTGTCGCCCGATTTCGAAATCATACGGGTCTGGCTGGAGGGTAACGG
>JABDPT010000257.1 GCA_013042605.1 Paracoccaceae bacterium
GGCTTCGGCTTCGGCTTCGGCTTCGGCTTCGGCTTCGGCTTCGGCTTCGGCTTCGGCTTCGGCTTCGGCTTCGGCTTCGGAAGCCTTGTCGAACTCTGCACCGGCATCAAGCGTCGCGTGGTCTTCCGACGGAATCAATTCACCCTCAAGGATCTGGGGAATGGCTTCTGCAGCCTCTTCCGCTATGGCCGCAGCTTCGGCATCCGATTCCGTTTCGGGAACCGCCGGTTCGACCGCCTCTGCCTGATCTTTAACCTTTGACGAATTTGACTTTTTTCGCGATGAGGCCACGGCAGCGGAACCTTTCAATCTAGCCTTGCGCGCGGCCACCCGCGCCCCGCTCGGACAAGCTTATCGTGGCCCGCCTGCCTCAACAAGCCGAGTCCCGGCGGTAATGCGCGGCAATAAGATCCGCCATTGCGTTTGCGTCTGGCGTTGCCGCGACCTCACGTGCGGATATCGGCCCCGTATAGGCATCTGCCGCGGATCGACTGATTGCGACAATGGTTGGCGCAAGGCCGGCGGGCTCAAGGCTTTTGGCCAATGCGGCCGCACTCATCGGCGAAAATACCGGGGCAAGAATTGCCGGGGCGTTCATCAGGGTTTCCATCACATCGGGCGCAAGGGCAATCGCGACCTGCCGATAGGTTATGACTTCGTCTGTTGGGACACCGGCTTGGATAAGGCGTTCCGCAATATCGCCACGTGCGGTTTCTCCCCGCATATGCAGCAAAGATCCTTCAGCGCGTTTCGCGCCTATCTCTTTGACGAGCGCATCCGCATCCCCTGACGCAGAGACCGCAGAATACCCGGCGGCGCGCGCAACGTCGGCGGTTCGGTCGCCAACACAATATGCCGCCATCCCGGCACGTTCTGCCCGGTCCGGTACCGCGTTGGACGAGGTGAAGATCACACCGGCATATCGCGAGGTATCAACCGAATTGCCTACTGGCTCTATCGTGATCACAGGTGCGATCAGACTTGGCATATCGCCTCCCACGCGCCGCGTGCAGATCTCCAAAAACCGTTCCGACTGCGGTTTCGGACGAGTCAGTAATAGTGTGGGTGTCGCGCTTGGCATGAAACGTCGCATGGTTGTATGGGCGTTCCGCCGGTGATACCTGCCGCTCAGACCCCGCGCAACCGACGACCCGATGGACCAGACGATCACAATTCTTGGTATCGAAAGCAGCTGCGACGACAGCGCGGCGGCGGTCGTGCGCCGCGAGGGTGACGCCAGACATATCCTGTCATCGGTCGTTCTGGGTCAGACCGACCTGCACGCGCAATTCGGTGGCGTTGTCCCAGAAATCGCGGCACGCGCGCATACCGAAAAGCTTGATCACGTGATCGAACACGCGCTTACCGAGGCGCGAGTGAAACTGACCGATCTTGATGCTGTTGCGGTAACCGCCGGGCCCGGCCTGATCGGAGGCGTCATGTCCGGTGTGATGTATGCCAAGGCGATCGCGGTAGGCGCACAACTTCCCCTTATCGGGGTCAATCACCTCGCGGGGCATGCCTTGACGCCGCGGCTGACCGACGCCCTGCCCTACCCCTACCTCTTGTTGCTGGTGTCAGGCGGCCATTGCCAGTTTCTGATCGTCCAAGGTTGCGACGCGTTCGACAGGCTTGGGGGCACAATCGACGACTCTCCAGGCGAAGCTTTTGACAAGACCGCCCGGCTTATAGGGCTACCGCAGCCCGGCGGGCCGGAGGTTGAGCGGGTGGCAGAGGGTGCTGACCCGGATCGGTTCAAGTTTCCGCGCCCCCTCCTCGACCGGCCCGGTTGCGATATGTCATTTTCCGGCCTCAAGACGGCGGTCCTACGGGCGCGCGATGACTGCGTTGCCGCGAATGACGGGCTGACACAACAGGATCAGGCCGATCTCGCCGCCGGGTTTCAGGCGGCCGTTCGGGATGTTCTGGCCGAGAAGAGCCGCCGTGCAATTGAAACCTATCTGGCCATGAAACCAGTCAAGCCAAGCTTTGCGGTCGCCGGTGGCGTTGCGGCGAATATGACCATTCGGGCAGAGTTAGAGTGTGTTTCTGCGAATTCCGGAGTCGGTTTCACGGCCCCACCGCTTGCCCTTTGCACCGACAACGCCGCCATGATCGCGTGGGCGGGACTTGAGCAATTCGAAGCGGGTAAACGAGACGGCCTCGATCTTTCCCCCCTGCCCCGCTGGCCGCTTGACCATCGTCAGGCGCCAATGCTGGGCTCTGGCCGAAAGGGGGCCAAAGCATGAGCCGGATTGGGGTATTTGGGGCCGGTGCATTTGGCACCGCCCTTGCTATCACGCTTGCCCGCGCCGACAACTCGGTGACCCTTTGGGGGCGTGATCCGGAGGCGCGTCAATCGATGCGCATGCAGCGCGAAAATCATCGCCGCCTTCCTGGTATCCCGTTTCCCGAGAACCTGGCGCTGGGCGATACCGTCGACGCGACCCTTGCCGACATCAACTTGTTGGTGGTTCCGACCCAGGCCCTTGGTGCGTTTCTTGCCGAATATAGCGTACTTTTGCAGGATCAGACACTGATAACCTGCTGCAAGGGTATCGATTTGAGAACCGGTTTGGGGCCAACGGAGCTTATTTCTCAGGTCGCACCCTCCGCACAGACTGCGGTTCTGACCGGTCCCAGCTTTGCCGATGATATCGCCGCGGGGCTTCCAACCGCACTTGCGCTCGCCGCATCTGATACCTCCCTCGGCGCCCAGCTGCAGTCTGAATTGTCCGGGCCAACGCTTCGCCTGTACCTGAGCGATGATCCCGTCGGCGCGGAATTGGGCGGCGCGCTCAAAAACGTTATCGCGCTTGCGGCCGGCCTTACGATCGGATCCGGCCACGGGGAAAGCGCGCTGGCCGCCGTTATGACGCGCGGCTTCGCCGAAATGCAGCGTCTGGCTTTGGCGATGGGCGCAAAGCCGGAGACGCTTTCGGGATTGAGCGGTTTGGGTGATCTCATCCTGACCTGCACCTCGGAGAAGTCCCGCAACTTCTCGGCAGGGTTGGCATTGGGGCGCGGCGATGCGCCAAGGTCGGATACCACGATCGAAGGTCTTGCCACGGCCAACGCCGTCGCGAAGCTTTCAAAGACGCATGGCATCGACATGCCGATCACCGCGATGGTATCAGCGGTGGTGAATGGGAATATGCCACTTGAGGCGGCGCGCGATGCGCTCTTGGCCCGACCTTTAAGGAAAGAATAACCATGCTTGTTGCCCTGACTGCCCATGACAAACCCGGCGCGCTGGACGTGCGGCTTACCAATCGAGAGGCACATCTTGCCTATATCGAAGCCACGGGCGTCGTCGATCAGGCTGGGCCAATTCTGGACGACGCGGGCCAGATGTGCGGCTCGATCATCATCCTTGATGTTGACAGCATGACCGATGCAAAAGCCTGGGCGGAGGGCGACCCGTATGCCAAGGCCGGGCTTTTCGAAAGCGTCACATTGCAGGCATGGAAGCGGGTCATCGGCGGATGAACTACTGGCTTTTCAAATCAGAGCCATCGACCTGGAGTTGGGACCAGCAGGTTCAACGTGGGGAGGCCGGGGAAGAGTGGGACGGTGTGCGAAACTATCAGGCACGCAACAACATGCGCCTGATGAAGGTTGGCGATAAAGGCTTCTTTTACCACTCACAGTCGGAAAAAGCGGTCGTTGGCGTCGTAGAAGTGATTGCCGAGGCGCATCAAGACAGCACCACAGACGACGACCGCTGGGACTGCGTGGATATCCGGGCCGTCAAAGCGCTGGAAACGCCCGTGACGCTTGAGATGTGCAAGACCGACCCAAGACTGGCGGAGATGGTTCTTGTCAAGAACACCCGATTGTCGGTTCAGCCCGTAACACCCGAAGAATGGCAGATAATCTGTGAATTGGGCGGAATTAGACCCTAATTCATCGCAAGTGGCGCGGGTGAGAACAGCACACCGAACTGCTCGCACCATATCACCACAGACTTATAGACGCTTAGATCCGTGCCCGCCGGTATCGAATAGTTCTGATCACCGATGTTGCCTTTGAGCTGCCCCAACCCCAGCCATTCTGCGTTGGCAACGTCGCTAGAGCTTTGTGGGTTTGCGCTCGCCGACAGCCACACCTCAAGATCCGGCCCATTCGTCACCTCGAACTCGGTCAGTCTAAGGACGGCCGATCCGTCAGGTGCGGCAAAGACTGTCGCCGTGCCGGTGCCCTGATGCACGGCGTCCGCGTCGCTGAAGGTGCCAGTGGCCACTGGGGTAAGCGCCGCAGCCCCGACCAGCGTTTCGTTTACCTCCCGATCGATCCAGAGCGGAGAGGCCAGATACCAGAAAGCATTGCCGGAAATGAACCCGACCACGAAAACCGGAATCGCAATGGAAAGAAAACGCCGCATTCTCAAAGCCCCAAGTGGATTACAAACATCGTAGGGCGAACGATCGAAAATTGCGCGGAAATTTTCTGCTTGAACGAAAAAGAGGGTTCCGACCCCATCGGAACCCTCTACCTTCCCGCGTGCTCACCCCAAAGTGTCACGCTGTCCGCAAAAGATCCCGACCATCCTGGTCGGACAAGCGGACGTTATCCGTTTCAGTCACCTGCGGCAAAGGCTTTGTCTTTAGAAATCGAGCCTAATTTGCCGCAAATTCGACTGATCAGCCGTAAACCGACTCTTTGCCAAAGTGCTTGGTCAGCATGTAATAGACCACCGCGCGGTACTTGTTCCGCTCGGACTTGCCATAGGTTTCGATGACCGAATTGATCGCGGCCATCAGTTCGGGGCCATCCGACAGGCCAAGCTTCTTGATCAGAAAGTTATCCTTGACCGTTTCAAGCTCGGACGCCTGCGACGAGGCCACCGTGGATGCATCGGCATCATAGATCGACGGACCGCAGCCGATGGTGACCTTCTTCAAAAGGTCCATATCCGGCGTCATGCCGCATTTGTTCTTCAGATCGTCTGCGTACTGCGCGATCAGGTCGTCTCTCTTGCCCATGGAATTCTCCCACACTTCGGTTTTCTAAATCACGACGGCCGAATTTTTCCGGCGCCACAAGCAAGATAGCGGCGAAGGGTGCCAAAACAAAGGGGAAACACGGCGACACTTCCCCGTCAGGAGAAATGCCGCCGGTCCGATTCTAATAACGGTAATGCTCTGGCTTGAAGGGGCCTTCCGGCGACACGCCGATATAGGCCGCCTGATCCGACTTGAGCTCGGTCAGTTTTGCGCCGATCCGGCCAAGATGTAGGCGTGCGACCTTTTCATCCAGGTGCTTGGGCAGGATGTAGACCTTGTTCTCGTATTCATCGCCCTTCGTCCAAAGCTCGATCTGGGCGAGGACCTGATTGGTGAAACTGGCCGACATCACGAAAGATGGGTGGCCTGTCGCATTGCCAAGGTTCAGAAGGCGGCCTTCAGACAGCAGGATGATCCGGTTGCCGGTAGGCATTTCGATCATGTCCACCTGTTCCTTGATGTTGGTCCATTTATGGTTCTTGAGGCTGGCAACCTGAATCTCGTTGTCGAAATGGCCGATGTTTCCAACGATCGCCATATCCTTCATCTCGCGCATATGCTCGATGCGGATCACGTCCTTGTTGCCGGTGGTTGTGATGAAGATATCCGCCGTGGCAACTTCGTCTTCCAGCAATGTCACTTCGAACCCGTCCATTGCGGCCTGAAGCGCGCAAATAGGGTCTACTTCGGTCACTTTTACCCGCGCACCAGCCCCGCGCAAGCTTGCCGCACTGCCTTTGCCGACATCACCGTAACCGCAAACCACGGCAACCTTGCCGGCCATCATGGTGTCTGTTGCGCGGCGGATCCCGTCGACCAGCGATTCCTTGCAGCCGTATTTGTTGTCAAACTTCGACTTGGTCACGCTGTCATTCACGTTGATCGCGGGGAAGGGAAGCTGGCCATCCTTGACCAGTTGGTAAAGCCGGTTCACGCCGGTTGTCGTCTCTTCCGAGACGCCCTTGATCTGGTCGCGCACCTTTGTGAACCAACCCGGGCTTGCCGCCATGCGTTTCTTTATCTGGGCCTTGATAACCTCTTCTTCCTCGGACTGCGGAACCGGGATGACGTCTTCGCCAGCTTCGGCACGTGCGCCCAGAAGGACGTAGAGCGTGGCATCCCCACCATCATCGAGGATCATGTTGGGGCCGTCTTCAAACAGGAAGGATTTGTCGAGGTAATCCCAATGCTCTTCCAAGGTCTGTCCCTTGATCGCGAAAACCGGCGTACCGCCTTCAGCGATGGCAGCGGCGGCGTGGTCTTGCGTTGAGAAGATATTGCATGACGCCCAGCGTACGTCGGCGCCCAGCGCCACAAGCGTTTCGATCAGAACCGCGGTCTGGATCGTCATGTGAAGCGACCCCACAATCCGCGCGCCCGACAGCGGCTGTGCCTCACCGTATTCCTCGCGCAAAGCCATCAGGCCGGGCATTTCGGTTTCGGCGATATCCAGTTCCTTGCGACCGAACGCGGCCAGCGAAATGTCTTTTACGACATAATCCTTGGGCATTGCCCACTCCTCATTAAAACGGTGCTTTGTCGCGGGTCATTTAGCACCGCTTACCAGGTGGGGCAATGTGACTTAACCGGGGACACCCGCAGGCTGTTCCGGCAAGGCATTTCGCCAATTCGTTCCCGAAGCCATAACGCAGGATCGACCGTCAGCCATTGTCATCAGGATGGTCCAGGTACCCTTTTCCTCAGACATCCAAACCTCGAAAATGCTTTCCGCATTTCGAAGCCCACCGCCGGAGTAACGTTCGCCGTATCCGGTCTTGAGCCTGTCGGTGATCTTAGCGCGTTCAGCGCAGAATTGCTGCGCCTGCCCGGCCAGGGGCGTCATCGTTACTACAATCGTTAAAATCGTGATCAACTTGCGCATCGGAAACTCCTTTCTGCGGCGAAATCGCCGCCGTTGCGCGTGTTTGATCCCCCTGCTTGTAGTTTCGACAGCTATCTTTCAAAGATAACCACCGATCGGCGTTTTACGAATACTTCGCCGACAGACGTGAAAATTTATGAAACTTCCGGCGTCTCTCGCAGAAGTAACGCCTAAACCGCCCCAATCGCGGGCATCTTTTGGAGGATTCTATGGCAAAGGCGCCACGGGCCTGGCAACGCATGCTGTCGGGGCGGCGGCTGGATCTTCTTGATCCGACGCCTATGGATATCGAGATCGAAGATATCGCCCATGGCCTTGCTTTTGTTGCCAGATGGAATGGTCAGACGCGCGGCGACTTTCCCTATTCCGTGGCGGAACATTCGCTTCTGGTCGAAGAAATATTCCGCCGGATCGCACCGAATGCGCCGGTGAAATGGCAACTCGCCGCTCTTTTGCATGATGCGCCGGAATATGTGATCGGAGATATGATCTCACCGGTGAAGGCCGCCGTCGGGCCGGGTTATGGCGCGCTGGATGAAAGGCTCGCTGCGGCGGTTCACCTTCGTTTCGGCCTTCCCGCAGTCATCCCCGCAACGATCAAGCGGCAGATCAAGAAGGCCGACAAGGTTTCAGCATGGCTGGAGGCCGTTCAAATTGCCGGCTTTTCCGACCAGGAAGCTTCGAAATTCTTTGGAAAACCCGACGAAACATTAATCCGACACCTTCAGATCATCTTGCGCCCGCCTGTCGAAACTCGTGCGGCATTCACGGCCCGCCACTCAGAATTGCTGGAGAATTTGGGATGATCCACGTCAGAAGCGCTGGCGCACTCGATAGCCGTTCAATGGCCGAACTACTGAACCAGATCATCGCCAACGGGGGAACAACGGCATTGGTCAAGCCTGTGACTGCACGGTATATATCGGACTGGATGAATACGAACGCGGATATGTCCGCCTGGTCGGTCGCCACCGACAGTGAAGAGAACGTCCATGGCTTTCAATGGATCGCACCACATCCCGATTTGCCACCCGAAGCTTGCGATGTCGCCAGTTTCGTGCGGATCGGACAGACCGGCCTTGGGATCGGGTCAAAACTTTTCGAAGCGACCGTGCAGAACGCCCGCGCCCTCGGCTATAGCTGGATCTGTGCGTGCATCCGTGCCGATAACGAAGGTGGATTGATCTATTATCAATCCCGGGGATTCGAGGATTACGGCCTAGTTCGCGATGCCCAGCTTGATGACGGGCGCCGCGTCGACAAGGTTCTCAAACGATACGACCTTTAACGCGGGCTGCGCTTTGCCAGTATCCGCTGAAGGGTGCGCCGATGCATGTTCAACCGGCGCGCGGTTTCGCTGACGTTTCGGTCGCACAATTCGTAAACCCGCTGGATATGTTCCCACCGGACACGATCCGCGGACATCGGATTTTCGGGCGGCGGCGGCAGCTCATCCGACGTTGCAAGAAGGGCCGCGGTCACATCATTGGCGTCGGCCGGCTTGGACAAATAGTCCGTGGCGCCGATCTTGACCGCGGCGACGGCCGTCGCAATCGCACCATAGCCAGTCAGCACAACGACCCGGCTGTCGGGGCGCTTTTCACGAATCGTTTCCACCACATCAAGGCCGTTCCCATCCTCCAGCCGCAGGTCAATCACGGCATAGGCAGGCGGGCGGGCGGTTGCGATGGCCCGGCCCGCAGTCACGGAGCCCGCCGTTTCAACCTCAAACCCGCGCTTCTCCATCGCGCGCGCCAGACGTTTCAGAAACGGTTCGTCATCGTCGACAACCAGCAGAGTCCGGTCTTCACCGATCTCTTGCAATGAGCGTTCAGCCACGGCGTTCCCTTCCGCTTTTTGTAGTATTTTCAGGGAAGATAGGCCGCGGACACCCCTGCGTCAAATAGTGCCTACATCGCGTCGAGAAAGCACTGCGCGCGGGTCGCAAGCTCTTCTGCCGGAATATCCCGGCGGAAAAACTCGACAAACCCGATTTCAGGCAAAACCAGATAACTGAAGGTCGAGTGATCGACGAGGTAAAACTCGTCACCACTGTCCTGTTTCCGGTAATAGGTCTTATAGGCCTCGGATGCGGCCTTCACCTGTTCCGGGCTGCCCGTCAGGCCAAGCATGTCCGGGTGCAGGTTGGCCGTGAAGTCATCGACAACCTCGGGGGTATCACGTTCTGGGTCGATCGAAATGAAGACCGGCTGAACGTCATATCCGGCCTCGGTCATCAGATCGATTGCATCGGCATTGCGCACCGTATCAAGCGGGCAGACATCGGGGCAGAACGTATAGCCGAAATAGATTAGACTGGGCCGGGTGATAACCTCTTGGTCGGTCACGGTTTCACCGGTTTCGGAAACGAGCGTGAAAGGCCCGCCGATCGCCGCCGCACCGCCAGCAACGGTTGCCGTCCGGCATTGTGCGAACGGGTCGGACGTGTCGAAAGAACCAAGGTAGTACGACGCCCCAAGCCCGGCTATGACAGCCACCGCAGCCGCCCCTGCATAAATCTTTGTCGACACGTTTCCCGCCCCTTGTCATCAACCGGATTGTTCCACCCGCGCGTGCAACCTAAAACTACACCGTGGGCAACGCCACTTACAGACACAGATAGGCAACGCAATGGCCAATCCAACACTGGGACTTTTCGATGCGCGCCGCCGCGTCAATTGGGTGCGGTTGCGCACCGTCATTGTCCTGCGATGGATCGCGATTGCCGGACAACTGGCCGCGATCACCGTGGCGCAGCGCATGTTCGATCTGAACCTTGATCTGGGCCTTGCTTTTCTGGCCATAGGCGCATCGATCACCGCCAACCTCTTTGCGATTTTCGTCTACCCCGAAAACAAACGACTTAGCGAGGCAGAGGTCTCTCTGCATCTCGTGTTCGACATCACGCAGCTGAGTTTTCTGCTTTATCTCACCGGCGGGCTTCATAACCCATTCGCCTTGTTGATCCTCGTACCCGTGACGGTATCTGCCACGGCTCTGCAGCTTCGAACCACTGTTTTGCTGGGGCTCTACGCGATTCTGCTCGTGACCTTCGTGGCCCAGTATCACATCCCGCTGCGCACCGATCTTGGGTTCATCATGCGTATGCCCACCGACTTCGTGTTCGGCTTCTGGGTAGCGATCGTGATTGGCGTCGTCTTTCTCGCTGCCTTTGCCCAGCGCGTGACATCCGAAATACACGCCATGTCCGACGCGCTGGTGGCGACACAAATGGCCCTTGCGCGGGAACAAAAGCTGACCGATCTGGGCGGGGTCGTGGCGGCCGCAGCGCATGAATTGGGCACACCGCTTGCGACGATCAAACTCGTCAGTACCGAACTGAGGGACGAGCTTGAGGACAGGCCTGAACTTCACGAAGATGTGTCCCTGATCCGCGAACAGGCCGACCGGTGCCGGGACATCCTTCAGTCGATGGGCCGGGCTGGAAAAGACGACCTGCATCTCAAGCAAAGCCCGCTTGCGGCCGTCGTCAAGGAAGCCGCCGAGCCACATGAAGATCGCGGCATCCGGATCAACTATGACATCGCGCCGTTTGACGGGGCCGACCCCCGTCAACCTGTGATCTACCGCAGACCCGAGATCATTCACGGGCTTCGCAATCTCATTCAGAATGCGGTGGACTTTGCCCGTGATGACATCTGGATCGACATCCGGTGGGGCGATGAAAAGGTCGGGTTTCGCGTGATCGATGACGGACCGGGTTTTCCCATTCAGGTGCTGGGGCGAATCGGCGACCCGTTTGTCCGCCTGCGCCGCAACAAGGCGATCCAACCACAAAGGCCGGAATATGAGGGGATGGGTCTTGGTCTTTTCATCGCAAAGACCCTTTTGGAACGGTCGGGTGCCGAGATGAGCTTTGCCAATGGCAGCGACCCCTTGGCCGCCGATCCCAAAATGGGGGATCGCACCGGGGCGATTGTCGATGTTGTCTGGCCCACCGAGGCGATCGTCGCGAAATCAGAGGACGCGACCACCGGGCTGGGCGAGAACCGCCCTATCGAGGCTTAAAGTCTGTTTACCGATCTTAACGCGGCATTAACCAAAATGACCGAAGTCTTGGGCACCTTGCTGCCGGGGATTTGCCGTGTTGACCACTTCCATCGATCTTCTGCTTGTGTTGTCTGCGGGTGCAGCGGCATTCATTGCGTCTCTATTCGCGCTTTTCCTCGGATCGATCTTCTTCCGAAAACCGCGCGAAACCACCCTGGATGGCGATCAGGCTTCAGGCGTCGTGTTTCTTTTCGACGGCACCGACCTGATCGATGCCACACCGGCAGCCGAAGACATTCTGCGACAAGCGGTGAACGGTTCGAACGACTGGAACCGTGCGCTTTCAATCCTTCTCCCACGGTTTCCGGGCTTTGATACGCGTCTGTCCTCTATCGATGCCGAGGGCAAATTCACCACCTTGTCCGAAGATGGCACCAAAACGCTTACGGCAGAAACTGTGGGACCACGGCTGGCCCTCACGCTTCGGGACGTCCCGGACGCACCACAACGGGCTGGCATCGACAGTCTTGCCCTGTCGGCCATGACCGATGAGTTGACCACCTTGCAAACCGCCGTGCGGAACGTGCCTTTCCTGATCTGGCGGCAACATCCGGACGGGCCGGTCACCTGGGCCAATGGTGCCTATATCGATGCAATCGCCGATATCCTGCCCTCGGAAGACGCGCATGTTTGGCCGATGCCAACGCTCTTCGATCAGGCTCAGCTCGCCTCGGTATCGTCAAGTTCCAGCATTTCCCGGCTCGCGCTTGCCGACGCGGGAGCCGACGGGCCGCAATGGTTTGATTGCGCGGCCGTCGAAATCGGCGAAGAGTTCCTGTTCTCTGCGGTCAATGTGGATGGCACCGTTACCTCGGAAAGCCAGCGCCAGGCCTTTACACAGACCCTGACCCAGACCTTTTCACACCTGACTGCCGGCCTTGGCGTCTTCGACAAGGATCGGCGTCTTGCCCTGTTCAATCCGGCGCTGACGGACCTGACCGGGCTTCCCATCGATTTTCTTGCGTCGCGTCCGACCCTCTTTTCGGTGCTTGATCGTCTGCGGGACAGGCAAATGATCCCCGAGCCCAAAGACTACATCAACTGGCGTCGCCACATGGCCGATCTTGAGGCGGCGGCAGTCGATGGGACCTATGAAGAAACCTGGTCGCTGCCAAACGGGCGCACGTTCCGCGTCACCGGTCGCCCGCATCCGGATGGTGCCGTCGCCTTTGTTCTGGAAGACATCAGTGCCGAAATGCGGCTTACGCGACAGTTCAGGGCGGAACTCAATCTCGGCCAATCCGTGATCGACAGCCTTGAGGATGCGCTCGTAGTCTTTACGCCCGATGGCGAGCTTGCGATGGCAAACACCGCCTATGGCCAGCTTTGGGAACGGGACGGTGCCGAAACAACTGAACGGCAAACCGTCACCGAAGCCTCTCGCATTTGGATGGCGCGCTGTGTGCCCACTCCGATCTGGGGCGATCTGCGAAGCTTCGTCCTGCACGAAAGCGAGCGTGCGCCATGGAGGACCGATTTCAAACTCGCAACAGGCGCGCGGCTTGAGTGCCGTGTTCAACCGCTTTCCGGCGGATCGACCCTTGTGACTTTTTGCCAGCCCTCAGTCGTTCGCATCGGCGCGCAACCTTCCCTGCTTCCTGCCTGATGCGGGCTTGAAGCCCGGACGGTGCGACGCCACAGTGGCGCACATGACGCATCCGGTTCTCTTGAAAACGACGCTGACCTCGCCTGCGGCGACCGATGCTCTGGCGCAGGCTTTCGCCCCCGTTCTTCAACCCGGCGACACGCTTCTTCTTCAAGGGTCGATAGGTGCCGGAAAGACTCACTTCGCCCGCGCGCTTATCAAGAAGCGACTGCGCCGTATCGGGGTCGACGAAGACGTTCCGTCGCCGACATTCACTCTTGTGCAAACCTATTGGGATGGTGAGACCGAGATCTGGCACACTGATCTCTACCGCCTCGCCGATGGCGCGGATACGCAGGAACTTGGCCTTGATGACGCGCTTGAGGCGGCGATCTGTCTTGTCGAATGGCCCGAGCGCCTGGGAGATGTCGCCCCGGTCAATGCGCTTTGGCTTGAGTTCACGACTTTGGACGAACACGCCCGCAGACTCGAAATCCGCGGACCAGAGGCTTGGCGCCGTCGGCTTGCCGCCCTGACACCGGGGGTGCTTGCCGCCGATGCCTGACCCCGAGGCTGAAATCACCGCTTTTCTGGAAAGCAGCGGGTGGAACGCGGCCGAGCGCCGAGTATTGGCGGGCGATGCCTCTCATCGAAGATATGAGCGCGTGTTCAAGGATGGGAAGACCGCCGTCCTGATGATCGCGCCGCCGGAAAAAGGGGAAAGCACAGGTCCGTTCCTCTCGATCGCAGACTATCTGCTCAAATCCGGACTAAGCGCGCCCCGGGTCTATGCCGCCGACACCCACACGGGGCTTGTCCTTCTCGAAGACCTTGGGGACGATCTGTTTGCCCGCCTTTGCGAAAGGCACGCCATTCCAGAAGTCGAGCTTTATACCGCGGCCGTCGATCTTCTTGTCGCTTTGCAATCGGGTCCATACCCTGATGAACTGCCAATCTACGGCGCTGCCGAGATGGCCAAGGTGACCGAAGTTGCGCCAATCTGGTATGGCGGCCTTAAGAGTGGGAACGATAGGATTGTCTCGTTTTCTGCTAAAATAGAGCCGATTCTAGCTTCGATTGCGCCGGAAAGCCCGGTGGTCGTTCTGCGCGACTATCACGCAGAAAACCTGCTTTGGCTGCCCGACAGATCCGGGTTTGCCCGCGTCGGACTTCTTGATTTCCAAGACGCGGCCCTCGGCTTTCCTGGTTACGATCTCGTGTCACTGCTTGACGATGCCCGACGGGACGTTGCACCGAGGCTTGTGGAGCAAATGGTCGAAAGATACACCGCCGCCACGGGACGCACATCAGAAGCATTCGCCACAGAGCTTGCCTACCTGGGATTGCAGCGAAACCTGCGTATTCTCGGCGTGTTTGCCCGTTTGTGTCTGCGCGATGGAAAGCCGGGCTATGTCGATCTCATCCCACGGGTCTGGCGTTATGTTCAGAATGCCCTGCGTCACCCCGGCCTTGAAGGACTGCGCCCGTTAATCGATGCGACTTTACCCGAGCCTACCGCGAAACATCTTGCCAGTTTGAAAGCCGCATGCGGAACACACCCTCAGCCATCCTGATCTTTGCCGCCGGTTTCGGCACGCGGATGGGCGCACTGACACGCGACCGGCCCAAACCACTGATCGAGGTGCGCGGAAAGCCCCTGATTGATCACGCGCTTGGGGTTGCGGCTGATGTTCCGCGAAAGGTCGTCAACGCACACTATCGCGCCAAACAACTTGAAGATCATCTTGCGGGTCAGGACGTGCCGGTTTCCGTCGAAGAGCCCGACATCCTGGATACCGGTGGCGGATTGCGTCAGGCCAGTGCGCTTTTGGGCGAGGATACGGTCTATACCCTGAATTCCGACGTGATCTGGACTGCGCCGAACCCACTCTCAACGCTCGGATCGGCATGGAATCCGTCTCTGATGCAGGCACTTTTGCTTCTTGTCCCGATTTCGAGGGCGAAAGGGCGCTCCGGTCCGGGGGACTTTTCGATGGCACCGGACGGGCGGCTGTCGCGCGGCGGCGACCTTGTCTTTACCGGGGCGCAGATCCTCCAAACCCCGCGTCTTGCCGACATTCCCGACCGCGTTTTTTCTCTCAATCGTGTCTGGGATCTGATGGAGAGGGATGGCGGCCTGTTCGGTACTGTGCATTCGGGAGGCTGGTGTGACGTCGGTCACCCCGCCGGAATTACCACGGCAGAGGCGATGCTGGCGGGCGATGGCGATGGCTGAAGGCGCGCACAACCCGCATGTGTTCGGCCTCGCACCCGGGGTCGAATTCCCCCGCGCCCTGGTTGAGGGGTTGATCGAAAGATACGGTCAGCTGCCGCCGCATGCCTTCGCCAAGATCGAGGTCTTGGTGAACACAAGGCGCATGGCGCGCCGACTGAAGGATATCTTCGCTGCTGGTCCGGCGCGGTTACTGCCCCGGATCAGGATCGTTTCCGATATCGGGCGAGTGGCTGTCATTCCCGGACTGCAACCGCCGGTCCCGTCGTTAAGGCGTCGGCTCGAGCTTGCTCAACTTGTTTCGCGCTTGCTTGAGGCAGAGCCGGACCTTGCCCCACCTACCGCCGCGTTCGACCTTGCAGACAGTTTGGCCGCACTTCTCGATGAGATGCAGGGTGAAGATGTTCCCCTGGAAGCGCTCAATCGTATCGACGTTGGCGACCATTCGGAACATTGGGCAAGAAGCCTCAAATTCGTGTCTATTGTTGGGGAATACTTGAAATCCGGCGAACCGAGTGCCCCGGACCCTGAACAACGCCAGCGCATTGCTGTAGAGGCATTGATTGCCAGCTGGGAACGATCGCCCCCGAAGCATCCTATGATCATTGCCGGCACGACCGGGTCGCGTGGCACCACGGCGTTGCTGATGCAAGCGGTTGCCAAGCTCCCATCTGGCGCGGTTGTCCTTCCTGGGTTTGATTTTGATACGCCCAGCGCAATCTGGAAGACACTATCCGAAAGCCTTCCCACCGAAGATCATCCGCAATACCGCTTTGCGCGGTTTCTCGATGGTATGGGAATATTGCCAGAATACGTCACGCCTTGGCACGACACCCAGACACCAGCGCCTGCAAGGAATGGTGTTGTCTCGCTAGCGTTGCGTCCGGCGCCAGTTACCAATCAGTGGTTGGAGGAAGGCGCAAACCTTCCCGATCTTCAAGCTGCCTGCGCCGATCTTACGCTCATCGAAGCCCAGAATGAGCGTCAGGAGGCCGCTGCAATCGCTCTTTTGCTTCGGCATGCGCATAACGCGGGCAAACGCGGCGCGCTTATCACGCCCGACCGGATGCTGGGGCGGCGCGTCACGGCGATGCTTGATCGTTGGCGGATCGAACCCGATGACAGCGCGGGGCGACCGCTCGCCCTGTCTGCACCCGGTCGCTTTCTTCGGCACGTGGCAGAGATGCGGGGGCAGAACGTAACTGTCGAACAGCTTTTGATCCTGCTGAAGCATCCCTTGACGGCAAGCGGCGGCGCGCGCGGTTCGCATCTTTTGTTCACCCGAGAGCTGGAACTTTGGATCCGCGGAAACGGCGTTGCCTTCGCCACCGACGACGCCTTGAACGACTGGGCCAATTCGCGCGCAGACGAGGATACGCAAACTTGGGTTCAGTGGCTCAAAGCGTGTCTATTCCAGCGGAACTTGCCACAAAGTACCGCGCTGGCCGACCACGTCGATCATCTCTTGCGAACTGCAGAAGCCTTGGCGCGCGGAACCGCATCCGACGGATCGGGTGAGCTTTGGAACGCCAAGGCTGGTGAGGCGGCGAAAAAGGCAATGGATGGGTTGGCGGCCGAAGCAGGGTCTGGCGGTGAAATGGACGCGTCGATGTTCCTCGCCCTTCTGACGTCGATCCTGAACAAGGAAGACGTGCGCGATCCGGTAAAGCCTTTTGCCGATGTCATGATCTGGGGAACGCTGGAGGCGCGGGTTCAGGGCGCTGATCTTGTGATCCTTGGCGGACTTAACGAAGGAAGCTGGCCAGGAACGCCGACACCGGACCCCTGGTTGAACCGGCGTATGCGCGCGGAGGTCGGGCTTTTGCTACCCGATCGCCAGATCGGCCTGTCCGCGCATGATTTCCAACAGGCGATCGCGGCGCCCGAGGTCGTTCTGACCCGCGCAAAACGAAGCGGTGGAGTAGAGCCAGTTCCCTCGCGGTGGCTGAACCGGCTGACGAACCTTTTGGCTGGCCTGCCGGATAAGAACGGGCCAGCGGCCTTGGCCGAGATGCGGACTCGCGGGCAAATATGGGTTGAGGCGGCGACGCAACTTGATGCAGAAACTGGCTCTAATTCACCTGAATTGCGTCCATCCCCATGCCCACCTGTGGCTTTGAGGCCAAAAAAGCTGTCCGTGACCGCGATACAGCGTCTGATCCGAGATCCTTACGCCATCTATGCCGCGCAGGTGCTTCGATTGCCGGTCGTCCGTCCACTTCGGCAGGTTGCGGATGCATCATTGCGGGGAACCGTGATTCACGATGTTTTGGAACGGTTTTCAACCGAAGCCATTCACCCCGGAAACCCAGCGGCGCGCGGTGCCCTTATGTCGATTGCCGCCGAGGAACTGGCCAAAAACGCGCCGTGGCCCGCGACACAAAAGCTTTGGTTGGCGCGAATGGACCGGGTGGCGGACTGGTATCTGGGCCTCGAGGCCGCGTTG
>JABDPT010000260.1 GCA_013042605.1 Paracoccaceae bacterium
GCGTGGCCGGGTGTATCAAGGAAGGTCAGGCGCTGGCCGCTGTCGGTCACGACCTGATAGGCCCCGATATGCTGGGTGATGCCACCGGCCTCACCCGACACGACCTTGGCACTTCTGATCGCATCCAGAAGCGATGTCTTGCCGTGGTCGACATGGCCCATGACCGTGATCACCGGCGGGCGTGGCTTGAGGTCTTCTTCGGCGTCTTCGATGCTGTCGATAACCTGTTCCACGTCGCTATCGGACACGCGCACGACCTTGTGGCCAAACTCTTCGATGATGAGTTCGGCGGTGTCGGCGTCAATCGTCTGGTTCTGAGTGGCCATGATGCCGTTCGACATCAGCGACTTGACCACATCGCCCACGCGTTCGGCCATACGGATGGCCAGCTCGCTGACGACAATGGCCTCGGGCAGCTTGACTTCACGCACGACCTTTTCACGTTCGACCGGTCCGCCCATCGCCTTTTGGCGGGCGCGTTCCTGTTTACGCTTCATGGCGGCAAGCGAGCGTTGCCGTCCGCCTTCGCCACCTGACAGGGCTTGGTTCAGGGTCAACTTGCCAGACCGGCGGCTATCGTCGCGGCCCTTATTCCGGTTTTGCTTGTTATCGCGGGTGTCACGCTCGGGCTTTCGTGCGGCCGGAGCGGTCTTCGCGGCGCGCGTCGCAGGCGCATCATCCATCGCGGCTGGTGGTGGCGGCGCGGCGGCAATCGCCTTGGCTTCCGCGGCTTCCCGGGCAAGGCGTTCTTCTTCCTCGGCTTTCTGCTTGGCGCGTTCGGCGCGTTCCTGTTCCTCGCGCTCCTTGGCCTCGGCATCCGCGCGACGACGCTCACGCTCTTCGGCGCGGGTTTTTTCTTCCGCGGCACGACGTTCTTCGTCTTCGGCTTCGCGGGCCTTGGCCGCGGCCAGTGCCTTCATCCGGCGCTCAAGCTCGGCATCCGAGATACCGGCGGGACGACGCGACGGGTCACCCACCGCGCTTGATTGCTTTGCACCCGGCGCAGGCGATGGGCTGGTGCCCGGTTTTGGCACGACAACACGCTTGCGCTTGACCTCTACGGCAACGCTCTTGGTCCGGCCGTGGCTAAAGCTTTGCTTTACCTGACCAGACCGCGGACCGCCGCGAAGCCCCAGTGTCTTTTTGCCGTCATTATCGCTCATATGGTCTACTTTACCTTTCCGGTGGCCGTATCGCCACCGCCCGTATCGCGCACGCCAGATAGCCGCAGCGCGTCCTCTCTGAAAGCTTCAGTGAGTCCGCCCCGCGCAAGCGCTGCATGTATCACATGTTCCCGGCCGAAAGCCAAACCCAATTCTGACGCCTTCAAAACGTCAAAAAACGAGCCTTTTCCGCCCGGTGGCCGCAACTTGGACTTGCCACGTTCCGACCCGTCAGAAGCCTGAAGCAGAATCGCGGCCTCTTCCATGAGAAGCCATGATTTTACCTTTTCGTACCCGGCGACCGCGCGCCCGGCCTTGCGCGCCATCGCCAGCCGGTCCACGACGCGCCGGACAAGCCCGGCCTCGATGTCGTCGATCAGCGTTTCCGGGACCGTCACGGCACCGCGTGCGGCGCGCGCAAAGAGCCGTTTCTTGACCGCCGTTTTAAGGGCGGTTCGATCCGCGCTGACCCAGATGCCCCGCCCGGGCAGCTTGCCCAGAAGGTCGGGAACAATCGTATCATCCGGACCCACAACAAAGCGGATCAGCCCGCGGGTTGGCCCGCTTTGCCCGGTCACGATGCATTTGCGTTCCGCACCGTCCCGGTCTTTTGTTTTGCCGCCGCGCCCCATTGGCCGGATCCAGCGCCTGCGATCAGGCGCTGGCCTCCTCGGTCTCGCCATCGGCGCCGTCTTCGGTTTCGCCCTCTTCGGACACAAGGTCCGCCGGATCGACCCAGCCAAGCTGAATGCGCGCCGTCATCACCATGTTCTGCGCTTCTTCAAGGCTGATATCGAAGGGTTCCAGAACACCGTCGTCCTTTACCCGTTCGCCATCGACCACGGTCCAGCCGCCGGCCAGTTCCCAGTCTGCACAGGTTGCGAAGTCTTCGAGTGTCTTGACGTCGTCCTTGGCCAGCGCCTCCACCATCTGGGGTGTCAGACCATCGAATTCAATAAGACTATCTTCGGCGCCCAGTTCCCGCGCGCTTTCAAGCGCCTTGCGGTTCTGTTCGTCAAGATGGTCACGGGCACGGGCCTGAAGCTCGCTCGCGGTATCTTCGTCGACACCGTCGATAACCAGAAGCTCGTCAACTTCGACATAGGCGACTTCTTCCAGCGAGGTGAAGCCTTCGGACACGAGAAGTTGCGCAAAGAATTCGTCGAGATCGAGGGTGTCGACGAAAAGCTTGGTGCGTTCCTCGAACTCGGCCTGGCGGCGCGCGCTTTCCTCTTCTTCCGTCATGATGTCGATATCCAGCCCGGTCAGCTGGCTGGCCAGACGCACGTTCTGGCCGCGGCGGCCGATGGCCAGCGAAAGCTGTTCTTCCGGTACGACGACCTCGATGCGCTCGGCCTCTTCGTCGAGAACGACCTTCGACACCTCGGCGGGCTGAAGCGCATTCACAAGGAAGGTCGGCTGATCGTCATTCCACGGGATGATGTCGATCTTTTCGCCTTGCAGTTCGTTCACAACGGCCTGAACCCGGCTGCCGCGCATACCCACGCAAGCACCGACCGGGTCGATCGAGTTGTCATAGGAAATCACGGCGATCTTGGCGCGGCTGCCCGGGTCGCGGGCGACGGCCTTGATCTCGATGATGCCATCGTAAATCTCGGGAACTTCCATCTTGAACAGCTCGGCCATGAACTCCGGCGCGGTGCGCGACAGGAAGATCTGCGGCCCGCGGGCCTCACGGCGCACATCCTTGATATAGCAGCGGATGCGGTCGCCGTTGCGATAGCTTTCGCGACCGATCTTTTCGTTGCGACGCAGGATGCCTTCGCCGGTGCCCACATCGACGATGACGTTGCCGTATTCCTCGCGCTTGACGACACCGTTGATGATGGTGCCCGCACGATCCTTGAATTCCTCGTACTGACGATCACGCTCGGCTTCGCGGACTTTTTGCAGGATCACCTGCTTGGCGGCTTGCGCGGCAATCCGGCCCATCTCGACCGGGGGCACTTCTTCGACGAACGTGTCGCCCACTTTGGGATCATCGAGATATTGCTTGGCTTGTTCGACCGTCATCTCGGCCTGGTAATTCTCAAGCTCTTCTTCTTCGACCACCGTGCGCACGCGGGTGAAGGTCGCCTTGCCGGTCTTGCGGTCGATGGAGACGCGAATGTCCATCTCGGCGCCGTAACGGCTCTTGGCCGCCCGGGCGAGGCTTTCTTCCATCGCTTCCACGACCAGCGCGGGATCGATCATTTTCTCGCGTGCCACCGCCTCTGCGGTCTGCAACAGTTCCAGCTGGTTTGCCGAAGTAATCGCCATTCTCACTGCTCCTTGGAAGCGGTTGTCTCGTCTTCTGTTTCAATCTCGTCGAACTGGCTTTCGTCGATGATCCCGGCCGCCTTGCGCTGGCGCTGCATCTCGCGGATCAACTCGTCGGTCAGGACGAGTTTCGCATCCGACAGCCAGTCGAAGTTCAGCCCGATAATCCCTTCGGATATCTCGATCAGAACCTCGACATCCTCGACGCCCTGCAGCACGCCCTTGAAGCGGCGGCGGCCGTCGATCATCTCGGTCGTTTCAAGCTTGGCCTCATAGCCTGCCCAAGTCTCGAAATCCTTGAGCCGGGTCAGCGGGCGGTCGATGCCGGGGCTTGAGACCTCAAGCGTGTAAGCATCCTCAATCGGGTCCTCGACATCCAGCGTGGCGCTGACCGCCGTGGAAATCGCAGCGCAATCATCGACCTCGATCCCGCCATCGGGACGCTCTGCCATGATCTGAACCGTCTTTGTCTTGCCGCTCATGAAGCGTACGCGCACGAGTTCGAACCCCATATCCTCAAGAACGGGGGTCAATATCTCCGCCAGGCGGCGGTCGATCGTGGCTTTGGCAACAAGATCCGACATAAGTCCAAGCACAAAAAAACGGGCGCGCGGCCCGTCGATGTTTCCCGGTGGAGCCTTGGGGGTGGAAGCCAAGACGCCGCTGTTGAACGCGATATACGCCTCGTGTCCCGTGCTTGCAAGGGGGCAGTCGGTCAGCCGACGAAAATCTGCGTCAGCCAGACATCGCCGCAAGCCCGGCTTTGCTACACGGCGGCCCCGGTCGACATCGCGGTAACGTTTCGATCAAGGATGTTGCGGCGGTGACCGGGCGAATCGATCCACATCGTGACGACTTCGCGGGCGAGGGTGGCATAGCTGTGCGACGGTATGCGGTCGCCTGCGGCATCGAGGAAGTGACAGGCGTTGCGGTCGACGACGCGAAATGAATTTCGCCCGAACTGAAACAGCGGCAGATAGGCGATGTTTTCACTGGCGGTGCGTGGCGTGAGGCGTGCGGCGCGCACCCGGTCAATCATTTTTCGGCCGCTAGCGCCGCGCCCCGTATGGCTCAGCTTCTTGCGCTGCGCCATCCAGACGCTATGCGCCTGCGACGACCGCGTCAGGGCGTCGCCCGCATAGCTGAGTTCCCGCAGCTGTGCTCGGCATCGGTGATAATTCACCTCGGCGAGAATCGCGCCGGCAAGACGGGTTTGGTTGATGTTGACCGGTTTGATCGTTGGGCCCGGCTGCAAGGCAGGGCGCGTGCAGGCCGCAAGCGGGGCGGCCAATGCCAGCCAGAATACCACGAACGCCGCCAGCGCACGCACCG
>JABDPT010000261.1 GCA_013042605.1 Paracoccaceae bacterium
CGGTGGCCCTTCATCTTTACGGCAAGGCCGAGGCGCGTCCGGGCCGCAAGATGGGCCATGTCAACCGGATCACCGGACCCGCGCGATGAAGGTGCGCAGCCCCCGCCTGGCGGTGCGCGCGATCGTTTTGCAAGAAAATCGCCTGTTGCTGGTCAACGCCTACCCCGGCGGGAAAAGCGATCTGTGGTGCGCGCCCGGTGGTGGGGTCGAACCGGGGCAATCGCTGCCCGACAACCTTGTGCGCGAGGTGCATGAAGAGACCGGGCTGACGATCACCGTGGGCGCGCCCGCGCTGGTCAACGAGTTTCACGACCCGGGCAGCGGGTTTCATCAGGTCGATTTCTACTTCCACGCGACCGTCGCCGCAGGTCGGCTTGCGGCTGAGTGGACGGACCCCGAAGGCGTGGTCGATCAGCGGCGGTTCGTGACACGGGACGAGTTCGCGGGACTGCGGGTGAAGCCCGACAGCCTGGGCGATGTCGCCTGGGGGACCGGGGGCATTACTTATGACCCGTTGGAGTTGATCGTGCGGTAAGCGCACTGCGCAGGCTTCTTTTCCAGACGTGACAGCCCGCCCAGCGGCACGCCGGGCTGCGCCGACCCGCCCAGATGGGGCGGCGCTTTTGGCGCCACCCCGCGGGTCGATGCTGCCCTCAGTTCTGTCGTTTTGCGGGCGGGATCTTTGCCGAACTGGCCCGCGTGCCCAGCGCCACCCCGCCGATCACCAGCGCACCTGCAATCACCGCGCGCAGGGTCAGCCCCTCGCTCAGGAAAAGCACCCCGCCCAGTGCTGCGATCACCGGCACGGTAAGTTGCGAGAGCGCCGCCGTCGACGCCTCCAATCTCGGCAGGACCGAATACCAGAGCGCATAACCCAGGCCGGACGTTACCATGCCCGAAATCAACGCCAGACCGATGCCTTGCGCCGTGGCAGGCACGTCTGACGAGGCGAACCACCAGACCACCGCCATCAGCGGCACGATCAGCGCGAAATTCGCCGCCGTGGCGGGCAAGGGCGCGCCCGAGCTGCGCCCCAAGAGCGAATAAATCCCCCAGCCGAAGGCCGCCGCCGCCATCAGCGCAACACCCGCCCCATCAGGCCGCGCCGCCCCCATGGGCCAGAGAAGCCAGACCAATCCGCCCAGCGCGATACTCGCCCCGATCCAGCGCAGCAAAGGCGGACGTTCCCCCGCGATCAGCCCGCCTGCGAACATCGTGATCTGCACGCCGCCAAACAGGATCAGCGCGCCGACGCCTGCGTCAAGTGTCAGATAAGCAAAGGAAAACCCAAGCATGTAAAGGGCCAGCGCAAGTGCTGCCCAGGGTCGCCGCGCCAGACCGAACGGCACCTGCCCGCCGCGCAGCCAGACGATCCCGCACAGCGCCACCGCCCCGCTGAGCACCCGCAACGCCGCGAAGTCGACCGGGCCGATGGCCCCGTCGACCAGCGCCAGCCGGTTCAGGATCGAGTTCGCCGCGAACGCCACCATCGTCAGCGCAACGGTGAGCGCGAGCCGCATGAACCGACCCCTAGTTCAGGAAGGGCATCGGATCGACGCTTTCAAACCCTTCGCGCACCTCGAAGTGTACGAAGCTGGGGTTGGCGTTGCGCACTTCGGCGATCTTCTGGCCGCGTGCGACGGTGTCGCCCTTTTCCACCTCGATCCCATCGACCCCGGCATAGACCGTCAACAGGTTGTCGGCATGGCGCAGCACGATGATCGGCACCTGATCGGTGTCGCGCGTGATCGCGGCGACCGTGCCCGCATCGGCGGCGTTCACCCGGGTTCCGGCGGCGGCGGAAATGCCGATACCGTCGTTCTTGCCCTTGTCATAGGCGCGGATGATGCTGCCGGAGACCGGCATCAACAGCCGCCCCGTGTCGGACGCCTCGGTGCGATCCTCGGCCATCTGCGGGGATGGCGGCGCGGGCGCAGGTTCGGGTGTTGCATCTTGGAGCGGCAAGGCCGTGGCCGCACTTGGCGGCGCGGGCGCGACCGAGCCACGCCCCGGCGGCACCGGTACGGCGGCGGGCGGCGGATCGATGGCGACGGGGATCAGCAGGAACTGCCCGGCGCGCACGGCCAGATCCGGGCCAAGCCCGTTCCAGTCGGCCAGCGCGCGCGGCGTTACGCCGTAAAGCCGTGCGATGGAAAAGGCGGTTTCGCCCGGTTCGACGCGGTGGCGCACGGGTTCGTCCCCGATCTGCGCGCCCGGCGCACGTTCGATGGCCCCGGACGGGCCTGCGCGTTCAATCGCCGATCCGGCCACGGCGGCCACATCGACGCCACCCGGCAGGATCGGCCCGGTGCCGATCGCGCCCGTGGCGGGCGACGGTTCGGCCACCCGGCGCGGCAGGGCGATCAGTTCGCCATCGCGCAGCGGCACCCCGTCGCGCAACCCGTTGAACGACGCCAGCTCTTCGGCCGGAATGCCCACGCGGGCGGCCACATCGCCGACCGTATCGCCGCGCCGGGCCAGTGCGACCTGATAGCTTGGGTAAGAGATGACCCCGCGCATATCGGGCTGGGGCCGGGGCGCGGACAATTCGCCCACGGCCTCAGAGGTATCGAACCCATTGCCAATGCTGCGAAAGTCCATGTCGAACGGGCCCGAACAGCCCGCCGCAAAGGCCAGCGCCACAAGGGCCGTGCCCCATTTCATATTCCTTTGGGAAACGTCCATCGCTCAATCCTCGATCCTGGCCCGTCTGATGCGGGCCTTGTCAATACCGCCGGTCAATCGTGACCAATCCCCTCGACAAGGGGCACGAACCGCACCGGCAAAAGCTCGTCATAGTCATAGCCTGTTTCGGTGCGCGTGACTTTTATCAGTGTCTGCACCGCGTCCGACTGCCCGACCGGCAATACCATGATACCCCCAACACGCAGTTCCGCCAAGAGCGGACCGGGCGGATCTTCCGCCGCCGCCGTCACGAGAATGCGATCAAAGGGGGCCTGTTCGGGATAACCCCGGCTGCCGTCGCCGGTAATCGCGGTGATGTTGCTGAGGCCAAGCCTGTCGAACACCTCTTGCGCGCTGCGCGCCAGCCTCTTGTGGCGCTCGACCGTATAGACCCGGCGCGCAAGGTGGCTGAGCACGGCGGCCTGATAGCCCGACCCGGTTCCGATCTCGAGCACCTTGTCGCGCGGTTGCACGTTCAGCGCCTGTGTCATCAGCCCGACCACCGACGGCTGGCTGATCGTCTGGCCGCAGGAAATCGGCAAGGGCATGTCGTCATAGGCGCGGTCGGCGAAATGCCCCGTCACGAAAGCCCCGCGATCGACCTTTTCCATCGCACCCAGGACGCGCGGGTCCGTCACCCCGCGCGAACGCAGGGCAAAGAGAAACTGCATCTTGCGTTCGGCGTCGTTCAGGTCGTCGGCGTCGTCGGTCATTCAAGGCGCTCTTTCAGCGAGGCGATCATGTCATGCGCGGTCAGGTCCGCGCGCAGCGGCGTGACCGAGACATAGCCATCGAGATTGGCCGTCACATCAGTGCCCGGCCCCGTGGGGTGATGCTGCGGCCCGCCAGTGACCCAAAGAAACATCCGCCCCGAAGGCGAGACATGCGGTTTCACGCCAAAGCTCGTTTCGGCACGATACCCCTGCGTCGTGACCTGAAGGCCCTTCACCCCCGCCGCCGGAACCGGCGGGAAGTTGACGTTGTAGAACACGCGGTAATCGGCCTTGTCCCATGGTGCCGCGTCCAGCAGCTTGCGCACGATCTCGGTGCCGGTGGCCGCGGCGGCCTCGAACGGGTTGTCGAGGCTCACGTTTTCGGGGCCATAGAACTGGCTGAGCGCGATGGCCGGAAGCCCCTGAAGCGCCGCTTCCATCGCGCCGCCCACGGTGCCGGAATAGAGCACGTTTTCGGCGGCGTTGTTGCCCCGGTTCACGCCCGACAGCACCAGATCGGGGCGCGCGTCCTTCATCACCTCGTAAAGACCGGCCAGCACGCAATCGGCCGGGCTGCCCTCGGCGGCGAAGCGGCGCGGCCCAAGCTCGGCCAGCATCGTGGGATGCGTATAGCTGATGCAATGCCCGACACCCGATTGCTCGAAAGCCGGTGCCACGACCCAGACCTCGCCGTCGGGGCCCGCGATATCGGCGGCTATCGCCTCGGCCACTTTCAGGCCCTCGCCATTGATGCCGTCATCATTGGTAACAAGTATGCGCATGAAGGGCCCCGCCCGGTTTCGTGGGCCTCTTCCTAGGCCAGCCGCCGAAGCGGGGCAAGCGCTGCCGATCAGGGCGCGGTCGCGATATAGCCGGCGCTGGTTCGGCTGGGCGGCCCGCTTGAGAACGCGACGTGGCGAATATCGCGAAACCCGGCCCCGGCCAGAAGCGCCATCATCCGGTCGGGCGCATAGGCCCGGTGCCCCCATTTCCAGCGCAAGAGCGCCGTACACCAATGCGGGCGGCTGACGCACAGATAGAAGTGCCCACCGCTGACAAGCCTGCGGCGGCACCAGGCCAGTGCTGCGGGAACATCGTCGAGATGCTCGATCACATGGGCGGCCAGCACGGTGTCGAAGACTTCGGGGGCAAGAGCATCGCTGCCCACGGGTGCGGCGAGGGTTTCCGCGGCCACGCCCGTGGCGGCCAGGCGGCTTGCCGCCTCGCCCAACATCCTGTCCGAGATATCGAGAAGCACCACGCGGTCCGCCGGGCCGCATCGCTGAAGCGCCGCCATGGCGAAGGCCCCGCTTCCGGTTCCCAGATCAAGCATGCGACCGGGGGCCTGCGCGGGCCCGGCCCGGAAGAGCTCGGCATAGGCCGCCGGATAGCCCAGCCGGTCCAACCCGGCCTGCCAGCGATCAGAGATGGCATCATAAAGCGCGCCCAGTGCCGGGCGGCGGGTGGAAGAGAGGCGGATCACGCGGGGCTCCCGATTCGTCAATTAACTTGACGATACGGCGCTCCTGTCACATCGTCAATTTTCTTGACTATTCTGCCAGCGCCTTCAAAACCGCCCTGAGATCCGCGAATCGCGCGGCCCCGATCCGGGCGACGATCCCACTCTCGAGCTCTGCCTTGATCCGGTCGCCCGCGGCCAGCATCGCCCGGCCCCGGTCGGTAAAGACGACCCGCC
>JABDPT010000263.1 GCA_013042605.1 Paracoccaceae bacterium
GGCTGTAATGGCGCGCGGTCTCGTCGCGCAAATCCTTGGCCGGCCAGTCCGCCAATGCCTCGCGCAGGGCGCGCTTGGCTTCGGTTTCCCGGCTTTCCCGGTTGACGTCTTCAAGCCCCGTCTCAAGTGCATTGGCCGTTTCACGGTAAAGCGTGCGGATCAACTGCGCTTTCCAGTTGTTCCAGACATCCGGGCCGACGCCGCGAATGTCACAGACCGTCAGCACGGTCAGCAGATCAAGCCGTTTGCGCGTCTTCACGGCCTTGGCAAAGTCGCGCAGGGTGCGCGGGTCGGACAGATCGCGCTTCTGGGCGATGTCGGACATCAACAGGTGATACCGCACCAGCCATTCGACTGTTTCGCACTCGTCCTTCTTGAGGCCGAGCCGCGGGGCGACCTTGCGCGCGATCTGAGCGCCCAGCACCGAGTGATCTTCGTTCCGTCCCTTGCCGATATCGTGCAGCAAAAGCGCCACGTAAAGAACACGCCGGTTCACGCCCTCTTTCAAGATACGGCTCGCAACCGGCAGTTCTTCCACCAATTCGCCGCGTTCGATCTGGGACAGGGTCGAAACGCATTGAATCGTGTGCTCGTCCACAGTGTACGAGTGGTACATGTTGAACTGCATCATCGCCACGATGGGCGCGAACTCGGGGATGAAGGCGGACAGAACGCCAAGTTCGTTCATGCGGCGCAGGGCGCGTTCGGGGTTGCCGTGTTTCAACAGCAGATCAAGGAAAATGCGCCGCGCTTCGGGGTTGTTGCGCATGTCTTCGTCGAACATGTCCCGGTTGGCGGCGATCAACCGCATCGCGTCGGGGTGCAGCAGATAGCCGGTGCGCAACGCCTCTTCGAAGATCCGCAAGAGGTTCAGCTTGTCGGACAGAAACTCTGTCTCATCCGCGAAGAGGATGCGGTTGTGGACGATTTCATAGCCGTGCTTGACCTTCTTGCGCCGCCGAAAGAAGCGGACAAGACCCGGGGCCTTTTTCGCGTGACGGGCTTCCAGATCGGTCAGAAGAATGCGGGTCAGCTCGCCAACGCGGGTCGCGTGGCGAAAGTAATCCTGCATGAAGTATTCCACGGCCCGGCGACCCGCCTTGTCGGCATATCCCATCCGGTCGGCCACCTCGACCTGCATGTCGAAGGTCAGCTGATCGACCGCCCGCCCGGTAATAAGGTGCAGGTGGCAGCGAACCGCCATCAGAAACGTCTCGGCCCGCAGAAAGTGGTCGTATTCCTCGCGCCGGAACGTCCCAAGCTCGACAAGGTCGGCCGCATCGTCGACGCGCTTGACGTATTTGGCGATCCAGAAAAGCGCCTGAAGATCCCGCAGCCCGCCTTTGCCTTCCTTGACGTTGGGCTCGACCATATATCGCTGGCCACCCTGCTTGCGGTGCCGTTCGGCGCGCTCTTCCAGCTTGGCATCTACAAAGTCCGGCCCGGTATTCTTGAAAAGCTCGCGCCAAAGCCGGCGGCCAAGCTCTTTGGCGAGCCCCGCATCGCCATCGACAAACCGGTTCTCCAAAAGGGCGGTGCGGATCGTATAATCATCGCGCCCAAGCCGCAGGCAGTCCTTGATCGTCCGGGTGGAATGCCCGACCTTCAGGTGCAGATCCCAAAGGATATAGAGCATCGATTCAATCAGGCTCTCGGCCCATGCGGTGATCTTGTAGGGCGTCAGAAACAGCAGATCGACATCGGAAAACGGCGCCATTTCGGCACGTCCGTATCCGCCAACGGCCATGACGGCGATGCGTTCGCCCGAGGTCGGCGACGGATTGGGGTGCAGATACCGCGAGGCAAAGCGGAAGACGGTCGAAACCACACCGTCGGTGATGAAGGCATAGGACGAGACCGCCTCGCGCGCGGCCATGGGACGCTCGGCAAAGGCTTTGGCGATGGCCGCCCGTCCTTTGGCGTTCGCGTCGCGCAAAACATCCACCGCCGCTTTGCGAAGCTTCTGGTTGTCGGTCAGCGATCCTGCCGCAGCCTCAAGCTTCGCCTCGACCTCTTCGGCATCGAAAAGGTCGTTCGGCGGCAGGATCAGCCGGTCGGCAGGGATGCTGTCCTTGGCCGGGTCAGAGGCCGGGAAGGCCAAAGCTTCTTGGGGCGGGGTCAATAAAGACTACCTGTTTGTCCTGGACCTGCGCGATGGCAAGTCCGCGTTCGTTGGTGCCGTTCGGCAAAAGGCGGAAGACGCCATTGACCCCGGCGAACCCGGCCGGGCGGGTCAGTGCGGGGGCGGTCAGCGCATCGGATTGACCGGTGGCCAGCAAGGCGCCAATGGCCGCCACGCCGTCATAGGCCAGACCTGCAAGCGGGTGCGGAACACCGCCGAAGGCTGCCTGATACCGGGCGCGGAACTGCGCCGAAAGGGCCGGATCGGGGACAGCAAAGATCGCGCCCTGAAGACCATCAAGCGCCAGCGCGCCCGACGGAATGTCCAGCCGCTGCAGTCCGACGAACTGAATCTCTTCCGGGTCGATGCCGTTCTCGGGCAAAAGCTCTGCCAGAAACGGTATCGCGCCATCGTTGCCAGAGGTCATGAAGATCGAGGACGCGCCTGAGGCCCGCACCTCGTCGGCGATGACCGGGATCGCCTCAATCACGGCTTGCTGGGTCAACGCGAAAGATGTGCTGCCGGCCAAACGGGCGCCGTTGGCGGCAATCGCGCGGCTGATCGCGGCGCGACCGGCCTCTTCCGCGGCGCTTTGGGCGTGCACCACGAAGATGTCGCTGCGGCCCTGAAGCGTAAGATGCCGGGTCAGGCGGTTCGCGGTGTTCTGGAATGTCGCGCCAAGGATAAAGACGTTGCCCCCGGCAATGGCCGGGTTGTTCGAGAACGACAGGACATTGACCCCGCGCGGGGCCACCGCCACACCTGCGGCATTGGCGGATTCGGCGAAAAGCGGCCCCAGAATGATGCGCGCCCCGTCGGAAACCGCTTCGGCGGCGACCGTTGCCGCGGTTCCGGCCTGACCGCCCGTGTCGTAGACGCGCAGATCGATCTCGACGCCTTCAAGATCGCCTATTGCAAGGCGTGCCGCGTTTTCG
Source organism: Paracoccaceae bacterium (assembly GCA_013042605.1). GTDB lineage: Bacteria > Pseudomonadota > Alphaproteobacteria > Rhodobacterales > Rhodobacteraceae > JABDPT01. Next base: position 3,058 of record JABDPT010000263.1, read on the forward strand.
AAGCTTTGGGCAAGGGCCGCACCGCCATCGGGCGCAGACGCCGGAACCAGAAGCGCGACCGGAACGGCCTTGCGCGTGTTGACGGATACCCCGCCCATGGCCAGCGGATCGCAGGCCGCCAGAGCGAACGCCACGAGAAGCAGAAGAACCCGCCTTTGAAGCTTGCGGGCGAGTGTGAAACCAGCAACCATGACCAACCTAACCTGTTTGCGCGCCTGTTACGCGCAACCTAAGCGCAACATGCCGTGGTGTAAATCATGCCGCCCCATCGAATGAGTTAATGGTGCTATCGACAACCCCGCTCGCCCCCGGCCTTTATGTCGTGGCCACTCCGATCGGGGCCGCCCGCGATATCACGCTGCGTGCGCTCGATATTCTGGCGACAGCCGATGTGCTGGCCGCCGAAGATACCCGCAACACGCGGCGCTTGATGGAAATTCACTCGGTTTCCCTGGGCGGTCGTCCGCTTGTGTCCTATCACGATCACAGCGGCCCGGCCCAGCGCGAGAAACTGTTGCGGCATATCGAAGAGGGGCGGTCGGTGGCCTATGTCTCGGACGCCGGAACCCCGCTTGTCGCCGATCCGGGATTTGCCTTGGCCCGCGACGCAATCGCCCGGGGCCTGCCGGTCTGGTCGGCGCCGGGGCCATCCGCCTTGCTGGCGGCTTTGGTCGTGTCCGGGCTGCCCAGTGACCGGTTCCTCTTTGCCGGCTTTGCACCGACGGCAAAGGGCGCGCGGGCGAAATTCCTCGCGGAACTGGCGCGTGTTCCGGCGACCTTGATCTTTTTCGAAGCCCCGAAGCGGGTTTCGCAAATGATTAGGGAATGTGTGTCAGTCTTCGGGGGTGAGCGTCGGGCGGCGGTCTGCCGCGAACTGACCAAGAAATTCGAAGAGGTTAAGCGGGGAACCCTGTTGGAACTGTCCGAAGCCTATGCAGATGCCCCGCCCAAGGGGGAAATCGTGCTGCTGATCGACCGCGCCGCCGAACAGGTCAGCGACGAAGATCGTGATGCGGCGCTTACTGCAGCCCTTGCCACGATGAGCGTCAAAGACGCCGCGCGGCATGTCGCCGAAGCGCTCGATCTGCCGCGAAGGGATGTGTATCAGGCTGCCCTCGCCATGGCCAAGGCACGATGAGCGGCAAGGTCTCATACGCCGCCGGTCTGGCCGCCGAGGCATCGGTGGCAGACCACTACCGCCGAAAGGGTTACGCCTTGGCCGCCGAACGCTGGCGCAGCGGGGCTGGGGAAATCGACCTGATCCTTCGCGACGGCGCCCAAGTTGTTTTTGTCGAGGTCAAGCGCGCCAAATCACTGGCCGCGGCGGCCGAACGGTTGCAGCCGCGCCAGATCGGGCGACTGTTTCGTGCCGCCGAGATCTGGCTTGGTGGCGAACCGGGCGGTGCCGATACCGACGCGCGCTTTGACGTGGCCCTTGTCGACAACGCGGGCAACCTTTCGGTCATCGAAAACGCGCTGGCCGCCTGACGCCGGGCCATTGCCCTTACCGGCCTGCTGCGCCATGAAAGGCGGGCAATTTGCCGGAGGGCCTGCATGACGCTCAAAGTCGCATTCCAGATGGACCCGATCGATGCCGTCGACATAAATGCCGACAGCTCGTTCCGCCTTGCCGAAGAGGCGCAGGCCCGCGGCCACGAGGTGTTTTTCTATACCCCCGACAAACTTGCCTTCGAAGACGGGCGCATCACCGCGCGGGGCTGGCCGATCGAGCTGCGCCGTGACCCCGGCAACCACGTCACCTATGGACCGGCGGCGACCATCGATCTGAGCGATTGGGATGTGGTCTGGCTGCGTCAGGATCCGCCCTTTGACATGGGCTATATCACCACCACCCACCTTCTTGATATGCTCGCCCCCGGCACGCTTGTGGTGAATGACCCGTTCTGGGTGCGCAATTATCCCGAAAAACTTCTGGTTCTTCAATTCCGCGACCTGACCCCGCCCACGATGATCGCGCGCGATCTCGAAGCGCTCAAGGATTTCAAACATCGGCACGGCGACATCATCCTCAAACCGCTCTACGGCAATGGTGGGGCCGGCGTGTTCAAGCTTGACGTCAATGACCGCAATCTCACCAGCCTGCACGAAATGTTCACCACGATCAGCCGCGAGCCGCTGATTGCCCAGAAATTCCTGCCCGATGTCGGCAAGGGCGACAAACGCATCATCCTTGTCGACGGAGAGGCGGCTGGCGCGATCAACCGTGTTCCGGCCGAAGGCGAAACCCGGTCGAACCTTCATGTCGGCGGGCGCGCGGAAGCGATCGGTTTGACGGATCGGGACCGGGAAATCTGTGCCGCCATCGGCCCGCTTTTGCGAGAGAAAGGGCAAGTCTTCGTGGGCATCGACGTGATCGGCGACTACCTGACCGAGATCAACGTGACTTCGCCCACGGGCATTCAGGAACTTGAGCGGTTCGATGGCATCAATGTCGCTTCGCAAATCTGGGAAGCGATCGAGGCGCGGCGGGCAAGCTGAGCCATGGCAAGCCTGCACCTTCATGTCGTCAATCAGGTCTGCCGGTTCATCGTGCGCCCGCATCTGGCACGAACGCCAACGCCGGAAAAGGCCAAGGCCGATCTTGATCTGACGGCAAAGCTGACCTTTCCGCGCCCGGCCGGGTTGACGATCCGGGATGAGGGCGAGCTGAGCTGGATCAGCGCGGGCCCCTGCGCGGATGGTCAGGTGATCCTCTATCTGCACGGTGGCGGTTATATCGCCGGGTCGCCGAAGACCCATGCCCCCATGCTGGGCCGGTTGTCGAGCTTGAGCGGCGTGATGGTCGCCGCGCCCGACTATCCTTTGGCCCCGGGCCATGCGGCGCCGGCGCAATTCGATCACGCGGTTGCGGCACATGCGCGGCTGACCGCCATGGGATACGCGCCCGACCAGATCGTCGTTGGCGGCGACAGCGCAGGGGGCGGGCTGGCGCTGGCTCTGGTGGCGCATCTTTGTCAAACCGATCAGCGGCCCGCCGGGGTTTTTGCGTTTTCGCCCTGGACAGACCTCACGCTGTCTGGCGCGTCGATCGAGGCCAACGCGGCCAGGGACCGCCTGTTCGACGTGTCCCGTATTCGCGAGATCGTGGGCTATGTCGCCCCGTCTCTGGCAACCGATGACCCCCGCGTCTCACCGCTTTTTGCGGATTTCCCGAACCCGCCGCCCGCCTTGATCCGCGCGTCCGAGACCGAGATACTTTTCGATGACGGTCGGCGTATAGCCGAGAAGCTCCAAGCGGCAGGGGGCGAGGTGTCGTTCAAGACCCTGCCCGATGCCCCGCATGTCTGGCCGATCTTCGACGGGTGGATGTCCGAGGCCCGCGAAACCTTGCGCGAGGCGGCTGTCTTTTGCCGGGATGTGCTTAGCTCTCGGGTGCGGTCGACAAACGAAAGCTGACCGCCTCGGCAACGTGATCGTGGCGCACCGTGTCCGACTGGTCGAGATCGGCGATCGTTCGCGCCACGCGCAGCACCCGATGATACCCGCGCGCCGACATGCCGAACCGTTCGGCGACCTTTTCCAGCAAGGCGCGACCCTCGGCATCCGGGGTGGCGATCTCTGAAAGAAGCGCCCCGCCCGCATCGGCGTTCAGGCGGGCGTTTTGCTGACCGGCGAACCTGTCGGTCTGGATCTTGCGGGCGGCGGCCACGCGCTGGGCGACCGGGCTCGAACTTTCGCATGGCTGCGGCAGGTCTAGATCGGCATAGGCCACCGCCGGCACTTCGATCCGAAGGTCGAAACGGTCCATCAGAGGGCCCGAAATGCGGCCAAGATAGTCTTCGCCACAGGCCGGAACGCGCGCACAGGCCCGGGCGGGATCGGTCATGTAACCGCACCGGCAGGGGTTCGCAGCGGCGACCAGCAGAAACTGGCAGGGGTAACGGACATGCGCATTCGCGCGGGCGACGACAACCTCGCCGGTTTCGATCGGCTGGCGCAGGGTTTCCAAGACGGCACGGGGAAACTCGGGGAATTCGTCCATGAACAGCACGCCGTTATGCGCCAACGATATCTCTCCGGGCTTGGCGCCTTTGCCACCGCCCACGATGGCCGCCATCGACGCGGTATGATGCGGTTCGCGAAATGGCCGGATGCGCGAGATGCCGCCTTCGTCCAAGAGACCGGACAGCGAATGGATCATCGAGGTTTCAAGCGCTTCGACCGGGGTAAGCGGCGGAAGGATTCCCGGCAATCGGGCCGCAAGCATCGACTTGCCCGATCCCGGCGGCCCGACCATCATCAGGTGGTGACGCCCGGCGGCCGCAATCTCAAGCGCGCGCTTGGCGCGTTCCTGCCCTTTGACATCGCTCAGGTCGGGGCCCAGACCCGGATCGGTCACGACATCGCCGGGTTCCGCCGGCGCAAGAACACCCTGACCGGTATAGTGGCGCACGGTTTCAGAAAGGCTCTGCGGCGCGATCACCTCGGCTGATCCCACCCATGCCGCCTCTGCTCCACAGCCCTTGGGGCACAAAAGCCCGCGGTCGTTTTCGGCGGCGGCCATGGCCGCGGGCAGGGCGCCAACAACGGGGATGAGCGACCCATCAAGCGACAACTCGCCCAGGGCGACGGTCTGTTCGATCCGGTCCCGCGGCAGGATATCGAGCGCGGCAAGCAGGGCGACGGCGATCGGCAGGTCGAAATGCGACCCTTCCTTGGGCAGGTCGGCGGGCGAAAGGTTCACGGTAATCCGCTTGGAAGGAAGCGCGATGGACAGGGCGGTCAGCGCCGCACGCACGCGGTCGCGCGCCTCGGACACCGCTTTGTTGGGCAATCCAACGATGGAAAAGGCGGGCAGGCCGGGCGAAATGGCGCATTGCACCTCGACCAGGCGCGCCTCGACCCCTTCGAAGGCAACCGTATAGGCCCTGCTGACCATGATTAACGCGTCCCCGCCATGGTTAATGGCTAGGTCAGCGAAGTTTAAGACTGGTTAACGCGACAGTGTCAGCAGTTGCATGAAATCCGGCCAAGCCTCGGGGTCGGCGACGGTCTTGTCGCGGCAGAACGCGTTGCAGAAGCCGAAAATGCGCCCGCCGGTTTCAAGGAAATGGGTGACAGCCAGCCCCGAATACGGGCAGCGGTCATTTTCGGCAGGGCCCGCTTCGACAGCCTTCGCCGGACGCTGTGCAGGACCGGGCCAAGCGCCCCTAGGCAACCCTTGTTCATAGACCGGTTGGTCGGGGCCATCGACAAGCCCCATCGCGCGCCAGCGTCGGAACGCCGGGTGCGCCAGATGCAAATCGACATAGGCCTGTGCCGCCGCATCCACGGGAAGGCCGTAACCCGCGATGCGCGCGGCGACCGGGGCAAAAAAGACATCCGCAAGACTGTAGCGCCCGAAAAGCCACGGACCCTTCCCATCCGACATCGCGTAAGCATGCGCCCAAAGCGTTTGCACGCGCTCAAGGTCGGCCAATACCTCGGCGGACGGCTCGAACCCTTGCCACGTGACCCGCAGGTTCATCGGGCACGCCCCGCGCAGGGCCGTGAAACCTGCGTGCATTTCGGCTGCCAGCATCCGCGCCAACGCGCGGTGATCCGCCCGCTCTGGCCAAAGCCCCGCCTCTGGGTGGCGTGTCGCAAGCTCTTCGGCAATGGCCATCGTTTCGCCGATTGCCGTCCCATCGGGCAGGCGCAAGGCCGGGACCGTGCGCGCCGGCGGATAGGCGGCCAGCGTTTCGGCGAAGGCTGGCGTGTACATGCGCGTTCGGTCGGTTTCCACCGGGATCCCGAAGGCTTCGAACATGAGCCAGCCGCGCAGCGACCAGCTTGAATAGGCGCGATCGCCAAGTGCAAGGGTATAGGTCATGCGACGGGTTTAGCGGATGCGTGCCGCGTTCTGAAATGCCCAATTGTGGGGTGTCGCATCACGGTTTGTGATTGATCGGGTCGGCCATTGGCAAACGGCCATAGCGTACCGTCGTTACCGACAGCGGGTCGATGCGATGTGCGAACGCCGCGTCCGGATCAAGCGACAAGGCCCGCTGTATCTGGCTGACGATGACGCCGAAATGCGCGATCGCAACAAGCCGGTGCGCGCCCTGCGCAAGCAAGCCATCGACCGCCGCATTCACGCGGTCCGAGAACATATTCCAGCTTTCACCACCCGGCGGTCTGATGTCGCCCGGCGTCGTCCAGAATGCTTTGGCGCGTTCGGGATCATCCGCTTCAATATCCGTGAAGGTCCGAAGCTCCCAGGCGCCAAAGTTCATCTCCCGCAATTTCGGCTGATGCGGCAGGCGGGGGCGGTCCCCGGCGATCGCGTCAGCGGTCGTCACCGCGCGCGCCAGATCGGACGAGACGACCGTTGCCTCGGTCGGAAGGCTGCGCGACAACCGCGAAACCGCCTCGTGATCGGACAAGTCAGCGGCCAGATCCGACCAGCCGACAAAACTTTTCGCGTGGGTCGGCCCATGGCGCACCCACCAGATCGTCACATCTGTTCCCGTCATGTTCGACATCGCACCCGTTTTCCCAAGAACCGTGGGCCCTAGACCTTATCGCCCCCGCAACAAGGAGAAATTTTCCGAAACTTTGATCCGGCTGCATCCGGGCCACGTAATAACTCACAAAGATCAATGCTGGATACCGCTTCTAGCCTCACGATGGGGAGTTTCGATATGGCACTTGATGGATACTCGGACCAGACGCTGTCGCGCCGCGCGATGAAAGCCGAATTGCTGGACGCCGAGACAGAGCTTCGCCTTGCCTATGCCTGGCGTGACGAGCGTGACGAAGAGGCGCTTCACCGCCTGATCACCGCCTATATGCGTCTCGCGATTTCGATGGCGGCAAAGTTCAAGCGCTACGGCGCGCCGATGGACGACCTTATTCAGGAATCCAGCCTTGGCCTCATGAAAGCCGCCGACAAGTTTGACCCCGATCGGGGCGTGCGCTTTTCAACCTATGCCGTCTGGTGGATCAAGGCGTCGATCCAGGACCACGTGATGCGCAACTGGTCGATGGTGCGGACAGGCTCGACCTCGTCGCAGAAGTCGCTCTTCTTCAACATGCGCCGTGTCCAGGCGCGGCTTGAGCGTGAGGCGGCATCGCGGGGCGAAAAGCTGGACAGTCACCAGCTCCGCCACCTGATCGCCACCGAAGTCGGCGTGCCCCTTCATGATGTCGAAATGATGGAAGGCCGCCTTGCCGGATCCGACTATTCGTTGAACGCGACCCAGTCGACCGATGACGAGGGGCGCGAATGGATCGACGCGCTGGAAGACACGAGCGAGATTGCATCGGCGCAGGTCGAGCATGAAAAAGACATCGACACCCTGCGCAACTGGCTTGTGACCGCCATGCAGTCGCTGAACGAGCGCGAGCGTTTCATCATTCGTGAGCGCAAGCTGCGCGACGATGCGCGGACGCTGGAAAGCCTTGGCGATGAGCTGGGCCTGTCGAAAGAGCGTGTGCGCCAGCTTGAGGCCGCCGCCTTCGGCAAGATGCGTAAAAACCTTGAGACGCAGTCGAAAGAAGTGCACCACTTCTTCGCATGACACTCGCATCCATTCTTCCAAGGGCCGCCGCAGCGTTGGCGGCCCTTTGTGTGTCCGCGGTCGCGGATGAAATCGATGCGACCGATCTTTACGATCTTCCGGCGGCGGATGTCGTGATCCTCGGCGAAGTTCACGACAACCCGACCCACCACGCGCATCAGGCACTTGCGATTGATGCAATGAAACCGCGCGCGATCGTGTTCGAGATGCTGACGGACCGACAGGCGTTGCGGATCACACCGGCGCTTTTGTCGGACGAGGCCGCACTTGGCCGTGCACTGGGCTGGGAAGACAGCGGTTGGCCGGATTTCGCGATGTATTACCCGATCTTTGCCGCAGGCAAGGACGCCGCGTTCTTCGGCGGCGCCATCCCCGGGGACGAGGTGCGCCGGGCCGTGAGCGATGGTGCGGCATCGGTTTTCGGGGCGGCGGCCCCCATTTTCGGGTTGGATAACGCGCTTGATGAACTGCAACAGGTCCTGCGCGAGGCGATGCAACTCTCGGCACATTGCGATGCCTTGCCCGCCTCGGTCCTGCCGGGAATGGTCGAGGCGCAGCGCCTGCGCGACGCCGGTCTGGCACGGGCGGTCCTCGCCGCGATGGCCGAAACCGGCGGGCCGGTTGCGGTGATAACCGGCAACGGCCACGCGCGCCGCGACTGGGGCATTCCGGCGGCCTTGGAAGCGGCGGCTCCGGACCTCTCCATCCTGTCGATCGGGCAATTCGAAACGTCACGCGATGGCCCCCAACCCTTCGACCTCTGGCTCGTGACCGACCCCGAACCACGCGAAGATCCCTGTATCGCGTTCAAGTCGCGCTGACATCCGTACTCAAGCCGGATTGTACGCAACCGTCATTCCGCTTAGAACAGGGGCCGGACAGGGATAGGCGAAGATGCTGAACGGCAAACGAATTCTCCTGATTTTTGGTGGCGGGATCGCGGCGTTCAAGTCGCTCGACCTGATCCGGCGGCTGCGTGAACAGGGGGCGTCCGTGACGCCGGTTCTGACCCGCGCGGCGCAGGAATTCGTGACACCTCTCTCGGCCTCCGCGCTCGCGGCCGAAAAGGTCTATACCGACCTCTTCGATCTGACCGACGAAGCCGAGATGGGCCACATCGAACTGTCGCGCGCCGCCGATCTGGTGGTTGTCGCCCCCGCCACCGCCGATCTGATGGCCAAGATGGCGGGCGGCCACGCGGATGATCTGGCCACGACGCTTTTGATGGCAACCGACAAGCGCGTGCTCATTGCCCCGGCGATGAATGTGCGGATGTGGGAACACCCCGCCACCCAACGGAACGCGGCCCAGTTGCGCGCCGATGGCGTTCTTTTCGCCGGTCCGGTCGATGGCAGCATGGCTTGTGGCGAGTTCGGCCCCGGTCGCATGTCCGAACCGATGGAGATACTGGCGGCAATCGAGGCCGCGCTGGCCGACGGACCGCTCAAGGGGCGGCACGTCATCGTCACCTCGGGTCCGACGCATGAGCCGATTGACCCGGTTCGCTATATCGCCAACCGGTCCTCTGGCGCGCAAGGCTCGGCCATCGCGCGGGCGCTTGCGGGCCTTGGCGCGCGCGTCACCTTCGTGACCGGCCCGGCCACCGCACCGCGCCCCGGTGGCGTGACCGTCGTCGAGGTTGAGACGGCGCAGCAAATGCTCGACGCCGTGAAATCCGCCCATCCTGCGGATGCTGCCATCTGCGCGGCGGCCGTCGCCGACTGGCACGTGGTCAATCAACCAGAGAGCAAGATCAAGAAGGACGGCTCCGGCACTATCCCACCTCTCGACCTTGCCGAAAACCCCGACATCCTCGCCCAGATTTCGGCGAAGGGTCCCGACCGGCCCACCCTGGTCGTGGGCTTTGCCGCAGAAACCGATGACGTGATCGCAAACGCCACCGCAAAGCGGGCGCGCAAGGGCTGTGACTGGATCGTTGCCAACGATGTGCGCCCCGAAACCGGCATCATGGGCGGCTCCGAGAACGCGGTGACAGTCGTCACCGCCGACGGCGCCGACAGTTGGCCCCGCATGTCGAAAGATCAGGTCGCGATGCGGCTGGCCACGCTTGTCGCCGAAGCGCTGTCGTGACACCTGTCCTGCGGTTTCGCTGGCGTGACGATGCCGACCGGGCGCTGGGCCTTCCCACCTATGCCACTCCGGGTGCCGCCGGCGCCGACATTCGCGCCAACCTGCCCGAAGAAACGCGGGCTGATGGGCTCTTGATTGCCCCGATGACCCGGGCGCTCGTGCCAACCGGTCTCAGCGTCGAAATCCCGCCGGGCTTCGAGGTACAGTTGCGCCCGCGTTCCGGTCTTGCCCTCAAACACGGGCTGACGCTTCCCAACACACCCGGCACCATCGACAGCGACTATCGCGGCCCGCTGGGCGTCATCCTGATCAACCTTGGTGACGCGGCCTATACCGTCGCGCATGGGGAGCGCATCGCACAGATGATCGTCGCGCCAGTGGTTCAGGCGCGGTTCGAAGTGGTAGACACATTGTCCGAAACCGACCGCGGCACTGGCGGCTTCGGGTCGACGGGGCGCGGCTGATGCTGGTCTTTCTGACGCTGGCGGCGGCACTCTGGGGGCTTGGGCATCTGCTCAAGACGCCGCGATCCGCGCGCTGGATCATGATCCTGCTGCTCTATCTCGCAATCCTCGCGGTTCAGATCATCTTTCCCGAAGGCCACCCCTTGCCCGCCTCGCTCGGCGGTTCACGGGGCGAATGGTTCATGCTGGGCGTTCTCGGTCTGGCGGTCTGGGGCTATTCGCAAGGGCTCAAGCGCCTGCGCCGCGCGGTCCGGCCAGAAAACAAGCCCCCCGAACCAACGAAAAGCGCCCAATCGGCAACCGAGATCGAGCGTTATGCCCGTCACATCGTCTTGCGCGAAATCGGCGGTCAGGGGCAAAAACGGCTGCGCGACGCGCGCGTGCTTGTCATCGGGGCCGGCGGGCTCGGGTCCCCGGCCTTGCTATATCTCGGGGCCGCCGGGGTCGGTACGCTGGGCGTGATCGATGACGATGTCGTGGATAATTCCAACCTGCAGCGACAGGTCATTCACATCGATGCCCGTATCGGGATGCCCAAGGTGTTTTCGGCACAGGCCGCAGTAGAAGCACAGAACCCCTATGCCACCGTGCGCCCCTATCACCGCCGCCTGACGGGCGACATCGCGGAAGAGCTTTTTGCCGATTACGACCTGATCCTTGACGGATGTGACGACCCGGACACGCGCTATCTTGTGAACGAAACCTGCCACGCATTGTCCAAGCCGCTGATTTCCGGGGCCTTGTCGCAATGGGAAGGGCAGATCACGACCTTTGCCAGCGCCGAAGGCACGTCCTGTTATCGCTGTCTCTTCCCCGAACCGAACGCGCCGGGCGTTGCCCCAAGCTGTGCCGAAGGGGGCGTGCTGGGGCCCTTGCCCGGGGTCGTCGGCGCGATGATGGCGGTCGAGGCGATCAAGGAAATCACCGGTGCGGGCGACGGGCTGCGCGACCGGATGATGATCTATGATGCGCTCTACGGCGAAACCCGAACGATCGCACTGAAACGCCGCCCTGGCTGCCCGGTCTGCGGCGGATAACACGTTCGTTCGCGATTGCGGTCGAGAAGGGCTGGCGCAGCACGCGGTGGGGCCCTAGATCAAACGTCAACAACAAGGAGCCTCGCCCCATGACTAACCCGCTGCTGTCCGACTGGGACACACCCTTCCAAATTGCGCCGTTCGACCAAATCTCGGATGACGACTTTGAACCGGCCTTTGACGAAGCTCTCGAACGCGCCCGCGCGGCCATTGCACAGATCGCCGACAACCCCGAACCGCCGACGTTTGAAAACACGATCGACGCGCTCGAGCTTGCGGATGAGCCGTTGGGGAATGTGCTGTCGGTCTTCTACACGCTGGCCGGAACCGACACGAATGACGCGCGCAACGCGCTGATGCGAGTGTTTTCGCCAAAACTGGCGGCCTATGGCTCGGAAATCACGATGAACGCGGCGCTTTTCGCACGAATCGAAGCGTTGTGGGCGGCGCGCGACACGCTCGATCTGACCGACGAACAGCAGCGCGTGCTCATGCTGACCCGGCGCGGCTTCGTCCGGTCGGGCGCGCAGCTTGAAGGGGACGCCCGCGAACGCCTCAAGGCGGTGAAGGAACGGCTGGCGGTTCTCGGAACCCAGTTTTCCCAGAACCTCTTGGCGGACGAATCCGATTGGGCCATGCCGTTGGACGAGGCCGATCTTGCCGGGCTGCCCCCGTTTCTGGTCGATGCCGCGCGGTCCGCAGGGGAAGAACGCAAGGCTGATGGCCCGGTGGTGACGCTTTCGCGGTCGCTTGTGGTGCCGTTTCTTCAGTTTTCGCCACGCCGCGATCTGCGCGAAAAGGCCTATCGCGCCTGGACCTCGCGCGGGGCGAATGGTGGCGACAACGACAACCGCGCGATTGCCGCCGAAATCCTGGCACTACGCGACGAGCGGGCGAAACTTCTGGGATATGAAAACTTCGCCGCCTACAAGCTCGAAACCGAGATGGCGAAGAAGCCCGCAAACGTACGCGACCTTCTAATGCAGGTCTGGGAACCGGCGCGGGCCAGTGCCGATGCCGACGCCGCCATTCTCGAAGAGATGATGCATGCCGATGGCGTCAACGGGCGGTTGGAACCATGGGACTGGCGCTACTATGCGGAAAAGCGGCGGCTGGCCGAACACGACCTCGATGAGGCGGAACTCAAGCCATACCTCCAACTCGACCGCATGATCGATGCAGCTTTCGCCTGTGCCGGTCGCCTGTTCGGGCTCGAATTTGCGCCGGTCGATCCGCCCCTGCACCACCCCGACGCCCGCGCCTGGGACGTGACCCGCAACGGGCGGCACATGGCGCTGTTCGTCGGTGACTATTTCGCGCGCGGTTCAAAACGCTCGGGCGCGTGGTGCTCGGCCATGCGGTCGCAACGCAAACTTGGCGGCGATATTCGCCCCATCGTCCTGAACGTCTGCAACTTCGCCAAACCACCCGCCGGACAGCCCGCGCTTCTGTCTTATGACGATGCGCGCACGCTCTTTCACGAATTTGGCCATGCGCTGCACCAGATGCTGTCGGATGTAACCTATGAATCCGTATCGGGCACGTCGGTTGCCCGCGATTTCGTCGAACTGCCCAGCCAGCTTTACGAACATTGGCTTGAAGTGCCCGAAGTCCTGGGCGAATTCGCCGTCCACGCCGAAACCGGCGAACCTATGCCCGACGCCCTGCGCGACCGGCTTCTTGCCGCAGCCACCTATGACATGGGGTTCCAGACGGTCGAATACGTGGCCTCGGCCATGGTCGATCTGGCGTTCCACGACGGTCCGGCCCCGGCCGATCCGATGCAACGTCAGGCGGAGGTGCTGGAAGAGCTTGGAATGCCGCGCGCCATCGGCATGCGCCACGCCACCCCGCATTTCGCGCACGTCTTCTCGGGCGATGGGTATTCCAGCGGTTACTACAGCTATATGTGGTCCGAGGTGATGGATGCCGACGCTTTCGCCGCGTTCGAAGAGGCGGGCGGCGCTTTCGATCCAACAATGGCCCGGAAGCTGGAACAGCACATCCTCTCGGTTGGCGGGACGGCAGACGCGGAAGACCTCTACAAGGCCTTCCGCGGTGCGATGCCCGGGGTCGAGGCGCTGCTCAAAGGGCGCGGGCTAGTGGCCGCCTAGGCGTAGCTTACCACCTCAACCTCGATCCCCTCGTGATCGTGAAAATAGAACCGGCGGCCAGGCTCGTAATCGGCGTGGTTGCCGGTCTTGAACCCTTCGGCCTTTACCCGCTCTTCCATCGCATCCAGATCGTCGACGACCACGGCAAGGTGATTGAACCCGCCCGACGTGACATAGCTCGACCCGCTTTCGCGCACGGGCGTTTTGGGCGTGTAAAGCGCCACGTACCGGCTGTCATCGCCGACGTGAACCGTGTGCCCGCTGTCCAGCGACGGGCCTTCCCACCGGATATGCCAGTCAAACAGGCGCTCCATCCACGCGGCGGTGGCTCGTGCGTCGCGCACGGTGATGTTGAGATGTTCCAAGGTGGCTGTCATGGTCATGTCCTTTCTTCGGATTTCGATTTGACGCCGACCGGTCTAAAGGTTCAAGTTAACTTGAGGTCAAACGAAAACTGCCAAGGAAAATCAGTTGGTAAGACGATTGGATCCCGAAATCTCAATCGGTGCACTCGCGCGGCGCACCGGTCTGGCCGCGTCGGCCATCCGTTACTACGAAGACATCGGGCTGGTCGCGGCACAGCGC
>JABDPT010000264.1 GCA_013042605.1 Paracoccaceae bacterium
GTATTGACGTCCATCGCCATGAAGGCGCCCTGCACCTCTGGCACCTGACGCAGGCTCCAGCGCACAAACTCGCCGGCATCGTTCACGATCGGGCGGACATGCACGACGTCGCCCCGTTCGACGAGATCACCCGCGCGGCTGGCCTGTGGGCCCAGCCGGTCATCTTCCAAGGCCTTGCGCGCCCAAGTGACGTCGTTGGCCGGGATGAAATGCCCGTCCTCATCCTCGGCCACGCCTTCAACACCGATCCGTGCGGCGCTTTCGCCGACTTCCAGCACGACGGCCGGGAACCAACCGTCGATATCACGCGGCACATCCGTTGCGGCCAGCGCCGCGCGCCACGCTTCCTCGGACGTCAGCGCCTCGGCGGGAAGCGTTATCCCGGTGCCGCGCCAGACACCCTGTTCGCGGTCATAGGCCTCAAGCTGACGGCGCAGGGCGCGCGCGGCCTCATTTTGCATCTTCGGGTCGAAGGTGGCGCGCACGGTGAGACCACCGCCGAAGAACTGCCCCTCGCCGAAATCGCGGCTAAGCTGGCGGCGGATCTCGTCGGTGAAATAGTCGCGCGGGGGAAGTTGCTGCCGAAAGCCTTCGTAATCACCACCCTGAACCGTCAAAAGCGGGGCTTCGCGGGCGGCGTCATAGGCGGCCCGGTCAAGATACCCGTTTTCGAACATCTCGCGCAGCACGAAGTTCCGGCGGGCTATCGCCTCGTCCTTCTGGCGCACGGGGTGCAGGTTGCCCGGCCGTTGCGGCAGCGCGCCAAGATAGGCGGCTTCCTGCGGCGTCAGCTCTGACAGGGTCTTGTTGAAATAGGTCTGCGCCGCGGCGGTGACGCCATAGCTGTTCTGACCCAGAAAAATCTCGTTGAGGTAAAGCTCGAGGATCTTGTCCTTGCTCAGCGTATCCTCAAGCCGCACGGAAAGGATCAATTCCTTGATCTTGCGTTCTGCCGACCGGTCGGAGGACAGAAGGAAGTTCTTCACCACCTGCTGTGGGATGGTCGAAGCACCGCGGACACGGGCGCCCCGGGTTTGCACGGCCTCGACAGCGGCGGCGACGATGCCGCGCGCGTCAAAACCGGCATGCTCATAGAAGTTCTTGTCCTCGGCGGAAATGAACGCGCCCTTCACAAGCTCCGGCACATCTTCGATCGGCGTGAAAAGCCGCCGTTCCTGGCTGAATTCGTCGATGATCCGGCCCTCGGCGGAATAAATCCGGCTGATGGTCGGCGGTACGTATTGGGCGAGTTGTTCGTGGTTCGGAAGGTCGCGGCCATACATATAGAACACGGCCCCGACGCCAAGCGCCGCCATGATCGCGCCATTGGTCATGACGCTGAAGATCCCACCGAAGATCGAGACTATGAACCTGAGCACGAATATGCCCCCACTTGTTTGAGCCGCTTATACGCGGGGCACGGCCCCGGGTCAAAATGAACGCCGCGACACGGCCGCCGATGAGCAAGAACACGTAGGCGCGCGCCTATTGCCGGACCAGTTGCGCGCGAATGGCATCCTCTTGCACCCAAAGGCGCAGCCCGTCGCGAATACCCTCGGCGGCCTTTGCGCGCCACTCGGGATCCGCCAGTTTCGCGCGGTCGCGCGCGCTTGACAGAAACCCCAGTTCAACCAGAACCGACGGGATATCGGGCGCCTTGAGCACGGAAAAGCCCGCGGACCGGCGCGGGCGCGAGTTTACCGGGCCGGTTGCGTCGCGAATACCGCCAACCAGCGCATCGGCCAGATTATCGACGCGCGGTTCGGTTTCGCGGCGGGCCAATTCCATCAGGATGAGGGCAATCTCATCCCCCTGCCCGGTCAGATCGACCCCGGCCAGAAGATCGGACTGGTCATGGCGTTCGGCAAGGCGTTGGGACGCCAGATCCGAGGCCTCGTCCGACAGCGTGTAAACGGTGGCACCCGACGCCTGCCCGGCATCTTCGGGCAAGGCATCCGCATGCAGCGACACGAATACGTCCGCCCCCGCCGCGCGCGCCAACGTGATGCGCGTTTCGAGGGGAACAAAGACATCGCCATCGCGGGTCATCGACACCTCAAAACCACCCGAACGCAGCAAAACCTCGCGCAATTCGCGCGCAAAGGTCAGCATCAGCGCGGCCTCTTGCAGCCCGCCGGCTTCGGCCCCCGGGTCGATCCCGCCATGACCGGGGTCAAGCATGACGTGAAGACGCCCGTCTTCGTCATCTGCGGGCGCACGCGGCAGGCGCGGTTCTTGCAGACGAAACCGCGCGCTTTGCGGCGCACCGGCGCTCGCGGCAAATTCGCTCTCGGACACCGGCCGCAAGGTGACGCGCAAGGTGGCGCGCCCATCTTCGGCCCCGGTGGCCATGGCCGCGGTGCCGACCACCATCGGCTCGGCGAGATCGAGTACCATGCGCGACCAGCCGGGCTGAAACGCGCCCATGCGCACTGCCTCGATGGCCGCCGCGTTTTCCTCCACCGCCGGAGGCCACAGAACATCGCTGAAATCCAGCACCGCGCGGCGCGGATTGTCGAGAACGAAGACCCGCCATGGCACCGATTGCGACAGGGACAGCGTGATCTCGGCCCCCTGCCCCTTGTCCACAATCGCACTTTGCCCGGCGTCGATGCGCGCCAGCGCCGACAGCTCCGCGCGGGCAGCCGCCGGGGTCAGGCCCATCACCGAGAGGGCCACAATCATCATCAGGGTGCGCAGGCTGCTCATGGCCTCGTCTGTCTTGTTTTGCCGGAACTATAGCCAGCGCAGACGTCTTGGGAAATGCCTATCTCAGCCCCGGCTGGCCATATATCGCGCAAGTCTATCAAGCCCTTCGCGAATATCCGCCGTAGACCGTGCATAGGAAAATCGCAACGTCCGATGACCGCGTACCGGGTCGAAATCGACGCCCGGCGTCACCGCCACCCCGGCCCCGTCCAGAAGTTCGGCAGCAAAGGCGCGGCTGTCATCGGTCAGGTCGCCGACATCGGCATAGACATAGAACGCGCCATCGGGCGGCGCGAAATTCGTGAACCCGGCCTTGGGCAAGCCGTCGATCATCAGGCGCCGGTTCTCGGCATAAACAACAAGATTGGCTTTCAGTTCCGCGTCGCAATCCATCGCCGCCAAGGCCGCGACCTGCCCTGCGTGGGGCGCGCAGATGAACATGTTCTGGGCAAGACGCTCGATCACGCGGACATGATCGGGCGGCACGACCATCCAGCCGACGCGCCAGCCAGTCATCGAAAAGTACTTGGAGAACGAGTTGATGACATAGACATCATCGCTGAGTTCAAGCGCGGTAACGGCCGGCCGGTCATATTCGATGCCGTGATAGATCTCGTCCGAGATAAAGCTGGCCCCGCGCGCCTGCGCCGCTGCGATCAGCGACGACAAAGCGGGTTTATCAAGCATGGTGCCGGTCGGATTGGCCGGGGAGGCCACGATCAGGCCGTCGATATCGTCGGGCAGGTCGTCGGCGACCGGCTGCAGCCGGTTTTCCGCCCGTGTGGGCAGGCCGACGGGATCAAGGCTGAGCGCGCGCAGGATCTGGCGATAGGACGGATACCCCGGGTCGCCAAGGGCCACACGGGCACCGGGATCGAAAAGCGCGGTGAAGGCCAGCAGGAAGGCCCCCGACGATCCGGCGGTGACGATGACGCATGCGGGGTCGAGCCTGACCCCGTAGCGGTCGGCGTAATGCCGCGCGATGCGGGCGCGCAATGCAGGCAAACCAAGGGCCACGGTATAGCCAAGAGCATCGCCTTCCTGCGCCTGCGCAAGCGCAGTGCGCGCGCCTTCCGGCGCGGGCGTTCCGGGTTGACCGACCTCCATATGGATGATCCGGCGCCCGGCCTCTTCGGCGGCCCGCGCTGCCTCCATCACGTCCATCACAATAAAGGGATCGACCGCACTGCGCCTTGAGACTTCCACCCGTTTTCTCCTATGTTTGGAACAAGACAGGTGCACCTCCGGACGTAAACAGTCAATGCTGCGACCAGACAGGATCTTCCCCGCGTTCCGCGCGGCTCTGGCCGTATTGCTTGCGGTCACCGTTGCCGTGCCCGCCGCCGCGCAAAGCCTGATCCGTGACCCCGATATCGAATATGCGCTGGACCGGCTGGCCCGCCCGTTGATCACCGCCGCCGGGCTAAGCCCCAACCGGATCAATGTGCTGGTCATCAACGATGACCGCATGAATGCCTTCGTCATCGACGATCGGGCGGTGTTTATCCATTCGGGTCTGATCCTGCGACTGGAGGATGCGGCAGAGTTGCAGGCGGTCATCGGACACGAACTGGCGCATATCGCGAACGGGCATATCACACGGCGCATGGCCAACCGGCGCAGCGCGAACACCGCCGCAGGAATTGCCACAGCACTTGCCGCCGCTGCCGCCATCGCGGGCGAACCGGCCGCCGCCGGAGCCGCAGCCGTCGGGGCCACGACATCGGCCAATCGCCGGTATCTGAGCCATACGCGGGCCGAGGAAGCGTCGGCCGACAGTTCCGGCCTGCGATACATGGCAGAGTCCGGGATCGACCCGCAGGCGATGCGTCGGGTGCTTGAAAAATTCCGCGGGCAAGAGGTCTTGTCGGTGGGTCGGCAAGACCCATATGTCCGCGCGCATCCGCTGACCCGAGACAGGTTGCGCGCCGTTGAAGGGTTGATTGCGGCGCTGGACCGCGAGTTCGCAACCGAGCCCGAGGCCGATTACTGGTTTGCCCGCGCGCAAGGCAAACTGAGCGCCTTTCTCCGGGCGCCATCCTGGACCCTGCGGCAGGTGGGCCGAAACGACCGGTCGGACGTGGCGCTGATGCGCCGTGCGGTCGCCTACCACCGCAGGCCCGATCCCGATGCCGCACTGCGCGAGATCGACGCGCTGGCCGCCAAGCGCCCCAACGACCCGTTCGTGCATGAGTTGCGCGGTCAGATCCTGCTTGAAAGCCGGTCCTTCGGCGCGGCGATTACCGCCTATCGCCGGGCGGCGGAACTTGCCCCCGGCAACGCGCTGATCCTTGGCGGACTGGGCCGCGCGCTTTTGACCCGCGAGGATGCGGCCGGAAACAGGCAAGCGCTGGAAGTGCTTGAAAACGCCCGCAGCCGCGACCCGCGTAACCCGCGCATGATGCGCGATCTGGCCGTGGCCTATGCCCGGGCGGGAAATACCGGCATGGCGTCCTTGGCAACCGCCGAGCGCTATGCCTTATTGGGTCGGATCCGCGACGCCGCGATCCATGCCAAACGGGCCGCCGGGGCCCTGCCGCAAGGGTCGCCGGGCTGGCGTCGGGCGGACGACATTCTCAAAGCGTCACGCGACGCCACATGAAAAGGGAGACGCGGATGCTACGCCGCACAGTTATGATAGCCGCCTTGCTGACGGCCATGAGCGCACCGGTCGGGGCACTGGACCTCGATGCGATGAGCGCGAAAGAACGCGACGCGTTCGGCGCAGCAGTGCGCGAATACCTGTTGACCAACCCCGAAGTGCTGATGGAAGCGATCGGCGTGCTGGAAGCGCGCGAAGCGGAGATGGCGCAGCGCACCGAACGCAGCATGGTTGCCGCCAACAGCGACGCGATCTTCAACGATGACCATTCCTATGTGGGCGGCAATCCGGATGGCGATGTCGTGATGGTCGAATTCATCGACTACCGCTGCAGCTTTTGCCGCCGCGCGCATCCTGAAATCCACCAGCTGGTGAATACGGATGGGAATATCCGCAAGATCATTAAGGAATTTCCGATACTTGGCGACGA
Source organism: Paracoccaceae bacterium (assembly GCA_013042605.1). Taxonomy (GTDB): domain Bacteria; phylum Pseudomonadota; class Alphaproteobacteria; order Rhodobacterales; family Rhodobacteraceae; genus JABDPT01. Next base: position 5,742 of record JABDPT010000264.1, read on the forward strand.
ATCCGTGAATGCCTCGCGCTTCGCCATTTCGACCTTGCGCAATGCGGGGCCAGAAGCCTATGCACTTGTCAACGATGCGCTGATCATCCGGCGCGGCGATTTCTCGGAACGCGGCTTGGCGCGGCTGGCGGAGGAACTTGGCCTCGATGCCGACACGATCATCGAGGGGATGGACGATCCCGAGGTCGATGAGATAATCGCCGCAAACCGTGCCTTGGCGCAGCAGTTGCAGATCACGGGCACACCGACCTTTGTGGTCGGCGACCAGCTTGTGCGCGGCTATGTCCCGCTTGAGGGCATGCGCGAGGTCGTGGCCAGCGTGCGCGGCGAGTAACATCCGATCCAACGGACGCGCCTTCGGCGCGGCACGAGGTTTTGCACGGCCCTTATTGGGCCGCGCGATGCCTCCGGCGGGGATACTTCGGGGCAGAAGAAGCTATTCGGCGGCTTGCTCGGCCGCGGCGGCCTCGGCCTCGATCTCGGCGGCCTTGCGTTCGACTTGTTCGACGATGTGATCGACCATTTCTTCGTTCGAAAGCTTGTGGCTTTGTTTGCCGGCCAGATAGACCATGCCGTACCCCGCCCCGCCGCCGGTAAAACCGACATCCGTCATCAGCGCCTCGCCCGGTCCGTTCACGACACAGCCGATGATCGACAGGCTCATCGGGGTCTTGATGTGTTCGAGCCGCTGCTCGAGGGTTTCGACCGTCTTGATCACGTCGAAACCCTGCCGCGCACAGGACGGGCAGGAGATGATGTTGACGCCGCGATGGCGCAGGCCCAACGACTTGAGGATTTCATAGCCGACCTTCACTTCTTCCACAGGGTCGGCGGAAAGTGAGACGCGAATCGTATCGCCGATGCCCATCCATAACAGGTTCCCAAGGCCGATGGCTGATTTGATCGTGCCGGAGACAAGCCCGCCCGCCTCGGTGATGCCGAGGTGGATCGGCGCATCCGTCGCATCGGCCAACGCCTGATAGGCGGCGGCGGCGAGGAAGACATCAGAGGCTTTGCAGCTGATCTTGAATTCGTGAAAATCGTTGTCCTGAAGGATCTTGATATGATCCAGACCGCTTTCGACCATCGCTTCGGGGCAAGGTTCGGCGTATTTTTCCAGCAGGTGCTTTTCAAGGCTTCCCGCGTTCACCCCGATGCGGATGGAACAGCCGTGGTCCTTGGCGGCCTTGATCACCTCGCGCACGCGGCTTTCATCGCCGATATTGCCGGGATTGATGCGCAGGCAGGCGGCGCCCGCCTCTGCCGCCTCAATGGCGCGTTTGTAGTGGAAATGGATGTCGGCGACGATCGGCACCGGGCTTTGGGCCACGATGTCTTTCAAGGCGGCGGTCGATGCCTGATCGGGGGTCGAGACACGGACGATATCGGCCCCGGCCTCGGCCGCGGCCCGTACTTGTGCGACGGTCGCGGCGACATCCGTGGTGTCGGTGTTGGTCATGGTCTGCACGGTGATCGGGGCATCGCCCCCCACCGGCACGCTGCCCACATGGATCTGGCGCGATTTGCGGCGGTAGATGTTGCGCCAGGGGCGGATGTGATTGAGTGACATGGGTGGTTGCAGCCTTGGATGACGCCGGGTTTTCACGCGTCAAGATAGGCTACGGGCGCAGCGCTGACAACGCCGCGCGGGCGGGCTAATCCGACGCGGCTTCGGCCACGGCGGTGAAGCGCGCGAGGTCGGCATCGCTGTCGAGATCGGCGATGGCATAGGTGCCGACGACTGCGTCAAGCGACAGAACGACGTCACGGATGACCGCCGCCCCTTGTCCGGCGGGGCCGTAGGTCTGATCACCGACCGCGAAATAGAGCGATCCGGCGTTGCCGGCCCGCAGAACCGGCGGCTCTTCGGTCTTGGGAAGAACGAAGCGTTCACCGGCGTCGAGGATCTTTTCGAAGATGATCGTTCCATCCGCGGCACGCACGCGCACCCAGGACGGACGCACGGCCAGCAGTGCCACTTCCGGCGGAAGCTCGGCCACCACCTGAACCGGTGTTTCGGGTGGTTGCGGTGGCGCGGGCGGTTCGGCCAGGGGCGTCGCCTGGGCAATGTCGCGCGTGTCTTCGGGTTCGGGGGGTAGTGCGCCAAGCGAGCCGGGGCGTATCGTGGCGATCGGGCCATCGCGCGCCGTCAGCACGGGCACGTCGAGCGCTTGCGGACGATAAAGACGGTCAAAGGTTTCGGGGGTCGGAACCGCGGCGATGGCGCCGCTGTCGTCGCCCATCTCGGGCGCGGCGGCCGCCGGCTCCAAGGGGTCAAGCTGGGACAAGACGACCGGCGTCTGATCGACCGGCGTGAATTGAACCTTCTGCACTTCCTGCAAGACCGCCCAGCCGCCATAACCGATGGCACCGATAAGCGCGGCAAGCACGGCAATGGAGCCAATGGCCCCGGCTTCGATCCGCGACAGCGGTGCTTCGGCGATGGGAATGAAGGACACGCTGGGCTGGGCGAGCGGATCGCGCGCACCCATCGGGGTCAGGCCCTTGGGAGGTGATTTCTTGGCCGCGGGACCGGATTTGAGCCCGGTGGCGCTGACGAAATTGCCTTCTTCGCAGAAGGTCTTGTAGGCCCATTCTGGATCAAGCGAGAGATAGCGCGCGTAAGACCGCACATAGCCCGCGATGAAGCCGGGCGATTCAAAGGCGCTGGGGTCGGCGTTTTCGATGGCGGCGATATAGGTTGCCTTGATCTTCAGGTCACGCTGCACATCGAGAAGCGATTTGCCAAGTGTCGCGCGCTCTCCGCGCATGATGTCACCAAGGCGCAGCTCGAAGTCGTCGAACCCTTTCGGGCGCTCGACGGCCTTCTTTTCCGGCGTGTCCGAACGCCTGCTCATTCGCTCTGCCCCATTGCCAACTCGTCCCAATCGGCGATCAGAATCGCCCCGAGCTTAGTTCGATAAGGTTAACACAGCCACTAAATGACTGCACAGGTTCTATTTTTAGGCAGAAAGCTCGGCACGATTGAGCGCACAATGCGACCAAAGTTGGTCCATTGCGCGCACCAGCGCATCAATCTCGCCCGGTCCGTGAACCGGTGACGGGGTGAAGCGCAACCGCTCGGTCCCGCGGGGCACGGTGGGGAAGTTGATCGGCTGGACATAGATGCCGAAATCTTCGAGCAGCATGTCCGACAGCTGTTTGGTGTGAACCGGATCGCCGACGATCACAGGCACGATATGGCTGCCATGATCGATCAGCGGCAGGCCAAGACCCTTGAGGCGCATCTTCAGGATGCGGGCCTGGGTCTGGTGCTCATCGCGCCGTTCCTGATCGGTCTTCAGATGACGCACCGAAGCCGCGGCGCCCGCCGCGACCGCTGGCGGCAAGGACGTCGTGAAGATAAAGCCCGGCGCGTAAGACCTTATGGCGTCGCACATTTTCGCGCTGGATGCGATATAGCCGCCCATCACGCCATAGGCCTTGGCCAGCGTCCCATTGATGATGTCGATGCGGTCCATCAGCCCGTCACGCTCGGCAACGCCCGCACCACGGGGGCCGTACATGCCGACAGCATGCACTTCGTCGATATAGGTGAGCGCGCCGAATTCGTCGGCAAGGTCGCACAACGCTTCGATCGGGCCGAAATCGCCGTCCATCGAATAGATGGATTCGAAGGCGATCAGCTTGGGAGCGGCGGGATCATCGGCTTCAAGAAGCTCGCGCAGATGCTCCAGATCGTTGTGGCGGAAGATGCGTTTCTGGCCACCGTTGCGGCGGATGCCTTCGATCATCGAGGCGTGGTTCAGTACATCCGAATAGATGATCAACCCGGGAAAGAGCTTGGGCAATGTGCTGAGCGTGGCGTCATTCGCGATATAGGCAGAGGTGAAAAGCAGCGCCGATTCCTTTTTGTGGAGGTCGGCGAGTTCGGCCTCGAGCCGCTTGTGATAAACCGTGGTCCCGGAGATGTTGCGCGTGCCGCCAGAGCCCGCACCGGTGGCTTCGAGCGCCTCGTGCATCGCTTCGAGAACTGCCGGATGCTGACCCATGCCCAGGTAGTCATTGCCGCACCATACGGTAACGGGCTGGGTGCTGCCGTCGGGGCGGCGCCAGATTGCATGCGGAAAATTGCCTTGCTCACGCTCAATATCGATGAACGTCCGATAGCGGCCTTCGTCGTGCAGGCGTTGCAGCGCCTTATCCAAACCTGCGGTGTAGTCCACCGGTACCTCTCCCTTACCCATTCACGAATTTGTATATGTCCGACCGCCACAAGACAACACGCGATATAACGCCACCCTGACATAGATCAATTCAAGCCCTGCGACATCTGGACAGTCCCCCGCCCGCTGATAGGTTTCGCAGGTAATTCGGAATGAAGGAGAGGTGCGATGACCCTCGAAAAGGTGCTCAGCACAATCGACGACAATCTGCCGGCCGCCACAGAACGGCTGATGGAGCTTTTGCGTATTCCGTCGATTTCGACAGACCCTGCGTTCCATGATGCATGCGAGGCGGCGGCGGATTGGCTGGTCAAAGACCTTGCTTCTCTGGGGGTCGAGGCGCGCAAGTATCCCACGCCCGGGAAGTCGATGGTTGTGGGGCATGTGGGCGATCGCGGGCCGCACCTGATGTTCTACGGGCATTACGATGTGCAGCCCGTGGATCCGCTCGACCTTTGGGAACGCGATCCCTTTGATCCGGAGGTGCAGGACGGGCCCGATGGCCCGGTGATCCGTGGCCGGGGCGCGGCCGATGACAAAGGTCAGTTGATGACCTTTGTTGAGGCTTGCCGCGCATGGAAGGCGGTGCACGGCTCCCTGCCCTGCCGCCTGACCTTCTTCTTCGAGGGCGAGGAAGAATCAGGCTCGCCTTCCCTGATCCCGTTTCTGAAAGAGCATGCAGATATGCTTCGGGCCGACCTTTGCTTGATCTGCGACACGGGTCTTTTCGATGCTCAGACCCCAGCCATCACGACAATGTTGCGGGGCCTGCTGGGCGAAGAGATCATCATCACGGGGCCGAACAAAGATCTGCATTCTGGTCTTTTCGGTGGGGCGGCCATCAACCCGGTCCACGTTCTGACCCGTATTCTCGCCGGATTACGCGACGAAATGGGCCGGATCACTGTTCCGGGCTTTTACGATGGGGTCCCCGAGTTGCCCAAGGACATTCAGGCGCAATGGGAGCAACTTGGATTCGATGCTGCGGAGTTTCTGGGAAGTGTCGGCCTATCGGTTCCAGCCGGCGAAGCCGGGCGCTCGGCGCTCGAAATGGTCTGGTCCCGCCCGACTTGCGAGATCAACGGGATCATCGGCGGCTACACGGGCGATGGGTTCAAGACGGTCTTGCCGTCGAAGGCCAGCGCCAAGGTCAGCTTCCGCCTGGTCGGGACGCAAGACCCCCATGCGCTGCGCAAGGCGTTCCGAGAGCAGGTGCGCGCGGGCGTGCCCGCGGATTGTACGGTCGAATTCAAAGAACACGGGAACGCACCCGCGAGCGTGATGCCGACCGACGACCCGGCGTTTGAAAAAGCGCGGCTGGCCCTGTCGGACGAATGGCCCCGCCCCGCCGCCTTCATCGGGTCGGGCGGGTCAATCCCGATCGCCGGATATTTCCAGGATATCCTCGGCGTCGATTCGATGCTGATCGGCTTCGGTCTGGACGACGACCAGATCCACAGCCCGAACGAGAAATACAATATGAGCAGCTTCCACAAGGGCACCCGAAGCTGGGCGCGGATATTGGCGGCGTTGACATGAACGAGCGGCGATTGTTTTTGGGATAATGGCGCGGTTGACGGGGCTCGAACCCGCGACCCCCGGCGTGACAGGCCGGTACTCTAACCAACTGAGCTACAACCGCCCACTGCCCGTCCGGGCATGCCCGAACGTGAGGGGCGTTCTAGGGCCGCCGCTTTGGGCCGTCAAGCAGGATCGTGAGGGGTGGGCGATTTCGACAAGGCGGCGTCCGGGGTGCTGACCCGCCGCTCCCGCACGAAGACATAGACCCCCGACCCGACGATCATCACGATCCCGGCTGTCGCCCAGGCATCAGGCAAGTCGCCCCAGATCAGAAACCCCCAAAGCACCGCAAAAGGCAGCGCCACGTATTCAAACGGTGCGATCACCGACGGCTCGCCCAGCCGATAGGCTTGTGCAAGGCAATAGCCCATCACGCCGATGATCACGCCTAGGCCCCCAAGGATCCACCAATCGCCGACCGGCGGGACAATCCAGGCTCGGAACAGGAATTGCAGGCTGGCATTTTCGACCCCGACGGCGAACCGCCCATCGCCCGCCGCCAGAAAGAACCCGATCCCGGTCAGGATGAAAGCCGCCTGAATATGGAACGATAGCGCTGAGGCGGGGCTATTGGCCCCCAGTTTGCGGGTTAGGATCTGCATGAGGGCGTAACACAGGGCCGCAGCCACCGGCAGCGCAAGCACCCAAAGCGGAGGCGCGTCCGCAGCACCGCCCACGGGCCGGGTCATCATCACCACACCGGCGAAACCGACCAGCACGGCGAAGATCCGGCGCGGGCCGACCGGCGCCCCGAGAAGCGGCATCGACAAAAGCGTGATGCAAAGCGGCGCGATAAAGAAAAGCGCAGTCGCTTCAGCCAACGGCAGCGTGGCCAGACCGGCAAAGAACAGGATATTGGCTAGCACCAGCAGGAGTGCGCGGATGACATGCAGCCCCGGCGTGGCCGTGCGCAGTTTGCCCCAGCCGCCTTCGAACTGAAGCAACACCATCGTGATGCAGATCCCGATCGAGGATCGAATGAACACGATCTGATGCAACGGGTAGTCGTTGGATAGCCACTTCACGCCCGTGTCGTTGATGGTCAGAAACACCATCACCAGCACGATGAGCGTGA